>NZ_JBSFWK010000050.1:0-66595 GCF_053594815.1 Streptomyces sp. NPDC002577 | reverse complement strand
GGTACTGCAGGGGGGACCCTGTGGGAGAGTAGGACGCCGCCGAACAAATTTTGAGAAAACCCCCGCACCTTCCGGTGCGGGGGTTTTCTGTTTTTCTGGGCGCCTTCGCCTTACGGCGTTCCCTCAGAGACGGCCGGCTGTCTTAAGGGCGAGGTACGCGTCCGCCAACGCCGGAGCCAGCTCCTCCGGAGTCGTGTCGACGACTGTGACGCCGTGGCGAATGAGCCGTTCGGCCGTTGCTCGGCGCTCAGCCTGGGCCTGCGCGGCTGCTGCTGCCTCGTACACGGCCTCGGCGGATCCTCTCGAGGCCGCCATCTTTGCGATGTGTGGGTCTGCCACCGAAGCGACCAGGACTGTGTGGCGTCGAGTGAGACGCGTGAGCACAGGCAGTAGGCCCTCTTCGATGGGTGCAGCATCCAGGCTGGTGAGCAGGACGACGAGAGATCGGCGCGGTGCGGTGCGCAGAGCCGTGGAAGTGAGGCCACGGGCGTCCAGTTCGACGAGCTCTGGTTCCAGCGGGGCCATGGCGTCGACCAGGGCGGGGAGCAGTTCGCCGGCCGCTCGGCCCTGGACCAGGGCACGTACGCGGCGGTCGTATGCCAGGAGATCCACGCGGTCACCGGCCCGGGAGGCAAGTGCGGCGAGGAGCAGGGCCGCGTCCATAGAGGCGTCAAGGCGCGGGGCGTCGCCGACTCGTCCGGCTGAGGTACGGCCGGTGTCCAGGACGAGGAGGATGTGACGGTCGCGTTCTGGGCGCCAGGTGCGGACCGCGACCGTGGACTGGCGGGCTGTGGCGCGCCAGTCGATGGAACGGGTGTCGTCTCCCGGGACGTACTCGCGGAGGCTGTCGAACTCGGTGCCCTCGCCGCGGGTGAGGACGCTGGTGCGGCCGTCGAGTTCGCGTAGGCGGGCCAGTTTGGAGGGGAGGTGCTTCCGGCTGGTGAAGGGCGGCAGGACGCGGACGGTCCAGGACACCTTGTGGCTGCCCTGGCGGGCGAACAAGCCGAATGGGCCGTAGGAGCGGACGGTGACCCGGTCGGCGTGGCGGTCGCCACGTCGGGTGGGGTGGAGGCGGGTCGTGACGCGGCGGCGTTCTCCGGGCGGGACCGTCAACGTGTGGCGTGACGATCGGGCCTCTGCTCCAGGGCGCCAGCTGCTGGGGGGCCAGGCGTCGCGGACGCGGGCGCGCAGCGGACGGTTGGACGGGTTCGTGACGGTGAGAGTGACGTCCGCGGGATCTCCGAGGCGTACCGAGGTGTCTCCTGATCGCGTCAGGATCAGGCGCCGAACGGGCGCGGCCAGGGCGAAGTCGCAGGCACAAGCGAGTGCCAGGGAACCGTTGACGGCCAGGATGCCCGTCCAGCTGGGCTCCCAGATGCCGACGGGAAGCGTGCCCAGGGCCGCCAGGAGGGCGGCGCGTCGGGTGAATGCCATGGGTCCTCGGTTCAGCGGGGTACGGGGACGTGGGCGAGGATCGCGTTGATGACGGAGTCTGCGGTGACGCCCTCCATCTCGGCCTCGGGCCGGAGCTGGACACGGTGGCGGAGGGTGGGGAGCGCCAGGGCTTTCACGTCGTCGGGGATGACGTAGTCGCGGCCCGTCAGCCAGGCCCAGGCTCGGGCGGTGGCGAGCAGCGCGGTCGCGCCGCGAGGGGAGACGCCGAGAGTGAGCGACGGGGATTCGCGCGTGGCGCGGCAGATGTCCACCACATAGCCCGTGATTTCGGGGGATACGGACGTCTTGGCGACGGCTGCGCGGGCGGCCTCCAGGTCCGCGGGGCCTGCTACGGGGCGTACGCCGGCGGCGCGCAGGTCGCGCGGATTGAAGCCTTCCGCATGGCGGGTGAGGACGCCGATCTCCTCCTGGCGCGACGGGAGGGGCACGTTGAGCTTGAGGAGGAAGCGGTCCAGCTGGGCCTCGGGCAGCGGGTATGTGCCTTCGTACTCGACCGGGTTCTGCGTGGCCGCGACCAGGAACGGCTCGGGCAGCGGGCGCGGGACGCCGTCGACCGTGACCTGGCGTTCCTCCATCGCCTCCAGGAGCGACGACTGGGTCTTGGGCGGGGTGCGGTTGATCTCGTCGGCGAGGAGGAGATTGGTGAAGACAGGGCCTGGCTGGAAGGAGAACTCCGCGGTGCGCGCGTCGTAGACCAGTGAGCCCGTGACGTCACTGGGCATCAGGTCCGGGGTGAACTGGACACGCTTGGTGTCTACGTCCAAGGCCGCCGCGAGTGCGCGTACGAGAAGGGTCTTGGCGACGCCGGGGACGCCTTCGAGGAGGACGTGGCCGCGGCAGAGCAGGGCGACGACGAGGCCGGTGACAGCGGGGTCCTGGCCGACCACGGCCTTGGCGATCTCGGTGCGCAGGGCCTCCAGGGACGCTCGGGCGCTGCCCGGATCCTCTGCGTGCCCGGCGTTGTCAGTGGTCGGGTCCATCATGAAGTGCGTACCTCTCCTTCGAGGGCGTCGAGTTGGTCGGCGAGGGTGATGAGGGCTGCGTCGTCGCGGGGTGGCGACCCGAAGAGAAGCGTGTGCAGGTCCCGTCCGCCGCCGTGGAGTTGGGCGGACAGGGCCGGGAGGAGCGCCTCGGGGGTGTGCGCCTGCGTGGGGGGTACGCCGAGGAGGGGTGCGAGGCGGGTGCGGGTGGCGGCGCGGAGTGCTGCGGCCGCGCGGTCGCGGGCGTTCGTCTTTCGGTAGAGGCGGGCGCGGCCTTCGGCGGTTTCGGAGGCGCGGATGGCGACGGGGAGGCGTTCGGGGACGAGGGGGCCGAGGCGGCGGCCGCGCCACAGGGCGGCGACGGCGGCGGCGATGGCGAGCTGCAGTGTGCCCCAGAGCCAGCCGGAAGGGATCAGGTCGAAGAAGCTGCGGTCGCCGGCGTCGGTGGCGGTGTCGTCGGAGAGGGAGGGGAGGTACCAGACCAAGTGGGGGCGGGAACCGAGGAGTTGCAGGGCGAGCGAGGCGTTGCCGTGCTCGTCGAGGCGGTCGTTGTAGAGGATGTCGGGGGCGCCGAGCACAACGGTGTCGCCGGTGCCGTCGGCGGCCGGGATGCGCACGAGTGTGGGGAGACCGTCGGCGGGGTAGCAGCGGTCGGCGTCGGGCGCGGTCGTCGTGTACCGCATGCCGCCGGTGTCGGCATTGCCCGCGCGGCGGGCTGCGGGCAGGTCGCAGCCGGGGGAGAGCGTCGAGTCGAAGCTGGGCGTGGGATCTGCCGTGACGTGCGGGACCAGCGTGCCGAGCGATGGATCGCCGGGGGCGATCAGGATGGTGCGGCCGCCGGAGTCGGCGGTGGCGGCGCGGAGCTCGCGTTTCTGGCGGCCGGTGAGCAGATCGGGCGCGGTCACGAGGAGGGTGATGTCGGGGCCTGCGGCGGCCCGGGCCTGGTCGGCGGTGGTCACGACACGCGTGGACACGCCCCGGTCGGCGAGGAGTTCGGCGACGGCCCGGCTTCCGTAGGGGTCGGCGGAGCGGGGGTCGAGGCTGCCGTGCCGGTCCCCGGAGCGGAGTACGGCGAGTGCGACCGCGGCAGCGAGGAGCAGCACGATCGCGAGCACGACGCCTCGGGCGCGGGTCCACCGCTGGCGGACGGTGGGCGAGACCGAGGTGGGCGAAAGGGTGGCCTCGGTCATTCGGCGGCCCCGTGGTGGGTGGTGCTGTGGGGCGTGTCCTGGGCGTTGGTGACGCTCCCTGCCGTCGCCGGGCTCTCTGCCGTGGTGGCGAGAACCGGCTTGGTGCGCTCCAGGTCGCGGTCGAGATCGGAGACGCGGCGGTACGCCTGCTCGTCCGCGGTGCGGCCGCCGTACGTGACGTCGTCGAACTCGCGGGCAGCGGCGCGTAGCCGGTCGGCGTGGGCGGGCAGGACCCGGCCGGCTTCTGCGGCGGCCTCGTCGGAGGTGCGGCCGGGGCGGGGGTCGAGCAGGGCCCGTTCCTCCAGGGAGCGGACGACGGCACGCATCCGCTCCTGGAGCGCCTGGCTCCAGTGGCCCTGGGCCGCATGCGCTTCGGCGGCTGCTCGGTGGTCCGCCGCGCTGCGCGGCTTGTCGTCGAAGAGCGGCGCTGACGAAGCGGGTACGCGGCGCGGCGTGCCGAGGTGCCACCAGAGTGCGGCGATGAGCGCGACGACGGCCAGCGCGATCACGAAGAGGCCGACGCCGCCGCCGGGTGTCGCGCCGGAGGCAGCGCTGAGGAGGCCGTCGACCCAGTCCCAGAAGGCGTTCAGGGCCCGTCGCAGCAGGCTGGGGTCGTTCTCGTGGTACATCGGCCGGGACAGCTCACGCTCGGCTGCCTTCCGCGCGGGATCTCGCGGGATCGTCACAGGCGGTTCGTCGTCGCCGCGTGGCAGCAACAGAGCAGCCTTGAGAACTCCCCCCGTCGCGCTCACTGCATCAGCTCCCTCGTGTCCCTGGTGCGCCGGGAGCGTACCCCTGGACGCCTGCGGCGCGGGCGAGTTCGAGGTCGAGGGCCTCGCGGCGGATCCGCTGGTCGATGTAGAGCAGCACGGTCACCCCGGCGGTGATCGGGAACGTGAGCGTGGATCCGATCACGGAGCCGATGCCGCTGATGATGAGGAACGTCCAGCCGACGTCCCCGGCCGTGCTGTCGAACAAACCGGTGATTCCGTTGCCGCTCAATGCGCCGGCGAGGAGGGCGAACGGGATCACGATGATCGACGCCACGATGTTGGCGATGATCGTCGCGAGCAGCTGGACGCCGAAGACCCGCCACCAGGCGCCGCGCACCAGCTTGGCCGAGCGGCTCATCGACTTCACGATGCCCTGCTTCTCCAGCATCAAGGCGGGCGAGGCGAGCGAGAAGCGGACCATCAGCCAGAGGGCGACCACCGCGGCCGCGAGCGCGCCCAGCACAGCCAGCGCGGAACCGGCTTCGGCGGCTCCCGCGACGGCGACGAGGAGGCCGGGCAGGACGCCGACGCCGACGATCGCGAGGGCGATGAGGGGCAGCAGGAAAGTCAGGCCGAACAGTTTCAGCAGCTGTGGCCGGGCGTCCCTCCAGGCTTCCTGGATGGAGACCGACTTGCCGAGCACGGCGCGGCTGGTCACGGTCGTGAGCAGGGCAGTGGCGACGATCGTGCCGAGCATGCTGATCAGCACGACGACGCCGGAGTTCAGCAGGGCGTCGCCCAGCGCCCGGGTGACCTCGTCCAGGCTGGCATTGGGGTCGTTGAAGGCGGCAGTGCTGCTGTCGTCCAGGACCAGTCCTTGCAGCAGCACGACCACGATCTCGGTGACGACGGCCACGGCCAGGGAGATGCCGAGCACCGTGCGCCAGTGCGTACGCATGGTCGAGACGGCGCCGTCGAGGATCTCGCCGACGCCGAGCGGGCGCAGCGGGATGACGCCGGGCTTGGCCGCGGGCGGAGGACCGCCCCAGTTGCCGCCCCAGCCGTTGCCCGCGCCGCCGCCGTAACCGCCGGGCGCGCGCGGAGGCTGCTGACCGCCCCAGCCGGACCCCGCGCGTGGCGGCGGCTGATCGGAGCTCTGCGGACCGGGAGCGGACCACCGGCCGGGCGGGGGCTGCTCCTTGGACCACTTCGAGGCGGGGCGCTTGTCGTCCGCCGGACCCGCCGGGTCGTTCTTTCCGGTGGCGGCGTCGGTGGGGCGGGAGGCGTCCGGTTCCTGTCCGTCGGAGGGGGCAGATCCGGGCGAGGCCCAGCCCGGAGTGTCGTTCATCGTCGCTCCTTCACGGTGCCCGTCCGCGGTTGCGGCGGCAGGTTGGCAGCCATCGTGCCACGGTGCGTCCGGCGGTGGACCGGGCGGACCAAGCACCTTCTAGGCTGCACACCTTCAATTGTCCGCCGGGTAAGGGGCAGACTGGTCGAATGGCTGATCAGTACGCGCAACCCCGTGAGGAACAAAGGCCCTCTCAGACGCCGGCGATCCGATGGGAAGAACCACCGGAGGGTCCCGTACTGGTCCTTCTCGATCAGACCAGGCTGCCGGCTGAGGAAGTCGAGCTGGTGTGCACCGATGCCCCGGCTCTTGTGCAGGCGATCCGGACGCTCGCCGTGCGCGGCGCACCGTTGCTCGGCATCGCGGGGGCGTACGGTGTCGCGCTCGCCGCCGTACGCGGATTCGACGTGGACGAGGCCGCCGACGCCCTGGCGAGCGCACGGCCCACCGCGGTGAACCTCGCGTACGGGGTGGGCAGGGCCCGTGCGGCATACCGGGCCGCAATCGCCGACGGCGGCAGTCAGGGGCAGGCCGCCGCGGCCGCGCTTGCCGCAGCGCAGGCGCTGCACAAGGAGGACGCCGAGGCGAGCGCGCAGATGGCCCGGCACGGGCTGGCGCTGCTCGACGAGTTGCTGTCCGGCGGCAATCACCGGATCCTGACCCACTGCAACACGGGCGCGCTGGTGTCGGGTGGGGAGGGCACGGCGTTCGCGGTGGCGCTGGCGGCGCACCGGGCAGGGCGGCTGCGCAGGCTGTGGGTCGACGAGACGCGGCCGCTGCTGCAGGGCGCGCGGCTCACCGCGTACGAGGCGGCGCGCAGCGGTATGCCGTACACGCTGCTCACGGACAACGCGGCGGGGTCGCTGTTCGCGGCGGGTGAGGTGGACGCGGTGCTCATCGGCGCCGATCGCATCGCGGCGGACGGTTCGGTGGCGAACAAGGTGGGGAGCTATCCGCTCGCGGTGCTTGCCCGCTACCACCATGTGCCGTTCATCGTGGTCGCGCCCGTGACGACCGTGGACCTGGACACCCCGGACGGTGCCTCCATAGAGGTGGAGCAGCGGGCCGGTCATGAGGTGACGGAGGTCATGGCGCCGGAGGCACCGATGGCCGGGACGGAGGCAGGAGGCGGTATCGCCGTGGCACCCCTGGGAACCCAGGCGTACAACCCGGCATTCGACGTGACGCCGCCCGGACTGGTGACAGCGATCGTCACCGAGCAGGGGGCCGTGTCGCCCGTGACAGCCGAGGGTCTGGCCGACCTGTGCCAAGTCACGCCACGTAACGATTAGCTAATTGGATGATGCCGGAGTCCGATCGAGCCACTTCCAACTGCCGGATGCGGGCAGGCCGACGGAGTCTGACGGCAGTCTGACGGCAACGTCAGCGGACGCCACGGTACGCAGCGGGGAGTCACGGCGTGTCAACGCTGGTCATTGCCGGGACGAAACGAGACCCACTCCGACCGATCAACCCGCCTGAAAACCCGAAAAGCGGACGGTCCGGTGACGGTGGAGCGCGGGTCGCGCAGAGCACACGGTGGCTACGTAGCGGACGGCGAGCGCGCGGAAACTCCCCTCCTGGCATCCGTTACTGACATCAACATCGGCGGACGGGGGCAGACAGTGACGGTCGGGTACGACTAACGTCACAGGCCAGTGACCTCTCTCACCAGCGCGCCGATGACTGTTACGAGAATGGGATGATGTCGTTTATGAAGGGACGAGTCCTTGTCGTCGACGACGACACCGCACTGGCCGAGATGCTCGGCATCGTGCTGCGTGGAGAAGGTTTCGAGCCGGCGTTCGTGTCGGACGGCGACAAGGCGCTGGCCGCCTTCCGTGAGACCAAGCCCGATCTGGTGCTCCTCGACCTGATGCTGCCCGGCCGGGACGGCATAGAGGTGTGCCGCCTGATCAGGGCGGAGTCGGGCGTGCCGATCGTGATGCTCACCGCCAAGAGCGACACCGTGGACGTGGTGGTCGGACTGGAGTCCGGTGCCGACGACTACATCGTGAAGCCGTTCAAGCCGAAGGAGCTCGTGGCCCGTATCCGGGCACGGCTGCGCAGGTCCGAGGAGCCGGCGCCGGAACAGCTCGCCATAGGCGACCTGGTCATCGACGTGGCCGGTCACTCCGTGAAGCGGGACGGTCAGTCGATCGCGCTCACTCCGCTGGAGTTCGATCTGCTGGTGGCGCTGGCCCGCAAGCCCTGGCAGGTGTTCACCCGTGAGGTGCTGCTCGAGCAGGTGTGGGGCTACCGGCACGCGGCGGACACCCGTCTCGTCAATGTGCACGTGCAGCGGCTGCGTTCGAAGGTCGAGAAGGACCCCGAGAAGCCGGAGATCGTGGTGACCGTGCGTGGCGTCGGTTACAAGGCCGGACCCAGCTGATATGTCCCGGGACAGTGCCGCTCCGGCGCCCGGGATGCCGGAAGCCCGCTCGGGGCGGCCTGTCGACCGGAAGACACCTGCTTCACGCCTCGCGCGGCTGCTCGAAGGCGGACTGCTGCTGCAGGGCGGAATGAAGGGCAGCCCCGTGCTGCGTCTCTTCATGCGCTGGGTGCGGCGTCCGTTGCTGCCCGCGTTGCGGCTGTGGCGGCGCAACATCCAGCTCAAGGTGGTCGCCACCACCCTGCTGATGTCGCTGGGCGTCGTCCTGCTGCTCGGCTTCGTCGTCATCGGGCAGGTGCGCAACGGTCTGCTGGACGCGAAGGTGAAGGCGTCGCAGAGCCAGGCCACGGGCGGTTTCAAGGCCGCCGAGAACGCAGCCTCGCCGACGAGCGGCGACCAGGACGCAGGCACCGCGAACGGCCGTACCGAGCAGAGCACGGCGGGCTGGATGACCAACCTTGTGGAGCAGCTGTCCAGCGGCGGCCAGAGTGCCTTCGACGTGGTCACGCTCAGCCCGGCCGCGTCCGGTGACGCCAGCGCGCGTGCCCCCCGTATCTCGGGCGGGGTGGCCGCGCTGCCCAGCGTTCCCGAAGAACTGCAGGACCGCGTGGAGCAGGGCACCGGCGCGTTCCAGAGCTATACGCGCATCGTCTACCAGAGCGGTCAGGAGTCGCAGCCCGGACTGGTCATCGGCAAGCGGCTCAACGACCCGCACGGCGATCCGTACCAGCTCTACTACCTCTTCCCGCTCACGCAGGAGGAGAAGTCGCTGAGCCTGGTCAAGGGCACGCTGGCGACCGCCGGGCTGTTCGTGGTGGTGCTCCTCGGCGCCATCGCCTGGCTCGTCGTACGGCAGGTCGTCACGCCCGTACGGATGGCGGCGGGGATCGCCGAGCGGCTGTCCGCGGGGCGTCTGCAGGAGCGTATGAAGGTCACCGGAGAGGACGACATCGCGCGCCTCGGTGAGGCCTTCAACAAGATGGCGCAGAACCTCCAGCTCAAGATCCAGCAGCTGGAGGACCTTTCCCGGATGCAGCGGCGCTTCGTGTCGGACGTCTCGCACGAACTGCGCACGCCGCTGACGACCGTCCGGATGGCCGCCGACGTCATCCATGAGGCGCGCGAGGACTTCGATCCGGTGACGGCGCGCTCCGCGGAGCTGCTCGCCGACCAGCTGGACCGCTTCGAGTCGCTCCTCGCGGATCTGCTGGAGATCAGCCGCTTCGACGCGGGCGCGGCGGCGCTGGAGGCGGAGCCGATAGACCTGCGCGAGGTCGTACGCCGCGTGGTCGGCGGGGCCGAGCCGCTCGCGGAGCGCAAGGGCACCCACATCCGGATCGTGGGCGACGATCAGCCGGTGGTGGCGGAGGCCGATGCCCGGCGCCTGGAGCGTGTGCTGCGCAATCTGGTGGTCAACGCCGTAGAGCACGGCGAGGGCAGGGACGTCGTGGTGCGGCTCGCCGTGGCGGGCGGCGCGGTCGCCGTGGCCGTCCGGGACTACGGCGTGGGCCTGAAGCCCGGCGAGGCGACCCGGGTCTTCAGCCGCTTCTGGCGCGCGGACCCGGCACGCGCGCGTACCACCGGCGGAACGGGACTCGGACTGTCCATCGCCCTCGAGGATGCGCGGCTGCACGGCGGCTGGCTGCAGGCGTGGGGCGAGCCGGGCGGTGGCTCGCAGTTCCGGCTGACGCTGCCGCGTACCGCGGACGAGCCGTTGCGGGGCTCCCCGATTCCGCTGGAGCCCGACGACTCGCGACGCAACCGCGGTCTGCACGGCGCCGGGCTGCCCCTCGGGAGCAGCAGCAAGCTGGCGACGGTGCCGGCCCAGCATTCACCCCTGGACCGGGACGGGGGCTGGAGGAGCGCGCCTTCTCCCATGGCTACGCGCGCGCCGATCCCGCCGGGGCTGGCCGGCGGGCCCTCGTCCGCTCCGGCCGCGGATCCGACAGCGCTTCCCGGGAGTGGCGCGCGGGTCGTGCCGCGGCCCTCGGGGGACGTCGGCGGTGCGGCGGCTGCGCGGCGGGAACCGCCTGGTCGGGACGGAGAGGGCGAACCGTCCGAAGAGGCCGGGAGCGGGGAAGTGGTGCCGGGTGCATGAGAGCCGGATCGATTCCGCCGCCGACGCGGCGGGCGTGGTGGGCGAAGGGGAGGCCTTCGGTGGGCGCTGAGCGCGTCATGCGTGGCCGTCGGCGGCGTCCGCTGAGTGCCGGGCTGGTCCTGGCCTGCAGTGGTGTCCTGCTGGCGGGTTGCGCGTCCATGCCGGACAGCGGCGATGTGCGGGCGGTCCAGGCCACGCAGGGACCGGACTCGCAGGTCCGGGTGTTCCCCATGCCGCCGCGGGACAACGCCAACCCCGGGGAGATCGTTCAGGGCTTCCTTGAGGCGCTGACCAGCGACGACCCGCAGTTCGAGGTGGCCCGCAAGTATCTGACGGCGAAGGCGTCCAAGGAGTGGCGCCCGAACAGTTCGACCGTGGTGCTCGCCGACGGCCCGAACACGGACGCGGACCACGGCGGCAACGACGCCGCGGGCGGTCTCACGTACACGCTGACCGGCCAGAAGGTCGCGACAGTGGACTCCCAGCACGCTTACAAGCCCGATGACGGCTCGTACCGCCGGCCGCTGCACCTCACCCAGGTGGACGGTTCCGAGGGCCGGGAGTGGCGCATCGACATGCCGCCGGAGGGTGTCGTCCTCGGCGACTCCGACTTTCAGCGGATCTACCAGCCGGTCGACAAGTACTACTTCGCGTCGGACTCGTCGTCCGACAGCGACGCACAGCGGCAGCTCGTCGCGGATCCGGTCTACGTACGCGGGCAGATCGACCCGCTGACGCAGACCGTGAAGGCGCTCCTCGCAGGGCCCACGCGCTGGCTGGCACCGGTGGTTCGGTCGCGCTTCCCCAGCCATACGCAGCTGAGGAAGGGCACCAAATCGCTGTCGCCCGACGACCAGAACAGGCTGAAGGTCCCGTTGAACCACACGGCCGACCACGTCGGGCAGGTGCAGTGCACGGAGATGGCCGCGCAGCTTCTGTTCACCATCGACGATCTGACCGCGTCAGGCGTCGACGAGGTCGAGCTGCAGCGTTCGGACGGGTCACAGCTGTGCGTGCTGGACGAGGACCAGGCGGAGAGCATCGCGCCGCAGCCCACCGCCGGCCACCCCGACTACCACCAGTACTTCCTCGATGAGAAGCACCGACTGGTACGGATGCTCGGCAGTGGCAGCGGCAAGGGAGCGGGATCCAAGCCGGAGCCAGTGCCGGGCCCGCTGGGCAACGGCGATCAGACGCTGCGATCAGTGGCCGTGTCGCGGGACGAGGAGCGGGCGGCCGGTGTGTCACTGGACGGGCGTTCGCTGTTCGTCGGATCGCTTGCCTCGGGCGCCTCGCTCGGGGATCCGGTGGTGACGAGCAGGGCCAAGTCGGAGAACGACCGGCTGACGACGCCGAGCTGGGACGGCCGGGGCGACCTGTGGGTGGCCGACCGCAATCCGAAGGACCCGAGACTGCTTCTGCTGGAGAAGGGCGCAGGGGACCCGATCGAGGTGCGCACACGAGGGCTCGACGGCGGGCGGATCGAGGCGGTGCGGGTGGCAGCCGACGGCGTACGGGTCGCGCTGCTCGTGAAGGAGGACGGCAGGACGTCCCTGCGGATCGGGCGGGTCGAGCGCCGCGCCGGGTCCGGTGGGCGACCCGAGGTGTCGGTCGTGGGAATGCGCCCGGCAGCACCGCAGATGGAGGTCACGGCCATGTCGTGGGCGGGCGGCAGCCGCCTCGTCGTGGTCGGGCGTGAGTCCGGCGGCGTGCAGCAGATCCGGTACGTCAAGTGCGATGGTCTGACGCCTTCGGGTGGAGTGCTTCCCGGCCTGAACGGCGTGAAGGAGATCGCCGCCTCGGAGGACGACCGGCTGCCGCTGGTGGCGCACTCGGACGACGGGATCGTCCGGCTGCCGGCGGGGGCGGCCTGGCAGACCGTGGTCGAGGACGGGACGGCGCCGGTTTATCCGGGGTAGCCCGGAGCGTTGTCCGGTTCGGCCGGGCGCGGGCGACACGCCCGGCCGCGAAGAGCTGGTGCCAGGCGGAGAGGCCGATCGGGGCGTCCCTGGCGCTGGCGGCGCCCCGGTTGCCCACAGGGGTTACCCGGGGTTTTCCACAGGGGTGGCAGCCCCGTCTCCGCAGGGGCACAGTGGACTGCATGCGGGGGTGGTGGCAGGACCTCGGCGACCTGGTGCTGCCGGCCGAGTGCGGAGGCTGTGGGCGGCCGCGTACGGCGCTCTGCACGCAGTGCCATGGGGCGTTGTGCGGTCGTGCTCCGTGCCGGGTGCGGCCGGTGCCGGAGCCGGAGGGCCTGCCCATGGTGCACGCGGCGGCTCCGTACGGGGACGCGGTGCGGGCTGTGCTGCTCGCGCACAAGGAGCGGGGCGCGCTGGGCCTCGCACGGCCGCTGGGCGAGGCGCTGGCGGGCGCGGTGAACGCCGGAGTAAGGGAAGCGCAGAGGGCTGCGGGATGCGTGCACGGAGGGGGCGAAGAAAATGTGACGTGTGGGTGGGCCGGGCGTGAGCGGGCCGGTGCGGAGGTCGCCGGGTGGGCCGGTGGCAGGGAGTGCGGGCCGTTGCTACTGGTGCCCGTGCCGTCGGCGCGGCGGGCTGTGCGAGCGCGGGGGCACGATCCCGCGCGGCGGATCGCGCTCGCCGCGGCCGGCGAGCTGCGCCGCGCGGGGATTCCCGCCAGGGTGCTGGCCGTACTGCGCCAACGGCGCCCGGTGGCTGATCAGTCGGGGCTGAACTCCCGGCAGCGGCTCGCCAATCTCACGGGAGCCCTGGAAGTGGCTGCCGGGGGCGGACGGCTGCTGCGGGCAGGCGGCCGGATCGTCCTGGTGGACGACCTCATGACGACCGGCGCATCGCTGACGGAGGCTGCGCGGGCCGTCCGCGCCGCCTGGGTGGATGGCCTGGGCAGGGCAGGGGTGACGCGTGGACCGGACCGGGCGGCGAGAGACGGCGGTAGCGGAAGAAACGGAGGAGTATCGACGGGAGTGGCCGGGGTAATGCTCCGGAGGAGCGCACCGGTGAACGTGATCAGCGCCGCCGTTGTCGCTGCCACCCCCGATTCCTTCGAATAATCCGGAACCGACCGACAACATGCGTCGTTGCAGGAAGTAACCGGGTTAATTCACCTGAATGGAGGTACGTCGCGGTAGAGGGTGACGACATCCGTCCGGGCGAGATATGTTCGGGTGTGAGGAATGGCAGGCGCCGTCCCTCGCATATCCATATGCCGTGCCTTGGGGTTTTTCTGTAATCACCCGGCCGGCGGGGTGGAGATCTTGCCCATGGGGGAGGAGGAGGTGGAAGTCACCGAGTCCGAGGCTCCCGGGGCATCCCGGAGCCTGGTGCAAAAGGGAGATGCTCCGCGCCGACGCGGAGCGATCCGGGAACGGAGTTCTGCGTGGACATCGTCGTCAAGGGCCGCAAGACAGAGGTGCCCGAGCGGTTCCGGAAGCACGTGGCCGAAAAGCTGAAGCTGGAGAAGATCCAGAAGCTCGACGGCAAGGTGATCAGCCTCGACGTCGAGGTGTCCAAGGAGCCCAACCCCCGACAGGCCGACCGCAGCGACAGGGTGGAGATCACTCTCCGTACCCGCGGTCCGGTGATCCGAGCGGAGGCCGCGGCCAGTGACCCGTACGCAGCACTGGACATGGCGGCCGACAAGCTGGAGGCGCGGCTGCGCAAGCAGCACGACAAGCGGCACACGCGGCGCGGTACCGGCAGGCTCTCGGCAGCCGAGGTGGCGGACCGCGTCCCCGGTGCGGCGACGCTCAACGGGGACGGCACGCTCGTCAGGGAAGAAGAAGAGTCGGACGGCGTGCCGACGACGAAGATGGGCTCCCTTGAGGTCAAGGGTGAAGGCCCGCTCGTCGTCCGCGAGAAGACCCACGTTGCGGCCCCGATGACGCTCGACCAGGCTCTCTACGAGATGGAGCTGGTCGGGCACGACTTCTATCTGTTCGTCGACTCCGAGACGAAAGAACCGAGCGTCGTCTACCGCAGGCACGCCTACGACTACGGCGTCATCCACCTCTCGACGGATCCCATGGTGGCCCAGCCGCCGTCGGCCGAAGCGGGCGGTGCGCTCGGCGGCTGATGCTCCCCGGTGACCGCAGGACCGGTGCCCCTGGTGTGCGCGTGCGCCCCCAGGGGCATCCGTGTGCGCCCCCTCGGTACAGCGCTGTCGCCCCGTTGTCGTCCGGGCATGAAATCATGGCGGTCACGCCAACCGGTGGGCCATTGCCATGGGTTGGCAAAGGACCCACCTGGCAGCACAGACCGGGCACCTCAGGAACACAGGCCACGGCCTTCAGGGGGAGGAACGATGGCGGACAGCTTCGGACCGATGCATGACGAGGACGCCGACGACGGCGCTGTCGCCATGGGACCGGACGGGGGCTCCCCCCGCAAGGAGCCCATCAGGGTCCTTGTGGTGGACGATCACGCCCTCTTCCGCCGTGGCCTCGAGATCGTGCTCGCCGCCGAGGAGGACATCCAGGTCGTGGGAGAGGCCGGCGACGGTGCGGAGGCCGTCGACAAGGCCGCCGACCTGCTGCCCGACATCGTGCTCATGGACGTCCGGATGCCCAAGCGCGGCGGCATCGAGGCGTGCACCTCCATCAAGGAGGTGGCCCCCAGCGCCAAGATCATCATGTTGACGATCAGCGACGAGGAGGCCGACCTCTACGACGCGATCAAGGCGGGCGCCACGGGTTACCTCCTCAAGGAGATCTCCACCGACGAGGTCGCCACCGCGATCCGTGCCGTGGCCGACGGGCAGTCGCAGATCAGCCCGTCGATGGCCTCGAAGCTGCTCACCGAGTTCAAGTCGATGATCCAGCGCACCGACGAGCGGCGGCTCGTGCCCGCCCCGCGGCTCACCGACCGTGAGCTCGAGGTACTGAAGCTCGTGGCGACCGGGATGAACAACCGCGACATCGCCAAGGAGCTGTTCATCAGCGAGAACACCGTCAAGAACCATGTGCGCAACATCCTGGAGAAACTGCAGCTGCACTCCAGGATGGAAGCGGTGGTGTATGCGATGCGGGAGAAGATCCTCGAGATCCGCTGACCGAGGTCGGGTCAGGCGAGCCCGCGCGCGAGTTCGGCCGACAGCGGCTCACGGAGCTCCTCCGGATCCAGCCGCTCCACGCGCACATCCGTGCAGCCCACCCAGCTCGCGGCCTCGAGCAGTGCCTCCGCCACCGCACGGACGGCCTTGCGGCCCTCGAGCGACACCTGCCTGGCGATCAGCGTCCGGCCCTGGCGCGCCGGGTCCACCCGGCCGACCAGCCGCCCCCCGGCCAGGACCGGCATCGCGAAGTAGCCGTGGACCCGCTTCGGCTTCGGCACATACGCCTCCAGGCGGTGCGTGAAACCGAAAATCCGCTCGGTGCGCGCCCGCTCCCAGATCAGCGAGTCGAACGGGGACAGCAGCGTCGTACGATGCCGGCCGCGCGGCGCCGTCTCCAATGCCGCAGGGTCGGCCCAGGCGGGCTTGGACCAGCCCTCCACGGCCACCGGCACCAGGCCCGAGTCCGCGATCACCGCGTCGACCTGCTCGCCCTTGAGGCGGTGGTAGTCCGCGATGTCCGCGCGCGTGCCGACGCCGAGCGACTCGCCGGCCAGGCGCACCAGGCGGCGCAGGCACTCGGTGTCGTCCAGCTCGTCATGGAGCAGGTCGTCGGGGATCGCGCGCTCCGCGAGGTCGTACACCCGCTTCCAGCCGCGACGCTCCGTGCACACCACCTCGCCGTACATCAGCGCGCGCTCCACGGCGACCTTGGAACCGGACCAGTCCCACCACTCACCGCCGTTCTTCGCGCCGCCGAGCTCCGTGGCGGTCAACGGCCCCTCGGCGCGCAACTGCTTGACGACCTGGTCGTACGCACCGTCCGGCAGGTCGTGGTACCAGTGCGGGCGGGCGCGGTAGGCGCGGCGGCGGAACGCGAAGTGCGGCCACTCCTCGACGGGGAGGATGCACGCCGCGTGCGACCAGTACTCGAATGCGTGCGGGGCGCCGCCGGCGCCCGGTGTCCAGTAGGCGTCCTCCACCGTCTGACGGCCCACGGCGCCCAGGCGGGCGTACGGAATGAGCTCGTGCGAGCGGGCCAGGACCGAGATCGTGTCGAGCTGGACCGCGCCGAGGTGCCGCAGCACACCTCGCACACCCGCCCTGCGGTCGGGAGCGCCCAGGAACCCCTGTGCGCGCAGCGCTATACGGCGGGCCTCGTCGGCGGAGAGTTCGGCGATGGGACGCGGCGGAGTCGTCATGCCCGCACGATAGGGCGTGCCACTGACAACCGGCCCCGGACCGCCGGGTTCATGCTTCCCGGGCCGGTAGGTACGGCTCCCGGGCCGGTAGATACGGCGCCGTCGACGGCAGGCCCAGGTCCGAGGGCAGCAGCGAGCCCACCCAGCAGTCGCGGCGCACACCCTTGTTGTTGATCCCTGAGCGCAGCGTGCCCTCCATCGTGAAGCCGGCCCGCCGGGCCACCGCACGGGAGGGCTCGTTGCCGACCTCCGCCCGCCACTCCACGCGGTCCATCCCCATGCTCGTGAACGCCCACCGGGACACGGCGAGCACCGCCTCGGTCACATAGCCTCTGCCACGGTGCTCCTCGGCCGCCCAGAAGCCGATCTCACCGGTGCCCAGGGAGCGCATCGTGATGCCCACCATCGCGACCAGATCCCCGCCCTGCTGAGCGCCGTCCCGCGGAGTGTCGTCCCGCAGGAAGACGCCCAGCGTGAACATCGAGCCGTCCCGCCAGCCGTCGGGCACCAGCTGTCCCACGAAACCGTCCGCGTGCTCCCGCAGATACGGCGACGGGATGGTGGTCCACCGCTGGATGCCGGGGTCCTGGCAGGCCGCATACACGGCATCGGCGTCGCCGGGGCCGACGGTGCGCAGGAGGAGGCGGTCGGTGGTGAGCGTGACGGGTTCCATCGGCCGATTCTGCTCGGGCGTCCTTCAGGACGCCACCACATTCCCCAGGGCGGCCGTGTGCGGACAGTCGATATCCGGAAGCGCCGAGTGAGGCATACCGGAGGCCGGGTGATGCGGCCGTCACAATTCGCAGTGGGATCGCGGCACCTTCGACGAGCCCCGCCCGTTGTCCTAGTGGCTGTCGTCACGGCAGACCTCCCGGCGCGGCGGGGTCCTCGCATACGATGGCCGTTGCTCAAGCAGTCAAATGGAACCCGACCATGCCAGGCCCGACCGGCAAGGAGACCAACCCCCGTGTCCGTCCTCTCGAAGATCATGCGTGCAGGCGAAGGCAAGATCCTGCGCAAGCTGCACCGCATCGCGGACCAGGTCAACTCCATCGAAGAGGACTTCGTGAGCCTCTCCGACGCCGAGCTGCGCGCACTCACCGAGGAGTACAAGGAGCGCTACCAGGAGTGGGTGGACAGCGACGGCAAGAGCGGGGACAGCCTCGACGACCTGCTCCCCGAAGCCTTCGCCACGGTCCGTGAGGCCGCCAAGCGCGTCCTCGGCCAGCGCCACTACGACGTGCAGATGATGGGCGGCGCCGCGCTCCACCTCGGCTATGTCGCCGAGATGAAGACCGGTGAGGGCAAGACCCTGGTCGGCACGCTGCCCGCGTATCTCAACGCGCTGTCCGGCAAGGGCGTGCACCTGATCACGGTCAACGACTACCTGGCCGAGCGCGACTCCGAGATGATGGGCCGCGTCCACAAGTTCCTGGGCCTCACGGTCGGCTGCATCCTGGCGAACATGACTCCGGCGCAGCGCCGCGAGCAGTACGCGTGCGACATCACGTACGGCACGAACAACGAGTTCGGCTTCGACTACCTCCGCGACAACATGGCGTGGTCGAAGGACGAACTGGTCCAGCGCGGGCACAACTTCGCGATCGTCGACGAGGTCGACTCCATCCTCGTCGACGAGGCCCGTACGCCGCTGATCATCTCCGGCCCCGCCGACCAGGCCACCAAGTGGTACGGCGACTTCGCCAAGCTGGTCACCCGCCTGAAGAAGGGCGAGCCGGGCAACCAGCTCAAGGGCATCGAGGAGACCGGGGACTACGAGGTCGACGAGAAGAAGCGCACCGTCGCCATCCACGAGTCCGGCGTCACCAAGGTCGAGGACTGGCTGGGCATCGACAACCTCTACGAGTCGGTGAACACCCCGCTCGTGGGCTACCTGAACAACGCCATCAAGGCCAAGGAGCTCTTCAAGAAGGACAAGGACTACGTCGTCATCGACGGCGAAGTCATGATCGTCGACGAGCACACCGGCCGTATCCTCGCCGGCCGCCGCTACAACGAGGGCATGCACCAGGCGATCGAGGCGAAGGAAGGGGTGGACATCAAGGACGAGAACCAGACCCTCGCCACGATCACCCTGCAGAACTTCTTCCGCCTCTACGGCAAGCTCTCCGGCATGACCGGTACGGCGATGACCGAGGCCGCCGAGTTCCACCAGATCTACAAGCTGGGCGTCGTGCCGATCCCGACGAACAAGCCCATGGTCCGCATGGACCAGTCGGACCTGATCTACCGCACTGAGGTCGCCAAGTTCGAGGCGGTCGTCGACGACATCGTGGAGAAGCACGAGAAGGGCCAGCCGATCCTCGTCGGCACCACCTCGGTCGAGAAGTCCGAGTACCTCTCGCAGCAGCTGTCCAAGCGCGGTGTCCAGCACGAGGTGCTCAACGCCAAGCACCACGAGCGCGAAGCCGCGATCGTCGCGCAGGCCGGCCGCAAGGGCGCGGTCACGGTCGCCACGAACATGGCCGGCCGTGGTACGGACATCAAGCTCGGCGGCAACCCCGAGGACCTCGCCGAGGCGGAGCTGCGCCAGCGCGGCCTCGACCCCGACGAGCACATCGAGGAGTGGGCCGGGGCCCTCCCCGCCGCCCTGGAGAAGGCCGAGCAGGCCGTCAAGGCGGAGTTCGAGGAGGTCAAGGACCTTGGCGGGCTGTATGTGCTGGGCACCGAGCGCCACGAGTCGCGGCGCATCGACAACCAGCTGCGCGGCCGTTCCGGCCGTCAGGGCGACCCGGGCGAGTCCCGTTTCTACCTGTCGCTGGGCGACGACCTGATGCGTCTGTTCAAGGCCCAGATGGTCGAGCGCGTGATGGCCATGGCGAACGTTCCGGACGACGTGCCGATCGAGAACAAGATGGTCACGCGTGCGATCGCCTCCGCGCAGGGGCAGGTCGAGCAGCAGAACTTCGAGACCCGGAAGAACGTCCTCAAGTACGACGAGGTCCTCAACCGGCAGCGTGAGGTCATCTACGGCGAGCGGCGCCGCGTCCTGGAGGGCGAGGACCTGCAGGAGCAGATCCAGCACTTCATGGACGACACCATCGACGCGTACATCGAGGCGGAGACCGCCGAGGGGTTCGCGGAGGAGTGGGACCTCGACCGGCTGTGGGGTGCCTTCAAGCAGCTCTACCCGGCCCGGGTCACGATCGAGGAGCTGGAGGAGGCGGCGGGCGACCGCGCGGGCCTCACCGCGGAGTTCATCTCCGAGTCCGTCAAGGACGACATCCGCGAGCAGTACGAGGCGCGGGAGGAGCAGCTCGGCTCCGAGATCATGCGTGAGCTGGAGCGTCGCGTGGTGCTGTCGGTCCTGGACCGCAAGTGGCGCGAGCACCTCTACGAGATGGACTACCTCCAGGAGGGCATCGGCCTGCGCGCCATGGCGCAGAAGGACCCGCTGGTCGAGTACCAGCGCGAGGGCTTCGACATGTTCACCGCCATGATGGACGGCATCAAGGAGGAGTCCGTCGGCTACCTGTTCAACCTGGAGGTCCAGGTCGAGCAGCAGGTCGAGGAGGTCCCGGTGGAGGACGCGGCGACGTCTCCGTCCCTGGAGAAGAGCGGCGTGCAGGACGCCGTGCCTGCGGGCGCGGCCTCCTCGGGCGGCGGCGCCCGGCCCGAGATCCGGGCCAAGGGGCTCGACACGCCGCAGCGGCCGGACCGGCTGCACTTCTCCGCGCCCACGGTGGACGGGGAGGGCGGCATCGTCGAGGGCGACTTCACGAACGGGGATGCGCCGGCGCGGTCTGAGACGGATGGGCTTACGCGGGCGGAGCGGCGTAAGCAGCAGAAGGGTGGGCGGCGTCGCAAGAAGTGACGGTGTCTGCGACGCGTTAGCTGTTGAGGGGTCGGGCGCTTGGGCGCCCGGCCCCTCTTTGTTGTGCGGGCTGTTGCCCGCGCCCTGCGGCCCGCTCCTGGCGTCTGGGTGCGGGTGAGGCGTCATGGCACCCGCCGTCGTGGGGCTGCGCCCACCCGTTCCGCCCTGCGGAACGCCTGCCCACAGGGGGGAGAGTACGGCTGGGGTGCCCGCGCCCGTGCAGGGTGCCCCAGAGGGCCGTGGCGGGCTATCTGTGGTGCCCCAGAGGGCCGTGGCGGGCTATCTGTCGTCGGGGCGGGGCATGCCCGGGATGCCCAGGTCGATTGCTGTGCAGCGCCAGCGTTGGTCGGGGCCGCGTTCCAGGCGGAAGGCCATGGCGCGTAGCTGTTCGCCGGTGCCGATGCGGGCGAAGGCCTCGATGGCTCCCGGGCGCGGCTCCTCGTAGCCGATGTCGCGGACGACGGGCCGGTAACTGCCCGTGCGCAGCGGGGAGTGCTCGGCCAGCCAGACCAGTTCGTCGTAGGCCCTGCCTGCGGTGTGTCCAAGCATCGAGTGGACCGGGCGCTGCCCGCTGAGCACGGCCAGGAGGAGGTCGGCGAAGAGATCGTGGGGCCGGGGTGGCCGTCCCGGCGGGGTCACCCTCGGCGGGGCTCCGGCCGGACGCCGTGTATCGCGACGGCCGGGCGGGCGTGTGGCGGCGCCGGGCCTGTGGCGTGTCGACCTCGTCATCACCTTGTTCACGGTGGATCGCCCCCGTCCGTTCCGGCCCGGTGGATACCGGGCAGTAGCTTCCTGTGGGGATCTTGTACGAGGCGGTGGGAGCGGCCCGCAAGGAGCGGGAGGGGGCCGCGGAGGGGGCGCGGAAGTTCACCTATCTGGGTGACGGGTGAGGTGGTGCGGCCGGAAACCGCCTGGTCGGAGGCGGGTTTGCGGGGTGTGCCGGAACCTGTCGCGTCGGCCCACGGCCGGTTCTTCCCCTCACCACGAAGGGGGACTCCAGGCACGTATCCTGAAGGTCTTCCCGCGGCCCCGGCGGCATGAATTCCGACTACGAAAGCGGCTCGTATGCGCGTCTACGTCCCCCTGACCCTTCACGGTCTCGCCGAGGCGCACAAGACGGGCGAGCTGGGCCCGGGACCGCTGACGGCCTATGCCGTGACGCCCGCGCTGCGTGAGTGGTACCTCTCGGACGACATCGAGGAGCTCGAGTACGCGGCGCTGAACCGCGCGGCACTCGCCTCGCTGCGGCTGATCGCCACCGACCCGGGGGCCCCGCGGCGCCGGGTCGTCGTCGCGGCCGACGTACCGGACGGTGCCGCGGTCGCGGATCCCGACCGCGGGCTCGACCCCGCCGCACTCGGCGAGGTCCGGATCGCGGCCGCGGTGCCGCTGGCGAAGGCCGCGGCGGTGCACGTGGACGCGGACGACGCCGAGGCGGACGTGACCGCGGCGGCGGACGCCCTGGGCGCGGCGGACCAGGGGGACGACGACGCGCAGTTCGTCGTGGACGGCGCGGAGGACCACGAGCTGCTGTGGTACGCGACGCAGGAGATTCCGAACCTCATCGGCTGAACCGCCGCCGGCTGTCCCTGGACCGGGTGCGAAGGGTTGTCAGTGGGGGCGGGTACGTTCATGAGCATGGGGAAGCACGCAGCGCACATCGTGTGGGACTGGAACGGCACGCTGTTCCACGACAACGACGCGGTCATCGGCGCGACGAACGCCGCCTTCGCGGAGATCGGCCTGGAGCCGATCACGCTGGAGCGCTATCGCGAGCTGTACTGCGTGCCGATCCCCAGGTTCTACGAACGGCTGATGGGCCGGCTGCCGACGAACGCGGAGTGGGAGGCCATGGACGAGGTCTTCCACCGGCACTACACCGAGTGCCGCCCGGCGTGCAGGCTCGCCGACGGTGCGGAGGTGCTGCTCGCCGACTGGCGGTCGGCCGGCCACAGCCAGTCGATCCTCAGCATGTACGGGCATGACGACCTGGTGCCGCTGGTCAGGGGGTTCGGCATCGAGCCGCACTTCATACGGGTCGACGGGCGGACCGGGCCCTCCGGGGGCAGCAAGGCGGAACACATGGTGCGGCATGTGGCCGCGCTCGCCGGAGTGGAGCCGGGGCGCACGGTGGTCATCGGGGACGCGGCCGACGATGCGACAGCCGCCCTGCGGGTGGGGGCGCGGGCCGTTCTGTACACCGGCGGTTCCCACAGCCGGGCCAGCCTGGAGGCGGTGGGGGTGCCCGTGGTGGACAGTCTCGCGGAGGCGGTGGCGGAGGCCGAGCGGCTGGCCGCCGGTGGGTCCCCGGCGGCCTGAGGCCTCATGCCACCGGCGCCTTCGCCCTCAGTACCGTCAGGAACTCCCGCATCCAGCCCGAGTGGTCCGGCCAGGCGCGTGAGGAGACCAGGGTGCCGTCGACGACGGCCTCGGCGTCCTTGAAGGTGGCGCCTGCCGCCTGCATGTCGGGTTCCAGGGCCGGGTACGCCGTGACGCGGCGGCCGCGCAGGCCGTCCACGGCCGCCGTGAGCAGCGGGCCGTGGCAGATCTGGGCCACCGGCTTGTCGGAGTCGAAGAACGACTTCAGGATCTTGCGGAGTTCGGGGTCGTTGCGGAGGTACTCCGGGGCCCGGCCGCCCGGGATGACCACGGCCACGTACTGACCGGGGTCGACCTCCGAGAAGGCCAGGTCGGCGGGCCATGTGTAGCCCGGCTTCTCCGTGTACGTGTCGAAGCCCGGCTCGAAGTCATGGACCACGAACTGCAGCTTCTTGCGGGTCGGGGCCGCGATGTGGACCTCGTACCCCTCCTCGCGCAGGCGCTGGTAGGGGTAGAGGACCTCCAGTGACTCCGCTGCGTCGCCGGTCACGATAAGGATCTTGGCTGCCATTGCGCTGCGCTCCCCTCGCTCGACCTTCTCTGCTGAGCTGGACCTACCGCTCGGGCGTTCCGCTCACGCGTATCGCTCTCGTCGACAGCACATGTCGCTCACGCCTATCGCCCGCATGTATCGCTCGGGCGTTTCGCTCAAAATGCCTGCGGTGCCAGTCTTTGCCAAGAGGCCGTGCGTCGTTTCGGGTACCTCCATCGTGCGCTGTGCGCACCCCGTCCGCACGACCGGTACCCATATCCCGTACGGCTCTGTCCCTGTGCAGAACGTCAAACTTCCCCCGCTGGTTTTGTACACATACGGCTCATGACGGGGCACCCGTACAGAGCGATAGCCTTGGTGCCGTGATCAGCGCGATATCCCGCGGGGGCGTCGTCGCCCCTGCCCTGCGCCCGGAACACACGGAGGACATCCGTGCCCGGGCGGTCGCTGGTCCGCACGGAGGGGGTGGGCCGGCGAGGCCGGCGAAACCATCGGGCCCCCTGGCACACCCGGGGTCGCCGAGGTCGCCGGGATGCTCAAGATTGGCTCATAACGCCCCTCTCATCTCTCATCGCGGCATAACGTCGACATCGACCGGAGACCCCGCGTCGTGGCGTTGCGTCGCATCACTTCCTTCTACGTCACGCAACGGCGCGCGACAGGAGCCAGAGGACAATGCAGACCAAGCTGGACGAAGCCAAGGCCGAGCTGCTCGCACGGGCCGCCCGGGTAGCTGAGAACAGTCCGGTCGGGGGGTACCTACCGACTGGGGAAACGGACAACGGCACACCTGACCAGGAGACAGTGCTCGCGTTCCTCCAGCGCTACTACCTGCACACCGCACCGGAGGACCTTGCCGGCCGGGACCCGGTCGATGTCTTCGGAGCCGCTTTCTCCCACTACCGACTGGCCGAGAACCGCCCGCAGGGCACGGCGAACGTACGGGTCCACACGCCGACCGTCGAGGAGAACGGCTGGACCTGCAGCCACTCCGTCGTCGAGGTCGTCACGGACGACATGCCGTTCCTCGTCGACTCGGTCACCAACGAGCTGTCGCGCCAGGGCCGCGGCATCCACGTCGTCATCCATCCCCAGGTGGTCGTCCGCCGCGACATCACCGGCAAGCTCCTCGAGCTCCTGCCCGCGGGAACCCCCGGGCACCCCGGCCTCGCCGTACTCGCAGCGGCGTCCGAAGCCGCCCGCGAGGCCGACCTCGACGTCCCGTCGAAGGCCCCCGCGGGCGCGGGTCCGCTGCCGCACGACGCCGTCACCGAGTCCTGGATCCACGTCGAGTTCGACCGCGAGACCGACCGTGCCGATCTGAAGCAGATCACCTCCGACCTGCTGCGCGTCCTCTCCGACGCCCGGGAGGCCGTCGAGGACTGGGAGAAGATGCGCGACGCCGCGCTGCGCATCGCCGACGAGCTGCCCGCCGAACCCACCGCAGGCGACCTGCGCGACCAGGAGGTCGAGGAGGCCCGGGAGCTGCTGCGCTGGCTCTCGGACGACCACTTCACCTTCCTCGGCTTCCGCGAGTACGAGCTCCGCGGCGACGACTCGCTCACGGCCGTCCCCGGCACCGGTCTCGGCATACTGCGATCGGACCCGCACCACGCGGTCGAGGACCACCACCCGGTGAGTCCGTCCTTCAGCCGTCTGCCTGCCGACGTCCGGGCCAAGGCGCGCGAACACAGGCTGCTGGTGCTGACCAAGGCGAACAGCCGGGCCACCGTGCACCGGCCGTCGTACCTCGACTACGTCGGCGTGAAGAAGTTCGACGAGCACGGCAATGTCGTCGGCGAGCGCCGCTTCCTCGGGCTGTTCTCCTCGGCCGCGTACACCGAGTCCGTACGGCGCGTGCCGGTCGTCCGGCGCAAGGTCGAGGAGGTGCTGCGCGGCGCGGGCTTCTCGCCCAACAGCCACGACGGCCGCGACCTGCTCCAGATCATGGAGACCTACCCGCGCGACGAGCTCTTCCAGACCCCGGTCGACGAGCTGCGCTCGATCGTGACGAGCGTCCTCTACCTTCAGGAACGCCGCCGGCTGCGGCTGTACCTGCGCAAGGACGAGTACGGGCGCTACTACTCCGCCCTCGTCTACCTGCCCCGTGACCGCTACACCACGGGCGTCCGGCTGCGGATCATCGACATCCTCAAGGAGGAGCTCAACGGCACCAGCGTCGACTTCACGGCCTGGAACACCGAGTCGATCCTCTCGCGCCTCCACTTCGTCGTCCGTGTGGCGCCCGGCACCGAGCTGCCGAAGCTGAGCGACGCCGACAGGGAGCGCATCGAGGCCCGGCTCGTCGAGGCCGCCCGGTCCTGGGCCGACGGTTTCGCGGAGGCGCTGAACGCCGAGGTCGGCGAGGAGCGCGCCGCCGCGCTGCTGCGCCGGTACGGCAGCGCCTTCGCCGAGGGCTACAAGGCCGACCACTCCCCGCGCGCCGCCGTCGCGGACATCCTCCACCTCGAGGGACTCGCCCAGGAGGACAAGGACTTCGGGCTCTCCCTGTACGAGCCGGTGGGCGCCGCCCCCGGCGAGCGGCGCTTCAAGATCTACCGCCTGGGCGGCCAGATCTCCCTGTCCGCCGTGCTCCCCGTACTGAACCGCCTCGGCGTCGAGGTCACCGACGAGCGCCCGTACGAACTGCGCTGCTCGGACCGTACGACCGCGTGGATCTACGACTTCGGGCTCCGCATGCCCAAGGCGGCGGGCGCCACCAACGGCGACTACCTCGGCGAGGACGGCCGCGAGCAGTTCCAGCAGGCCTTCGCCGCCGTCTGGACCGGGCAGGCCGAGAACGACGGCTTCAACTCGCTCGTGCTGCGCGCCGGAATCACCTGGCGGCAGGCGATGGTGCTGCGCGCCTACGCCAAGTACCTGCGCCAGGCCGGGTCGAAGTTCAGCCAGGACTACATGGAGGACACCCTCTGCACCAACGTCCACACCACCCGGCTGCTGGTCTCCCTGTTCGAGGCCCGGATGTCGCCGGACCGCCAGCGCATGGGCACCGAGCTGACGGACGCCCTCCTCGAGGAGCTGGACGGCGCACTCGACCAGGTCGCCTCGCTGGACGAGGACCGGATCCTGCGCTCCTTCCTCACCGTCATCAAGGCGACGCTGCGCACGAACTTCTTCCAGGAGGCCGGGGCGGGCAAGCCGCACGGGTACGTCTCCATGAAGTTCGACCCGCAGGCCATCCCGGATCTTCCGGCGCCGCGTCCGGCGTACGAGATCTGGGTGTACTCGCCGCGCGTCGAAGGCGTGCACCTGCGGTTCGGCAAGGTCGCGCGAGGCGGCCTGCGCTGGTCCGACCGGCGTGAGGACTTCCGTACGGAGATCCTCGGCCTGGTGAAGGCGCAGATGGTGAAGAACACCGTCATCGTGCCGGTCGGCGCCAAGGGCGGATTCGTCGCCAAGCAGCTGCCGGACCCGTCCGTGGACCGCGACGCGTGGCTGGCCGAGGGCATCGCCAGCTACAAGACGTTCATCTCGGCGCTGCTCGACATCACCGACAACCTGGTGGCGGGCGAGGTCGTGCCGCCGCACGACGTGGTGCGTCACGACGGGGACGACACCTACCTGGTCGTCGCCGCCGACAAGGGCACCGCGACCTTCTCCGACATTGCCAACGGGGTCGCCGAGAACTACAACTTCTGGCTCGGCGACGCCTTCGCCTCCGGCGGCTCGGCGGGCTACGACCACAAGGCCATGGGCATCACGGCCCGCGGCGCCTGGGAATCCGTCAAGCGGCACTTCCGGGAGCTGGGCGTGGACACCCAGGCCGAGGACTTCACCGTCGTCGGCATCGGCGACATGTCCGGTGACGTGTTCGGCAACGGAATGCTGCTCAGCGAGCACATCCGCCTGGTCGCCGCCTTCGACCATCGGCACATCTTCATCGACCCGACCCCGGACGCGGCCGTCTCGTACGCAGAGCGGCGCCGCCTGTTCGACCTGCCGCGCAGCTCCTGGGCCGACTACAACACGGAGCTGCTGTCGGCGGGCGGCGGGGTCTTCCCCCGCTCGGCGAAGTCCGTGCAGCTCAACTCGCACATCCGCCAGGCGCTGGGCATCGAGGGCCGGGTCGCCCGGATGACGCCGGCAGAGCTGATGCAGCGGATCCTCAAGGCGCCGGTCGACCTGCTGTGGAACGGCGGCATCGGCACGTACGTCAAGTCGTCCGCCGAGTCGCACGCCGACGTCGGCGACAAGGGGAACGACGCGATCCGTGTCGACGGCGCCGACCTGCGGGTGAAGGTCGTCGGCGAGGGCGGCAACCTGGGCCTGACCCAGCTCGGCCGTATCGAGTTCGCCCGCCAGGGCGGCAGGATCAACACCGACGCGATCGACAACAGCGCGGGCGTGGACACCTCCGACCACGAGGTGAACATCAAGATCCTGCTGAACGCGGTCGTCGCCGACGGCGACATGACCGTCAAGCAGCGCAACGCGCTGCTTGCCGAGATGACCGACGAGGTCGGCAGCCTCGTGCTGCGCAACAACTACGCGCAGAACGTGGCCCTGGCGAACGCCGTCGCCCAGGCGCCGGACCTGCTCCACGTCCACCAGCGGTTCATGCGCCGGCTGAGCCGGGAGGGCCGCCTGGACCGGGCCATCGAGTTCCTGCCGACCGACCGGCAGATCCGTGAGCTGCTCAACACCGGGCGCGGACTGACCCAGCCGGAGCTGGCCGTCCTCCTCGCCTACAACAAGATCACCGCGGCCGATGAGCTCATCGGTACGCCGCTGCCGGACGACGCCTATCTGCGGCGGCTGCTGTTCGCGTACTTCCCGCAGGCGCTGCGCGACAAGTTCCCCGGTCAGATCGAGGCGCACGCCCTGCACCGGGAGATCGTCACGACCCTGCTGGTCAACGACACGGTCAACACGGGCGGTACGACCTTCCTGCACCGGCTGCGGGAGGAGACGGGCGCGTCCACGGAGGAGATCGTGCGGGCACACATGTCCGCGCGTGAGATCTTCGGCCTGGCCGAGGTGTGGGACGGGGTCGAGGGCCTCGACAACATCGTCGCCGCGGACGTGCAGACCCGTATCCGGCTGCACTCGCGCCGCCTGGTCGAGCGGGGCACGCGCTGGCTGCTCAACAACCGGCCGCAGCCGCTGCAGCTCGCCGAGACCGTCGGCTTCTTCAGCGAGGGCGTGGCCCAGGTCTGGTCCGAGCTGCCGAAGCTGCTGCGCGGTGCGGACGCCGAGTGGTACCAGCGCATCTTCGACGAGCTGACCGGCGCGGACGTCCCGGAGGAGCTCGCCCAGCGGGTCGCCGGATTCTCTTCCGTCTTCCCGGCGCTCGACATCGTCGCGGTGGCCGACCGCACGGGCAAGGACCCGATGTCCGTCGCCGAGGTCTACTACGACCTCGCCGACCGGCTCGGCATCACCGAGCTCATGGACCGCATCATCGAGCTGCCGCGGGCCGACCGGTGGCAGTCCATGGCGCGCGTGTCGATCCGCGAGGACCTGTACGCGGCGCATGCGTCGCTCACCGCGGACGTCCTCGCCGTGGGCAACGGGTCCTCCACGCCGGAGCAGCGGTTCAAGGCGTGGGAGGAGAGGAACGCGGCGCTGCTGGGGCGGGCGCGGGCGACGCTGGAGGAGATCCGGAGCTCGGAGAGCTTCGATCTGGCGGTGTTGTCGGTGGCTATGCGGACTATGCGGACGATGTTGCGTACGCATAACTGAGTTCTGACGGGGGGTGCCCTGGGCCTGGCGGCCCGGGCACCCGCCCGCAACCACGCGACCACGCGGCGATGACGCCTGCGCACAACCACGCGGCGCTATCGTCTGGTTCGTGGTGATCCGTAGAGGCGTGCAGGGTGTCGTCCTGCTCGTGATCGTGCTCATGCTTGCCGTGGTCGTCCGGCTTCCCTGGGTCGGGGACCTCGGGATTCATGCGGCCACCATGGAGCGGCTGCGGCACAGTCTGCTCGATCCGGGCAATCCCCTCGTCGCCGCGGACACCCCGAGCCCGTACTACTCGCCGTGGACCCTGCTGCTCGGCTGTCTCGCCAAGGTCACCGGGCTCTCGACCTTCGTCGTCCTGCGGATCGGCGCGCTGATCAGTCTGGTGCTGCTGGTGACGGGAGTGCGGCACTTCGTCCGGACGTTCAGCAGGCGCCGGGCCGCCGTGCCGCTCGCCATCCTCTGCCTGCTGTTCCTGTGGGGCACGCAGCTGTTCGAGTGGAGCGGCTTCCTCGGGCTCAACTCACTCGCCCTGACGGTCTCCTATCCCAGTACGTTCGCGCTGGCCCTGGCCTTCCACTTCTGGGCACTGCTGCGGAAGGCACTGCCGGGACCGGCGACCTGGTGGACCTTCGCCGGGCTGGGGCTGATGTGGGCGGTCATTCTGCTCAGCCACCAGTTCTCGGGCGTGGTGGCTTCGTTCGGGGCGCTCGCCATGGTGCTGGGAGCGCGGCCCTGGCCCGGCCGGGGCGCCTGGGTGCGGCTCGGTGCGGGGCTCGCGCTGGGGGTCGTGGTCCTCGCGCTCTGGCCGTACTACGACTTCTTCGCGCTCTTCGGCACCCAGAACCTCGACGCCATCCACAGGTCCCTCTACCGCGACGTACTGCCCCGCTTCTGGCTCGTACTGGTCGGCGTCGCCGCCCTGGCACTGCGGTGGCGCCGTGATCGCCGCGATCCGCTGGTGATCTTCTTTCTGCTGGGTGCGCTGGTGTTCGCCGCGGGCTGGCTGACCGGCCACTACTCGTGGGGGCGCGTCCTGCCTGCCGCGCTGATCCCGGCGCAGCTGGCCGCCGCGCTGGAGGTCGCGGAGTGGGGCGGCCGACGTGCGGGGGCTCCTGCCACGCGGCCGGCGACGCTCCTTGCGGCCGTCCTTGCCGCCGCACTCCTCGCCGGCGCCTGGACCCAGGCCGGGACGCTCGGCTACGCGATCCGCCCCGGCCTGCTGCCCACGCCCGTGGCGGAGAAGTACCGCAAGCCCTGGAACGGCTACCACTGGATCACCCCGTGGGTGTCGTACGGGGACGTGGTCATGGCCAAGACCTTCCCGGCCCGGCAGATCCCCGCGTACGGCCCCTACACCGTGGCGCCGGGCTACCCGGACTTCTTCCTCCCGGACCAGCAGCAGCGCCTGACCGCGGTCGAGCGCTACTTCGCCGCGGGCACGCCGCGCGCCGAGCGCCTCGGCATACTGCACCGCTACGCCGTCCGCTGGGTCGTGCAGCGCCCGCACGACGGCGGCCTGCCCGCCGGCGACCCGGACCTGCGGCGGGTGGCGTCGGGGCCGGGCGGACAGATCCTTTACCAAGTCGTCGGCTGAGCCGGTTCAGCTGAGCAAGGGTGTGCGGCGCCCCCTCAGCCCAGCGCGCTCACGACGGCCCGCGCCGTCCGGCCCACCCGCGTCCTCGCGGCCCGCCGTGCCAGCGGACGTGCGACGTACGCGGTGACGCCGAGGGGCGCCCAGCGGATCTGCAGCCGTCCGGCGGCCCGGTCCTCGGGTTCCACCGTCACCCGGTGCGGGGCGGCTGCGTGCCGGTAGTCGACGCGTGTGGTGAGCGTCGGGAAGGACAGCGGGGCGAGCAGCAGTCCTGTGTTGCGCTGCCGCTGCTGCTCGAGCTGCAGCACGGGGTGGCGTGCGCCGTCGAAGCCGTGCAGGGGCAGTGCGGCGGCGGCCAGGTCCAGGCGTACGCCGCCCTCGAAGACGCCCGGCCGCACCGGGTCCAGCCGGAACGGTGTGGTCAGCCGGTGGCGCCCGGGGGTGACGACGAGCGTCGCGATGTGCGGCCCGACGGGAAGCCGCAGCCCGGGATCGTAGGTGCGGATCCGCAGGTCGACGCAGGCCCCCGGCCCGCCCCGTACCGGCGTGACGTCCGTGATCTCGTGCCGGAACCGCGCGCTCTGGAAGGACCGCGCCTCAAGACCCTGGTCGGTGAGGTCGAGTTCGCGTCGCCCCGGCTCTGTGTCCGGCACCCGGTCACCCCAGTAGAGCCGCCCCGCGTCATCCGCGGTGACCGCCCGCGGCGCCACCGCGTGGCCGAGGGCCCGCGCGGCGATCCGGGCGTCGGCGAGGCGTCCGTCGCGTACGAGCTGGAGCACGACCCGCTCGTCGCGCGGCAGCCGCTCGTACGCGCCCGGCGCGAGCGTCGCCAGATACGGGTTGACGATCTCCGCGAAGCCGGCCAGCCACTCCTCGTCGCGGTACGGCAGGTCGCCCGCGTACATACGGAAGTCGTGCTTGAGGAACTTGTGGTCCTTGTCCACCCGGACGGCCTCGTGCCCGCTCCCGGCGAGGAAGTCGTCGATCAGCGTCTGGACGTGGATGCGGTCCCGGACGTTGCCGAGCATGTGCCGCTGGTTGGAGATCGAGGCGGCTTCGGCGTCGGCGTACGGATCTATGTACCAGCGGTAGACCGGCTCCGGGACGATCGTGAAGGACCTGGCGAGGCAGTACGCCTGTGCCGAGAACAGCTGGTCCTCGTAGTGGATGCCCTCGGGGAAACGCAGCCCGTTCCGGTCCAGGAACTCGCGCGCGTACATCTTGCTCGTCGACAAGTGCTCGAAGAACAGCCGGGGTTCGGCCTCGATGCCGGGCACCGTCCGCCGCTGGGCGACCAGACGGGGCATCCAGGTGGACTTGGCGCCGGTGTCGACGCGCATTCGCTCGACCGCGCCCATCGCGAAGTCGATGTCCCGCTCGCGGTGCGCGGAGAGCAGCAACTCGACGGCGTCGTCGGTGAGTTCGTCGTCGCTGTCGAGGAACATCACATAGGGGGCGCCGGCGATGTCGAGCGCACGGTTGCGCGGCGCGCTGCAGCCGCCGCTGTTCTCGGCAAGCCGCAGGCTGATGATGCGGTCGTCCTCGGCGGCGAGCGCCCGCGCGACCTCGGGGGTGCGGTCCGTCGAGTGGTCGTCGCTGATGACGATCTCGATGTCCGCGTGCGTCTGGCGGCGCACCGATGCGACGGCGCGGGGCAGTCGCTCGGCGTCGTTGTAGACGATGACGACGACCGTCACGTCGGGCGTCGTCGTCGACGGGGTGGTGGGGCGGGGGTTCATCGGCGTGCGGCCTCCTCGGGCGTGGGCGCCGGCGTGCGCTCGTCGACGGGCACGACGGGCGGCAGGGACTCCTCGCTCGCGCCGAGGAAGACCCGGCGTACGACCCGCTCGGCGGCGTGCCCGTCGTCGAACTCGCAGAACCGGCGGCGGAACGCGGCCCGCGCCTTCGCGGCGGTCTCGTCGCGCCAGGCGCCGGTGGTGAAGATGTCCGCCAGCTCGTCCTGGGTGCGGGCGATCCGGCCCGGGGCCTCCTCCATCAGGTCGAAGTAGACGCCGCGGGTCCTCGCGTAGATCTCCCAGTCGTCGGCGTACACGACGATCGGGCGGTCCAGGTTGGCGTAGTCGAACATGATCGACGAGTAGTCCGTGACCAGTGCGTCGGCGGCGAGCGCCAGTTCCTCCACCGGGTCGTACGACGATACGTCGATGATCCGGCCGGTTCTGCGCAGCCAGGCGGGCGGGGCCGCGGAGCCGTCGTAGAAGTAGTGGCCGCGCACCAGGAGCACGGTGTCCTCGCCGAGCCGTTCGGCGAGCGAGGCGAGGTCGAGGCGCGGGGTCCAGGTCGCCTCGTAGTCGCGGTGCGTGGGCGCGTACAGGATCGCCGTCCTGCCGGGCGCGATGCCCAGCTTCTCGCGGGTCGCGAGGACGTCGTCGGCGCCGGCGCGGTAGAAGACGTCGTTGCGCGGATAGCCGTGGTCGAGGGTGGTGTAGTGCGCGGGATAGGCGTGCTGCCACACCTCCGTGGAGTGGCTGTTCGCGGAGACGCTGTAGTCCCACTTGTCGACACGGGACAGCAGACCGCGGAAGTTGAAACCCCTGGAGACCACCGGGAACTCCCGCTGGTCCAGGCCCATCCGCTTGAGCGGGGTGCCGTGATGGGTCATGACATGGACGGCTTCGGGACGCTTCACCACGGCGCCCGGGAAATTGACGTTGTTGACGAAGTACCTGGCGCGGGCCATGACCTCCCAGTAGCGCCGAGTGCCGGGCACGACATGGGCGGTGCCGGGCGGCAGCAGCGGCTCTCGCGCGGCTGACACCACCCACACCGGGCGGATGTGCGGGGCGAGCCTGGCGAGCTCGGCGGCGATCGCCGCGGGGTTGCAGGCCACGCCGCGGTCCCAGTACGCGGAGAAGACAGCGAGGTGCGGGTCGACGGGCCGGCGGAGGGCCTGCTGGTAGCGGACGTCGCGGACCTTGGCGCCGATCTTGGATCTGACCTTCCGCTTCCGGGTCGCGAACGCGGATCTGGCCTTGCGCTGCCTCCGGTTGACGGCCTGCAGCAGGCGGTATTCGGCATACGCGTCCTGTTCGAGGAGCGAGCGCTGGAGGCCGCCCAGTCCCGGGGGCCGGGCATGGCCCTGCGGGCGCCAGGCGACCGCGGCCCGTGACGCGCGGTGGAAGAACTCCCGCATGAGCGGCTCGGGCAGCCCGCCCCGCGCGACGACCCGCAGCCACTCGGAGACCATCAGGTCGTAGACGGTGGAGCGCAGTGCGGTGGGCGCTCCGCCGTCGGCCATGAGCCGCAGCACGGCCTCGTACTGGTCGATCTGCGCGGTCGACTCCTCGGAGGTGGGCGGCGGCAGACTCCCCGGCCTCAGCCGGCGGTGGTCCAGGCATACGTGGTCGAGGCAGGCGACGTTCGTGGCGCGGAGCAGCGTGGCGTACGCGGCGAAGAGCTCGTCGTCGGCGGAGGATTCCGGGCCGATCCCGTGGCGCCCGGCCCGGTCCGGCACGCGGAAGCCGGCCGCGTGCGTGCGCCAGAACTCGGCGCGCAGCGCCCGGTTGCCCAGCAGCGGAGCGACCCGCAGCAGGCCGGGGAAGTCCGCGAGGGCGAAGGGGACCGGGCCCGCCTTCGCCAGCACCCGGTTGTCCCGCCCGGTCGCTCCCCGGCTGTTCCAGGTCGAGCGGACGTGGTCGAAGAGCAGGACGTCCACCGAGTGGGGAAGGCCGTCTGTGTGTTCGGCGACGGCACGCTGAGCGCCCGGACGCAGGGCGTCCTGGCTGCGCACGAACTGCAGCCAGCGGCCCGTGGCCTGCCCTGCGCCCGCCGCCCGCGCATCGGCGTCGGCCGTGTCCTGGGGGAGGGCGACGGGGAGGATACGGGGGTCTCGGGCGGCATGGACCTCGGCGACCCGCTGGGCGGAGGCGCCGACCGCGGCGACGATCACCTCGACGTCGGGGCCGGGGTCGTCCCGGCTGATCCCGTCCAGACAGTCGTCGAGATGACCTTGGACATTGCGTCCGTACACGATGACGCTCAGGCGTGGCTGCACACGGACTCCTTGCGTCGAGCGGTGCCCCCTCAGCTCTTCATAGCCTAATAAGTCATCGCTTCATGCGACAAAAGGGATACGTGCGGTTGGGTCTATGGACTGCTACGAGGACTTCTTCTTGCCGTCGGACTTGCCGTCGGCCTTCTTGCTGTCGGCGCCGCCCGTGAAGGCCTCGTACTCCTCGAGCACCTCCTCCGTCGGCCCGTCCATGCGCAGCTCGCCGCGCTCCAGCCACAGCACGCGGTCGCAGGTGTCGCGGATCGACTTGTTGTTGTGGCTGACGAGGAACACCGTGCCGGCGTGCTTGCGCAGCTCGCGGATGCGGGCCTCGGAGCGCTTCTGGAAGGACCGGTCGCCGGTGGCCAGCGCCTCGTCGATCAGCAGCACGTCGTGGTCCTTGGCGGCCGCGATGGAGAAGCGGAGCCGGGCCGCCATGCCGGAGGAATACGTACGCATCGGAAGGGTGATGAAGTCGCCCTTCTCGTTGATCCCCGAGAAGTCGACGATCTCCTGGTAGCGCTCGCGGACCTGCTCGCGCGACATGCCCATGGCCAGCCCGCCGAGGTACACGTTGCGCTCGCCGGTCAGGTCGTTCATCAGTGCGGCGTTGACGCCGAGGAGCGAGGGCTGGCCGTGGGTGAAGATCCGCCCGTTCTCCACGGGCAGCAGTCCGGCGATGGCCTTGAGCAGGGTGGACTTGCCCGAGCCGTTGGTGCCGATCAGGCCGATGGCCTCGCCCTTGTACGCGGTGAAGGAGACGCTCTTGACCGCGTGCACCTTGCGGACGCCCGCGGCCTTCTCCGCCCGGCCGGGCCGCAGGATCCGGTTCAGTGCCGCGGTGGCGCTGCCGCGGCCGGTGCTCACGCCGTTGACGCGGTAGACGATGTCGACCCGGTCGACGACGACGGTGGGGGCCAGAGGCTCGACGGGGCCGGTGGCGTCGGCTGCTTCGACGGCGTCGGCTGCTTCGGCGGTGCGCGTGGCGCCGGATGCGGTGTCGGATGCGGTGTGGAGTGCGGTGTCGGGGTTCTCAGCCACGGCCGTACTGCTCCTCTGCCTGCCAGAAGTAGATGAACCCGCCGACGCCGGCGAGCACTGCCCAGCCCAGGGCCCACGCCCATACGTGGTGCGGGAGCTGGCCCGCGTGGAAGCTGTCGATGAGCGAGAACCGCATCAGGTCGATGTAGATGGCCGCCGGGTTCGCCTCGAGGAGGACGCGCACGACATGGGGCAGGTGCGAGTGGCCGATCACCCTGTCGATGCTCCACATCACACCGGACATGTACATCCAGGTGCGCAGCACGAACGGCATCAGCTGGGCGATGTCCGGGGTCTTGCTGCCCATCCGGGCCATGATCAGCGCAAGACCGGTGTTGAAGGTGAACTGCAGCAGCAGCGTGGGGATCACCAGCAGCCAGGACGGGCCCGGCGGCACTCCGAAGGCGAGCAGGATCACGACCAGCGCGCACATCGAGAACAGCAGCTGCTGGAGCTGCTGCAGGCAGTACGAGATCGGCAGCGCCGCCCGCGGGAAGTGCAGGGCGCGTACGAGACCGAGGCTGCCGGAGATCGCCCGGGTGCCGGCCATCACCGAGCTCTGCGTGAAGGTGAACACGAAGACGCCGGTGACCAGGAACGGGAGGAAGTCCGGGACGCCGCGCTTGGTGTTCATCAGCACGCCGAAGATGAAGTAGTAGACCGCCGCGTTCAGCAGGGGCGTCATGACCTGCCAGACCTGGCCGAGTTTCGCCTGGCTGTACTGGGAGGTGAGCTTGGCGGTGGCGAACGCGGTGATGAAGTGCCGCCGGCCCCACAGCTGGCGGACGTAGACGGGCAGCGAGGGGCGCGCGCCGCTGACCGTCAGGCCGTACCGGGCGGCGAGGACGGCGGGATCTTCGGCCGGCTGCGCCGCGGAAGGCGCGTTCCGGGCCGGCTGGGGGGTGGCATCGAGGACCTGACTCACGTCCGCTGCTTTCACTCGGGTGTCAGGGAGGGGTGAGGCGCGTACGACCGATCGAAACGGTCGCGTCGATACGGGCGCGCCCCGGGACGGGAGCGCACGTCGGAACGGGACCGTTTCGTCGTAACGCCGAGAGTAAGCGGCGTGGACGTCGGGACGCAACCGTTTCGTCGTAACGTCCTATGCTTGTGTGCATGACGACGAACGACGCCCAGCAGCGCCGCAGAGCCCCCGCCGGAGCGGCCGTGCTCCGTGAGGACGTGACGGAGGCCATCCGTGCCGCCGTCTTCGAGGAGCTGGCAGCGGTGGGTTTCGCCCGTATGTCGATCGAGGGCATCGCGCGCCGCGCGGGGGTCGGCAAGACCGCCGTCTACCGGCGCTGGCGCTCCAAGCTGGCCCTCGTCCTCGACCTGGTCTCGGCGGTGGCGGTACAGGGCCTGCCGATGCCGGACACGGGATCGCTCGAAGGCGACCTGCGCCTGCTGTACGAGGTGACGTCCCGCGCCCTGCGCCACCCCGTGGCCTCGCAGATCATCCCGGATCTCCAGGCCGAGGCGGCCCGCAACCCGGACATCGAGCAGGCCATGCAGAAGGCGCTCCGGGAAGGGCAGCACGGCGTCGCGAGCGGCATCCTCAACTCGGCCGTCGCCCGCGGCGAGCTGCGCGAGGGCGTCGACGAGGACCTCGCCCTCGACCTGATCTCCGGTCCGCTGTACTGGCGGTCGGTGGTGGCCAGGGGTGATCTGTCCAAGGGCTATCTGGCCGCCTTGACGACTGCGACGGCGGCGGCGCTGCGCGCGTTGTGACGCGCCACGACGGCCGCAGCACGCACCCCGCCTAGCTGCGGCCCGCCTCCGGGTGCAGCCGTACCCATCCCTCCCACGCCGACGTGATCATGTCCCGGACGTCGTGCTTCGCCTTCCAGCCCAGTTCCGCTGCGATGCGGTCGGCGGAGGCGACGACACTGGCCGGGTCGCCGGGGCGGCGGGCGGTCACGGTCGGCGGGGTGTCGTACCCCGTCACCTCGTTGATCCGGTCGATCATCTCGCGGACCGAAACGCCCTCACCCCGGCCGATGTTGAGCGTCAGATCTGTGCCGGGCGAGGCGGCCAGGCGGTGGGCCGTGGCCACGTGCGCCTCGGCCAGGTCCATCACGTGGATGTAGTCCCGTACGCACGTGCCGTCCGGCGTCGCGTAGTCCGCGCCGAAGATGCGCGGCGGTGCGCCTTCCGTCAGCTTCTCGAAGACCATCGGGACGATGTTGAAGACGCCCACGTCGGCCAGTTCGGGAGCCGCGGCGCCCGCCACGTTGAAGTAGCGCAGCGACGCCGTCGCCAGACCGTGGGCGCGGCCCACCGCGCGCACCAGCCACTCGCCCGCCAGTTTGGTCTCGCCGTACGGGCTCATCGGCCGGCACGGCGTCTCCTCGGTGACCAGGTCGACGTCCGGCATGCCGTACACCGCGGCGGACGAGGAGAACACGAACGACGCGACGTCCGCCGCCACCACGGCCTCCAGCAGGACCCGCAGGCCCTCCACGTTCTCGCGGTAGTAGCGCAGCGGCTCGTCCACCGACTCGCCGACCTGCTTCTTCGCCGCCAGGTGCACGACGCCGGTGACACCGTGCTCGGCCAGTGCCCGGTCCAGCAGGCCGCGGTCCAGGGTCGAGCCGGTCACGAGGGGTACGCCGGCGGGGACGCGCTCGGCGATTCCGGTGGACAGGTCGTCGTAGACCACGGCCCGCTCACCGGCCTCGGTCATCGCGCGGACGACGTGCGCTCCGATGTAGCCGGCACCGCCTGTGATCAGCCAGGTCATGGTCGATGGTCACCTGTCCCGTCGTGTCGTTCGCAGCCGTCGTGTCGTGTGCTGTCGTCGTATCGTGCGCTGCCGTGTCGTGCGCTGTCGTGCCGTTTGTGCGTATCAGTGAACCAGTCTCGCCGCTCTCCGACGCGCGACTTCCGCCATGCCCCGCAGTCCGGGCGCCAGGCGCAGCGCGAGGGATCCGGAATGGGTGGCGTAGGGCTGCACGAGCAGGACGCCGTGGCGGCGGCTGGGGAGGGCCGAGCGGCGCAGCAGGCCGGGGCCCGTGGTCGCGTGGGCCGTCGTCTCGCGCTGCGTGCCGTCGTGGAAACGGAGCCGCAGACGCAGGTCCCAGACGCCGGCTCCCAGCGCCGGCAGATCCACCAGCGCCTCGGCCGACCAGGAGTCCTCGTCATCCGGATCGCGGACGAACGAGGCCGTCCGGCGCAGACCGGCCTTTCCGGACTGCCGGTCCAGGAACTCGACGTCGACCGACTCCGGGCCCGCCTCCGCCACCCGGCCGTACAGGTCGTGCAGGCGGAGCCGGAGCCGAGTGGCACGCGCGCGTGGCCGCAGTTCCGCGTCGACGGCCACCGGGAGTACGCGCATCGGCCGGATCAGCAGATGGTCCAGGCTCACCTGGGGCAGGTCGGGCGACCACACCGGAGTGCCGTCCGCGGCACGTGCGTAGGGCGGCAGCAGGCGCGCCGGGCGGGACGCCAGCTCCCTCAGCCGGGGCAGGTCGCGCGGCTCGTCGGAGGCGAGGACGACGCGCGCGACGACGCGGCCGGGGGCGGGTGCCGGTTCGAAGTCGGCCGCGTCGAAGGTCGCCAGGTACGCGCGCGTGAGGGCCCACCAGGCGCGCCGGTATCCGGGTCCGCGCAGCTCCAGTTCGCGTGCGTACATCCGCAGCGGGTGGTCGAGGGAGTGGGCGCGTGCGGCCCGCGCGAGCCTCTTCTCGCCCGCGGCCAGCAGGATCTCGACCGCCTGGCGGTGGGCCGCCGTCCGGGCGCGCCAGTTGTCGGCGCCCGAGCGGTCGAGGGAGATCGACAGCTGTGCGGCCGCCCGGCGGACGTGCCATACGTAGACGGCGTCGGGGACCAGCGCGATGCGCGGGGCGGCCGCGAGCACGCGGGCGCTGAAGACGACGTCCTCGTACGGGAAGCGGCCGTCGGGGAAGCGGATCGCGTGCTCGCGCAGGAAGGTGGCGCGGTACAGCTTGCCGACGCAGAGGGCGTCGCGGACCAGCGCCGGGCGCCGCTCGGGGCGGGCGACGACCGCGGGCCTCTCGTGGAGCTCGGGCAGCCAGGGCGTCTCGCGGTAGGGGCGCTTTTCGCGTGACGGGCTACCGGAGGTTCCGTCGGCCGGCGAGGGCTTCTCGCCGCAACCGGGCGGCAGTTCGCGGCGCACGCAGAGGCCGGACGCGACATCGGCGCTGTGCGCGACGGCGGCGTTCAGCAGGGCGGTCACCGCGCCGGACGGCAGTACGTCGTCGCTGTCGAGGAACATCACGTACGGGGACGTACAGGCGTCGACACCGTCGTTGCGGGGCGTACCGCAGCCGCCGCTGTTGGCGGCGCGGCGGATCACCCTCAGACGTGGGTCCTCGGCCGCGAGCCGCTGAAGGATCTCACCGCTGCCGTCCGTCGAACAGTCGTCGACCGCGATCACCTCGCGGACGGCGGGCCCTTGGCCGAGCGCCGAGCGCACCGCGTCCGTCACGTGGGCCGCGTCGTCGTAGCCGATCACGACGACGCAGACCTGTGGCGGGTGAGGAGGCGCCTGTTCCATAGGGCGAAATATTAGATCGTCAATGCATTTGTCCGGTATGAGGGGCGACTGGATCGCCACAGCCGCCGGAAGGACACCACCGCCGCGGCGGTCAGCAGCCCGTTGCGCCCGAGCATCACCAGGCAGCCGGTCCAGGTGCAGGCCGTGACCTGTGCGTACAGCACGGGATAGGCCAGCGCGCTCACCGCCGTCGCGACCGCGAGCAGCGCCGCCACCGGGCGCTGTGTGGTCTGCCGCGAGGTGAGGCAGACCGCGGCCAGGCCGAGCAGCCACACCATGTACTGCGGGCTGATCACGCGGCTCGTGACGGTGAAGAGCAGGACGGCGCAGAGCGCGGCGTCGTACGGCGTGGCCTCCGTCCATCGGCGGGCGCGCAGCCGCCACACCAGGAGCAGGGCGAAGGCCGTCGCGGTGAGCACCAGGGACAGGGCGGCCACCGCGGACACGTACGGGCCCGTGAACTCCATCGCCCCGAACTGGTACCGCACCTTGCCGGGCCACCCGGCATGCCGCGCGAAGGCGAGCGCCGTGCCGCCCAGCGACTCGATCTGCACGCCGCGCGCGCCCTGTTGCCGCAGGAAGGAGAAGGGATGCTCGAAGAGGAGGGCCAGGACCAGCAGGAGCGCTCCCGCCGAGACGGCCGCCGCCGTCCAGGCCTCCCGCGTGGTGCGTCCGCGCGGCGTGCCCAGCAGTGTCAGTGCGGGCCACACCTTCACGAGCGCCCCCGCCGCGGCGAACGCACCGCACGCGCGCGTGGAGCGCTCAAGAGCCAGGAGTGCGAACACGCCGAGGGCGGTGACCTGTACGTCGTACCGCACGAGCGGGATGTGCAGCAGCAGCGGGAGGCCGGCGGTCCACAGGACGGCGCCGCGCAGGCTGCGGCCCGGCCGCTTCCCGGCGCGCACCAGCGCGATCGTCACCAGCGCGTCGGCGGCCAGCGTGAGCGCGACGAAGGCATCGAAATAGGCGGCCGGCGGCAGCGGGGACGACAGCGGAGAGGACGACAGCAGCGCGGGTGAAAGCAGTACGGGCCCGGCGCCCGGCGGGTACTGCCACATCGGGTCGCCCGTCGGAAATCCGCCGTGCGACAGGGTGACGTACCAGTGGAAGTACAGTCGGCGGACCTCGCGGGACACGCTTCCCCGGCCCAGCAGGCCGATCTCGTCGTGCTGGAGCAGCCACACCATCAGCGCACGCGTCGCGAGCCAGGCGACGGCCAGGTGGACGAATGACAGCGGACGCCTGGCGTGGACGGGGATCGGCTCAAGTGGGGACAACGTCCGGCCGTGGGGCGTGGTGTGGGGCCGGGGGAGGGGCTTCGGGTGCGTCATTGCGGGAAGAGTAAGACGTTCACCTACACACCGCCTGATGTGCCGTCAATACCGAAAAAAGGTGGGCTAATAGCACAAAATCTGGATCATGTCTGCACAAGCGACCACGTCTCGCAAGGAGCTCCCCGACGCGAGACCCTTCCCCGACACGAGGCCCTTCCCGGTCCCGCTTCCTGTGCGGCTGGAGCGGCGGTGGTGGGTCCGCCGGCCGTCCGTGCAGTCGGAAGGGTGCCCGGAGGTCCCGGAGGAGCGGCTCGCGGGCGGGAGGCCGCCCGGTGGGCGGTCTCGGCGCAAGTCCAGGCGCAAGGCCTGCGGGGACGCGACGGTCGAGACGCGCAGCGGAGGGGGTTCGTCGCCGCAACCGAGGGAGCAGGCAGCCGCCGCGCCGCACGCTGTGACGCCGCGGGTCGCCGCGCCGCTGCAAGCCGCCGCGCGCCAAGCCGCGCCGCCGCAAGCCGCCACCCCGCGGGGCACCGCCCCACAGGGCGCCGAAAGCGGTGCCTCGCAAGCGGCAGCAGGGCGGACAGGGCAGCGGACCACGGCCCCACGAGTCTCTGCCGGGCAAGTCGCCTCCTCGCGAGCTGGCTCCTCACGAGATGCCTCCTCACGCGCTGCCACCTCACGAGCCGCCACCTCAGGAGTCACCGCAAAGGGCGCCGGCCCCCGGCGTCGTACCGCTCCGCGAGCGGCCCGCCCGGGGGGCGGTACGACGAGCCGCGCCGCAGTCCTGAGCAGCGACACGCTCCGGCGCCTCGGCCTCGTGCTGCTCCCGGCCCTCGCCATGTTCGGCGTGGGCCTGTGGGGGCTCGAGCGCGGCACGATGTGGCGCGACGAAGAGGTCACGTTCGAGGTCGCCCAGCGTTCCCTGCCGCAGATCTGGCAACTGCTGCACAACGCGGACGCGGTGCACGGCCTCTACTACCTGCTCATGCACTTCCTCCTCGGCGGCGCCCCCGGCGAGTTCGCCCTGCGGCTGCCCTCCGTCTGCGCGGCCGCCGTCACGGCTGGTCTCGTCGCCGCCATCGGTGCCCGTCTGGCACGCCCGCGTGTCGGCCTGTGGGCGGGCCTGCTCTACGCGGCCACGCCGATGGCCGGCTACTACGCGCAGGAGGGCCGCTCGTACGCCATGGTCTCCGCCGGAGCCGCCCTGGCGACGCTGATCCTGGTGCGCGCGGTACAGGACGCCGCCCACGCGCGCGTGGGCCGGTGGTGCGCCTACGGCGCCGTCGTCGCGGTCACCGCCCTGCTGCACGAACTGTCGATCCTGCTGCTCCTCGCGCACGCCGTGACGCTGCTCGTCTCCCGGGTGCCGCGACGCGTGTGGTACGGCTGGGCGTGTGCCGCGGCGGCCGCCGTACTGGCGCTGCTGCCGCTGGTGCTGGTCTCGGTCGGCCAGTCCGGTCAGGTCGCGTGGCTCACGGCGCCCGACGGGGCCGACGCGGAGCACCTGCTGCGCGCCTTCGCGGGCCCCGACCAACTCGTCCTCGCCATCCACCTCCTGCTCGCCGCAGTCGCCCTGCGGGCGCCGCTGCCGCGGGCCGGTGGAGGACACGCGGCCAGGGGCGCGGCACCGGCCCGCAGGGGCGGCGCGGCCTCGCCTGTGCCGCCGGGCCGCGCGGGCGAGGCCGCGACAGCTTCGCGTGTGCAGCCGGCCCACGAGGGCGTGGCGGCCCCACGCGTACCGTCCGCTCGCGCAGGTGGCACGGCCGCCCGTAGGTCTCCGGCTCGCTGCGGCGGCCTGTCGCTGAACGCGGTGGCCCTGCCCCTGGTCCTGCTGCCGCCCGTCGTCCTGTTCGCCGTCTCCCAGTACTGGCCGCTGTACGACTCGCGGTACGTCCTGTTCGCGCTGGCGGGCGCGCCCCTGCTTGCCGCCGCCGGTGCGGAGCGGGTCGTGTCGTATGCGGGCCACGTGATGAGGACGCGCTCCCGAGCGCACGACAGGACCGCCACATGGCGGGGCGGAGCGACCACAAGGAACGGCAAGACGACCCGGAACGGGAAGACGACCCGGAACGGCTACAGGACCACGACCGCTCGCACAGCCACCCGAGGCAGAACAGCCACCCGAGGCGGAGCACCCACCCGAGTCACGGACCGCGCCGGCGCAGGCGCCGTCGTCGGTGTCCTTGCCGTGGTCGCCTGCTTCTGCTGGCAGCTGCCGCAGCACCGGCAGGACCGGGCCACCGGACACCGGCCGGACGACCCGGCGGCCATGGCGGCGGTCGTGGCGCGGCTGCTGAGGCCCGGCGACCCGGTGCTGTTCGTGCCGTCGGCGGGCCGACGCACCGCCGAGGCGTACCCGCAAGGCTTCCGAGGGATCTACGACGTGGCCCTGAAGACACGCGGACGGGACTCGGGCACCCTCTACGGGGTGGAGGAGGGCCCGGAGCAGGTCTGGCACAGGCTGACCTTGCTGGACCACGTGTGGGTGCTCGCCGAGTCCACCGCGATGCGGCCCGGGTGGCACCCGAAGAGCCTCACGGAGCAGGCCAAAGTCGTCGCTCTGCAACAGGGATTCATGCCGCAGGCTCAGTTCAAGCGGCCGGGTGGCGTGCTGCTGCTGTACGTCAGGCGGCCGGCGGCCCCGGCAGGCCCCGTCTATCCGCAGCCGTCGGCGCAGCAGCCGATGGCCCCGTAGGACCAGGCGCCCCTGTCGCCGTCACCAGGCCGTCGACGTCAATCGCAGAACGGAACGCCCTCCAGCGCCGCCGCGTCCAGCGCCAGCGTGAGGCGGTCCAGGCGGGCCCGGAGGTCGCGGATCTCGCCGAGGTCGAAACCCGTGGCCGCGGCGATCCGGCGCGGCACCACCAGGGCCTGTTCGCGCAGGTCGGCGCCTGCCTCGGTGAGGTCCACACGGACGGACCGCTCGTCCTCGGCGCTGCGCTCACGCCGTACGAGACCGGCCGCCTCGAGCCGCTTCAGCAGCGGCGACAGAGTCCCGGAGTCGAGTCGCAGATACTCGCCCAGCCGCTTCACGGGCAGCTCGCCGTGCTCCCACAGCACCAGCATCACCAGGTACTGCGGATAGGTGAGGCCCAACTCCTTGAGCACCACGCGGTAGACGCTGTTGAAGGCCCGCGAGGCGGCGTTCAGGGAGAAGCAGATCTGCCGGTCCAGACGGAGGAGATCCTCGTCGGGCACGTCGGACAGGTCTCCCAGGGTCTCGGCCCTGGCGGGCAGCCCCTGCAGAACCCCCTTGGAAGCGGAGATCGGCGTCTTGGTCATGCACCCAGGATAGTCCAAGGCGAGCCATTCAGTTGTGCACAACTGAATTGTGTGCTGTAGTTGTCGTCGTAAGGCGGCCTGCCGAGGCCGCCGGGACACCGCACACCGGACAGACCCCGGACAGACAGAGGGATGGTTCTGATGGACGCGCTGTACACCGCCGTCGCCACCGCCAACGGCCGAGAGGGCCGTGCCGTCAGCTCCGACGGCCAGCTGGACCTGCCGCTCGCCATGCCGCCGGCCCTCGGCGGCAGCGGCCAGGGCACCAACCCCGAGCAGCTCTTCGCCGCGGGCTACGCCGCGTGCTTCGCCAGCGCCCTCGGCCTGGTCGGCCGTCAGGCGAAGGTCGACACGAGCGACGTGTCGGTGACGGCCGAGGTCGGCATCGGCAAGGACGAGACGAGTTTCGGGCTCGCCGTCACTCTGCGCGTCGAGCTCCCCGACGCCCTCGCCGGCGAGACGGGCGAGCTGCTCGTCAAGCAGGCCCACCAGGTCTGCCCCTACTCCAAGGCGACCCGCGGCAACATCCCCGTCGAGCTCGTCGTCGAGTAGGCGGGGTAGTACAGCCGGCTCACCTGATCAGCCCACCGCGCCGCCTCGGTCCGGCCCGGGCACACACGCGCCGACCCGCGCCAGGACCTCCCCCGTCCGCGGATTCCGCGCGACGACCACCACCACCGCATCGCCCGGCACCCGCTGCCCCTCCGTGAGCAGCAGCCACCGCACGTGGTACCGGCGCACGATGGCGGCGCGCTCCGCGCGGGTCGACGCGGGTGCCAGATAGGTGCGGACGGCAGCCCTGCGCCTGGCTCTCTCCCGCTCGTCCAGGGCGGGATCGGGCCAGGCCGGGGCGACGAGATTCGGTCCGTAGGCCGGGAGCGAGCGCACCGCCCGGTAACCGTCCGTCAGGACGACATCTCCCGGCAGGATGTGCCGCGCCGCCCACTCGTACGTGGGCCAGGACGGCGGGCGGTCGAAGCCCACCGGGTCGAACCGGCGCGGTACGACCGCCCCGGCCTGGGCCGAGAGGAATCCGACGCAGGCGCCGACGCCCGCCACGGTGGCGAGGGCCCGCCGCCAGCGCGGCCACGGCCGCGGCGCGGACACCTCCACGGCCAGCGCGAACTGCAGCGGCACCAGCGTCAGGCCGAGGATGCGGCCGTACGTGTAGTGGCCGCTGACCCAGCCGTACGCGACGACCCCGCACTCGAGGGCGAACATCATCACCAGCGGGTCCCGGCGGTTGCGGCGCCACCGGAGCCAGAGGGCCGGCAGGCCGATGCCGGCCAGCCAGAACTTCTGCGGCATCTGCGTGTACAGGCGATGGTGGATCGAGTCCACGCTGTGGTCCCCGATCAGGGAGAAGACGCCGAAGTACGGCCAGCTCGCCGCCACAGCGGCGGCCGTCGCCACGGTGACCGCCCACTCCCAGGGCACCCGGCGCCCATGACCCCCGCGATGCTCCCGGGAAGACGACGCGAACGCGAACGCCACCACCCCCGTCACCGCGCCCACCGACGTGATCGGATGGATCAGCAGGATCAGCCCGCACAGGGCGCCGAGTCCCGCATACCGCCAGAAAGAGCCGGAGCGCTCGGCGAGTGAACCCGCCCATGCCCAGGCCAGGAAAGCGAGCCCGATGGCGAACGTGGACGGGTACGCGAGGTTGCCCGTCATCGACAGCAGGCCGAGGTAGCCGCTCCACCAGGCCCGGTGAGTGCCCCACAGGAGAACCATCGCGCCCAGCGCCGCCACGGGCGCCCACGGGCGGGGCGTCAGAACGCGCACGAACCGCCCGATGCCCCCGAGCAGGACGAGCAGGTTCACCGGACCCGTCAGCTTCACGACATCCCGGCCCGCGAGGCCGGTCGCCTTCGCGAACACCGCTTGCAGGACGGCGTACGGGGAGTAGTAGGGGCTGCCCGCGCCCGGCAGGTCCGCCATGGGGTGCGCCGGATGCAGCAGGTTCGCCTTGAGGCGTTCCACGACGGCCGCGTGCTGCCCGAAGTCGCAGCACATCGGGACCCGCCAGTACGCCACCGACATGACCAGCCAGAACAGCCCGCCGACGACGAGGTACGGGCTCGGCCGCCGCGTGCGGCCGTCGCTGCGCCGTGGGGCGGTGGCGCCGCGAGCGGCACGCCGTTCGGCCGTTGCCGTGGTCACCGCGAAAGCCGGGCGACTACGCGGCGCCGCCTCAGCGGACCGTCTTCGGACGGACCAGCGCCCGCGACACCACCGGGGGCAGCAGGTCGAGTGCGAGGCGGCGGGCCCCGCTCGGTCCGGGAAGCGTGTTGAGCACGCGGAGCACCGGGTCCCCGTCGATCTTCTCGTCGACCACCACCCGGTCCACCCGGTCCGCGGCCCAGGCGCGCAGGGCGTGCTGGAACGGCTCCGGTTCGCCCCATGTCGCGTACAACTTGGCCGCCGACAGGCACACCGGCCGGAGCCCCTTGGTGAAGACCGCCTCCCAGACGGCGGCGGCCACCCCGGGCACATGTTCGGTGCGGTAGTCGTCGATCGCGACGACGCCGTCCCTGCGCAGGGCGCCTCGGGCCATGTTGATGTCGCCGCTCATGTCCTCGTATGTGCGTGAGGCGTCGACGTGCACGAAACGGCAGCTTCCCGGCCCGATCCGGGACGCGAGCGCGGTCGTCCTGCCGTGCACGATGGCCGGCAGATTCTCGTGGAAGGCGAGGTAGTTGGCCTCGAAGGCGTCACGCGTCAGGGTCTGCCGGTAGAAGGCCAGGGTGTCCCGGCGGCTGTACAGGCCGTGCGTCTCGACGCCGAACAGGTCGCACACCGTGAACGTCTCGCCCTCGCGCAGATGCTCTCCCAGCAGGATCGCGCTCTTTCCGAGGTAGCAGCCCATCTCGAGGAGGTCGCCCGGCGTGGATTCGGTTGCCTCCAGCAGAACGCGGAACAGATCCTGGTCGATCGCGCGGAACCAGCCGGGCACCTCGCTGAGGCTGCGGGGTGTTCTCTGTGCGGTCTGCGTGGTCATGAAGGTCAACTCACTTTCGCCGGTCCGAGGTTCCTTCAGGCCCGCCAGGTCGTACGTCCTTCAGGCCGTACGTTCTTCCGGTCGCTCGTGAGACAGAAAAGCGGGCAGTCAGCCGGAGAACGACGGCGGGGCAACCGGATTACGGGGTCTGTGCGCCTTCCGGGTGATTCCGAAAGTTATTTGCCTACCGCAATGCGGCGGATGCGCCAGCCGGGTCGCACTTCAGTGAACTCGCAGGCGGTTTAAGTGTGTTTATCGGTAGAGCGTCGGGGCGCTTTCATTACGGCATCCGATGCTACGTTCCTCGTCCATGGGCGTGATTGTGCGAGAGGTATCGGATTTCACCGGTCTGCGGAGAGCGCGATTGGTCGTCGGCGGGGCGGTGGTGACGGGGCTGGTCCTCAGGCTGTATCTCCTCATCGCAACGCCGGGGACGGCCGACGTCCGAATCTTCCACGGATTCTCCAAGGCCGTCGCTGAATTCGGCCCCGTTCGCATCTATGAGCAGCCGCTGCCGGGGCTTCCGCTCTACAACCATCCACCGCTGACCGGCTGGATGCTGCTCGGCATGCACAGACTCGAAGCGCTGGGCATTCCCTTCCCCGAACTTGTTCGCCTGCCGGCGACCCTGGCCGACGCGGTCGCCACTGTGCTCGTGTTCGAGATCGTCCGACGGCGCGCCCGGGTACAGACTGCGACGGCCTGTGCGTGTGTGGTGGCGTTGAGCCCGCTACTGATCGCCATCTCGGGCCACCACGGAAACAACGACCCGGTGGCGGTGATGTTCGCGCTCGCCGCGGCCCATCTGCTGGCGGACAGGAAGCGGCCCGTGGCGGCGGGGCTGGCCGCAGCGGTCGCCGTAGGCATCAAGTTCGTTCCGGTCGTGGCGATTCCGGTGCTGCTCGTCGTGGCCGCTCGCGCCGGACGGCCCGTGTTCGTGCGCTTCTGTGCCGGGCTCACCGGGCTCACGGCGCTTGTCTGGGGACCTTCCGTGCTGACGGTTCCAGGAGCGCTCAAGGAGCACGTCATCGACTACAACGGGGGCCGCTGGCACCTCTGGGGCATCGTCAGGTTCGCCGACTGGCTGGACATGCCGGGCGCCATCGCCTTCGCCCGGGGCCCGGGACACGTGCTCTTCGTGCTGCTCTGCGTGGCGGTCGGGGTCTGGCTCGCCTGGCGGCGGCCGGCGGAGGCTCCCGCAGTGGTGGGGCTGACCCTGGCGCTCCTCCTGCTGCTCTCCACGGGCTCCGCCATCCAGTACCTGTCCTGGCCCGCGGCAGCCCTGTGCGCGGTCGGCCTGTGGGAAGGGCTGGCGTACAACGCGGTCCTCGGAGCCGTGGCCTACCTCGTGTACACGGGACCGTTCGCGACGAGATGGACCGAAACGACTCTGCTGGTCGCCGCTTTCGGCTGGGCCGTCCTGGCGGTGGGGATCGCCAGCGGCATGTACAAGCTCTTCGCCCGGCCATGGGTCGTGGACGCCGGCCATCTCCGCGTGCTGCCGAGGGGCGCCGCACCCCGTTCTCCAAGAGCCTCCAAATACGCCGATTACTTGGCCAAATGAAACTAACCGAAGTGAAGATGGGGAATCACCCGTGACGCAAAACCCGACTCCCAGGATCGGCATCCTGGTCGTCGCGTACAACGCCGAGTCGACCCTGGAGAAGACTCTCGACCGCATTCCGGCCGACTTCAGGTCGCGGATCGCCGAGATCCTCATTCTCGACGACGCCAGCCAAGATCAGACCTTCACTGCCGGTTGCCGCTGGTCGCAGCTCGAGGGCAGACCCAGGAGTGTCGTCATGCGGCACACCAAGAACCTCGGATACGGCGGAAACCAGAAGGCCGGCTACGCACTGGCCATGGAGCGAGGCCTGGACATCGTCGTGCTGCTGCACGGCGACGGCCAGTACGCCCCCGAGCTGCTGCCTGAGATGGTCGCGCCCATTGAACGCGGCGAATGCGAGGCCGTGTTCGGGTCGCGGATGATGAACTCCAAGGCGGCCCTCAAGGGCGGTATGCCGATGTACAAGTGGCTCGGCAACCGCATCCTGACCCGCTGTGAGAACCGGCTGCTCGGGTCGGACCTCACCGAGTTCCACTCCGGTTACCGCGCCTACAGCGTCGACGCGCTGCGCAGGCTGCCCGTCGACCGGAACACCGACGACTTCGACTTCGACACCCAGATCATCGTCCAGCTGCTCCACGCGGGAATGCGGATCAAGGAGATCCCCATCCCCACCTACTACGGCGACGAGATCTGCTACGTCAACGGGATGCGCTACGCCAAGGACGTCATGAAGGACGTCCTCGAGTACCGGCTCGCGCTGAAAGGTTTCGGCACCTGCCCGTGGATTCCGAAGCCCGCCGAGTACGCCTTCAAGGAGGGCGACGGCTCCTCGCACTCGGTCATCCTCGAGAAGATGCGGGAGCTGCCGCCGGGCCGGGTCCTCGACCTCGGCTGCTCCGGCGGGCTGTTCGCGGAGCGCCTCGCAGCGCTCGGGCACGCGGTGACGGGCGTCGACTACATCGAGGTCCCGGGCGTACGCCAACGGTGCTCACGGTTCGTACTGGCCGATCTGGAAGAGGGGCTGCCGGAGGACATCGGCGAGGGCTACGACTACGTCGTCGCCGGTGACGTCATCGAGCATCTCTCCCGGCCCGAGCAACTGCTCTGCCAGGTCAGGGACGTACTGCGGCCCGGCGGACAGGTGCTGGTGTCCGTGCCCAACTTCGGCCACTGGTACTCCCGGCTGCGCGTCGCGCTCGGACTTTTCGACTACGACCGCCGCGGCATCCTTGATGAAACGCATCTGCGCTTCTTCACTCGCGGCAGCCTGCGCCGGACGGTCAGGGCGGCGGGGTACGACGTCCTCGACGTCTCCGCGACGGGCGCACCCTTCTGGTCCGTTCTCGGCAAAGGGCCCGTCGCCTGGACACTCGGCGCGGTGTCCCGGCTGCTGACCCGCGTCAGGCCGACCGTCTTCGGCTATCAGTACGTCGCATCGCTCACCCCGCATGCGGCCCAGACGATCATCGCGGGGGAGCACATCGATGTCCAAGACCTCCTCAACCGCCAGTTCTCCCCTGCCGACACGCACCAGCAGGCCGGGGTCTGAGGCGGCGTCCGCATCCGTTTCCGTACCCGAGGCCCGGACCCGGCTTCGGACGGGATCCGGCTCCGGAGCCGGGACCGAACCACCGATCAGGAGAAAGCTCTTGACCCTTCCGAGCCTGGCGCTGCTGCTCTTCGCCGTCTTCTCGTCGGCGGCCGGGCAGATCCTGCTCAAGCACGGCATGCGGGCGGCGGCGTCCGGCGCCGCGAACAGGGGCGGATCCGTCGCCGTGCACGCCGCGACCAGCCTGTGGGTGGTGCTCGGCCTGACGGTGTTCGCCGTTTCGGCGGTGGCCTGGATGTCGACCCTGGCCCGGGTGCCGCTCTCCATCGCCTATCCGTTCAACGCCCTGGGATATCTGCTGATCGTGCTGGTGAGCTCCACCGTGCTGCACGAGCGGACGTCTCTGTGGACCTGGGCGGGATCCGTCATGGTCGTACTGGGCCTCATCACGGTCATGGCGGGGCAGCCGGGCTGAGGTGGCACAGCAGGGCTGAGGCGGGGCGGCAGAGCTGAGGAGAAACGTTCTGTCCGGGCGTCGGCCGCCCCGCAACCTCTCGCGGTCTCAGTAGTTGTACATAGTGACCAATATGTCGAAATGAGAGGTTCGCTCCGATGCGTCCACTGACGATCGAGGGTGCGTGGGCGTGGGAGCCCCGGGTGTTCCCGGACGAGCGCGGCGCCTTCCACGAGTGGTTCAAGGAAGGCCCCTTCCGTGCGGGCGCGGGGCGGGCCCTGAGCCTCGCCCAGGCCAACTGCTCGGTCTCGCGCAGGGGCGTGCTGCGCGGCATCCACTACGCCGATGTCCCGCCCAGCCAGGCCAAGTACGTCAAGTGCGTGCGCGGGGCGGTGCTCGACGTGGTCGTCGACATCCGCGTCGGCTCCCCCACGTACGGGCGGTGGGAGGCGGTACGCCTCGACGACGTGGACCATCGCAGCCTGTTCATCGCCGAGGGCCTCGGCCACGCCTTCATGGCGCTGAGCGACGAGGCGACGGTGGTGTACCTCTGCTCGACCCCGTACACGCCGAGTCGCGAGCACGGCGTCCACCCGCTCGACGAGCAGCTCGGCATCGCCTGGCCCAAGGAGTTCGAACCCCTTCTCTCCGACAAGGACGCCGACGCGCCCACCCTCGCCGAGGCGGAGCGGGACGGGCTGCTGCCGCGCTACGAGGACTGCCTGGCGATGTATGCGGGCCACAGCCCCGCACTGGTCGGGGAGTGAGGCCGCACCATGACGGTCAAGGTCAGCGTCGTCGTCCCGGTCTACAACCCCGGCCCGTACATCGAGGACTGCATCGCCTCGCTGTTACGGCAGAGCCTCCCGGACGACGAGTACGAAGCGATCTTCGTGGACGACGGCTCGACGGACGAGACGCCGGACCGCCTCGACGAACTCGCCGCACAGCACCCGCACATGCTCGTCGTCCACCAGGAGAACTCCGGATGGTCGGGCAAGCCGCGCAACCTGGGCATCGAGGCCGCGCGCGGCGAGTTCGTCATGTTCGTCGACAACGACGACTGGCTGGGGGACGAGGCGCTCGAGCGGATGTACGCGTACGGCGTCGAGCACGAAGCGGACGTCGTCATCGGGAAGATGGCCGGCAAGGGCCGTCCCGTACCGCTCGAACTGTTCCGCGTGAACCGGCCCCGGGCCGACGTCATGAACGCGCCGCTGATCGACAGCCTGACCCCGCACAAGATGTTCCGCCGGTCGTTCCTGGACGAGCGCGGGCTGCGTTTCCCGGAGGGGCGGCGGCGGCTCGAGGACCACGTCTTCGTCACCGAGGCCTATCTCACCGCGGGCAGCGTCGCCGTCCTGAGCGACTACGTCTGCTACTACCACGTCAAGCGCGAGGACGCCTCCAACGCCGGTTTCCAGCGCATCGACCCGGTGGGCTACTTCCGCAATCTGCGCGAAGCCCTCGACATCGTCGAGAAGTACACCGAACCCGGGCCGCTGCGCGACAAGTTGTACCGCCGCTGGTTCCGCAACGAGATGATCGAGCGGATGCGCGGCGGGCGGCTGCTCGCCTGGCCGGAGGAGTACCGGCACGAGATGTTCCGCGAGATCCACGAGGTGGCCGTGGAGCGCTTCGGACCCGGCGTCATGACCGGGATGCTGCCAACGCAGCAGGTCGTCGGCGCGCTGATCAAGGCGGACCGCTACCCGGACATCGAGGCGCTCGCGCGGTGGGAGAAGGACATCGGGCCGGGCGCCGAGCTGACCGGCCTCGAGTGGGAGGGCGGCACGCTGCGCCTCGGCCTGACCGGCGAGATGCACGTCGGCAGGCAGCCGATGACCTTCCTCGGCACGGGCGAAAGAGGGAGTGAGGAAGGGCTGCTCGACATCCCGATCGAGACCGCGGGCAGGGACGTCGCGGCGCTGCAGGACGCCGACATGTCGGCCCGTACCGGCAAGGCGAAGATCGATCTGGTGGTACGGGAACGCTCCACGGCCGCCGAATTCTACCAGCCGGTCGAGTTCACCAGGGAGCGCCTGGACGTCCCGGAGACGGACCGGTTCCGGCTGGTGCTGCGCGCGACAGTCACGATCGACCCCCAGTCCGCGGCAGGCGGGGCACCCCTGGCGCGCGGCATCTGGGACGTCTTCGTGCGCGTCCACGTCAGCGGCTGGACCAAGGAGACGCGTCTGGGCGCTGTGCGCAGCGAGGCCGCCGGGGCCGGCCGCCGCGCCGCCTTCCTCGGCGAGCCCGCGCGGCTCGTCCTGCCGTACTGGACCGAACCCCACGGCAATCTGTCGCTGGACGTCGGCCAGGCGACCTCGCGCTTCGGGTACGACCTCGCGGACCTCGGCGTCCGGGAGGTGCGCGTGGACGGCTCGGACCTGATGGCGCAACTGCCGGTCCACGTCACCGATGAGACCGAGGCACTGCTCCATCTGTCCGAGAACGGGGGCGCGGAGCGCACGGTGAGCGCCCGCGCGGTGGTGGCCGCCGCCGAAGGCGGCCCCGGTTCGGTGCTGCGCGCCGGGCTCTCGGACCTGGAACTGACCGAGGGGACCTGGCGCCTGGAGCTGAGCCCGTGTGCCGAACCGGAGAGCCGCACCAGGCTTCCCCTCGTCCTGACCGTCGGCCCCGCGGGTGCGCTGTCCCTGCGCCGCCCCCACGAAGGTGCCGCCCAGCATCCCGTACCGCCTCCCCGGAAGCCGCGGCCCGGTCTGCTCCGGCGGGCGATGCGCAAGGCGCAGCGGCTCACCGCCCGCTGAATGCCGCAATTCGCTGCCGCATATCGCGGGGCCGTTCCACCACACCATCCACCACGAGGTCTCCCCATGCTCAAAGTCAGCGTCGTCGTGCCCGTCTACAACGCCGGCCCCTTTGTCGAGAAGTGTGCGGAAACGCTTCTTCGGCAGAGCATCGGGCAGGACGCCTACGAGGTCGTCTACGTCGACGACGGCTCCACCGACGACTCGGCTGAACGCCTCGACCGGCTCGCGGCCCGACACCCCCATGTGCGCGTCCACCACCAGGAGAACTCCGGCTGGCCGGGCAAGCCGAGGAACGTCGGTGTGCGGATGAGCCGCGGCGAGTACGTGCAGTTCGTCGACCAGGACGACGAACTGGGCCTCGAGGCGCTGGAACGGCTCCACGCACTCGGCAAGCGCAACGGATCCGACATCGTCCTCGGCAAGACGGCGGGCACCATGGCGGGACCCAGCAACGTCTTCGCCCGCACCATCGACAAGTGCACCGTCGAGGACCACGAGCTGTTCGAGAGCCTGACCCCCCACAAGATGTTCCGGCGCGCGTTCCTCCTCGAGAACGAGATCAGGTTCCCCGAGGGCCGCTGCCGGCTCGAGGACCAGCTCTTCATGGCCCACGCCTATTCCGTGGCGAAATGCGTCTCGGTCGTGGGCGACTACCCCTGCTACTACTGGATGCGGCGCGAGGACGGCAGGAACACGAGCAGCAGAGAGCTCGTCGTCGACGAGTACTTCGGCTGTCTGCGGAAGGTCGTCCAGACCGTCAAGGCCCACACGCCGCCCGGACCCGTGCAGGACAAGATGCTCCGCCGTACGTACCGGGTGGAGGTCCTCCGCCAGGTGAGCGAGCCCTTCGTACTGAGCGGCCACCGTCAGATCGAGGAGCGCTACGAGGCCGTGCGCAAGCTCGTGCTCGAGGAGTTCCCCCCGTCCGTCCGTGACGGGCTTCCCGCGGTGGCGCGGCTCAGGGCGCACCTGCTGGAGCAGGGGCGTCTCGACGCGCTGCGCCTCCTGGCCGGCCGCACCAAGCAGGTGGCGCCGCGCGCCGAGCTCGGCAGGCCCCGCTGGCACCAAGGGGCCCTCATGGCCCCCGTGCGGCTGCACCTCGTCCATGCCGACGGCACACCGCTGACCCTCCTGGAGCGCCAGGGACGCCTGCTGCTCGATCCGGTGCTGACCGAGGGAATCCCCGGCGCGCAGGAGTGGGAGGTCGGCGACCTCCTGAACGCCGCGTACGGGGAGATCCGGCTCTCCCACCGCGGGCAGCACATCGGCTGGTATCCCGACTCCGGCTTCGACGTCCGGCTCGAGAACGCGGGACGCGGCCGGAAGAAGGCCGTGGTGTCCGGGACGATGTGGATCGATCCGCTCACCGCCGCCGGCGGCGGCCCCCTCGACCGGGGCGTGCACGACGTCTCAGCGTTCTTCCAGGTCCTCGGGCTCGGACGCAGTGCGGCGCTGCGCGGCGACGGGAAGAGCGAGCCGCTGGCCGGACGGGCGGTGCAGCTGGGCACGCCGTCCCGCGCGGTCATCCCGTACTGGACGGCGGCCCGCCAACTCGCCATCGATGTCGGTGAGTTCTACCACCAGCTGAGTGCTGTTCCGGGACGGGTCCCGCTGAGGCGGCGTGTTCCGGCACCCGTCCGGCGGCCGCTCGGGAAGGCACTGCGTTACGTTCGGCGGTGAACGGACGGCGATGACACCGGGGGCGGCCCTGCCCGGAGGACGGGCAGGGCCGACTCAGGCTGCCGGGCGCAGCAGGGGGAGCGCGCGGCTGAGCGCCGCCCGCCAGTCGCGCGGCGGCTCGAGCCCTGCTTCCGCCCAGCGCCCGTGCCCCAGCACGCTGAAGGCCGGGCGCGGCGCCGGGCGGACGTAGGCGGTGCTGTCGGTGGGGCGGACGCGTGACGGATCGGCACCGGCGAGGCGGAAGACCTCGCGTGCGAGGTCGTACCAGGTGGCCTCTCCCGAGCTGGTGCCGTGGAAGACGCCGGCCGCTTCGGGGCGCGTGCCCAGCCAGACGAGCCGTTCGGCGACATCGCGCGCCCACGTCGGCTGCCCCACCTGGTCGTCGACGACGTCGACCGTGTCGCGCTCGCGCTCCAGGCGGAGCATCGTGCGGACGAAGCTGGGGCCGTGGGCGCCGTACAGCCAGGCGGTGCGCACCACGGCCGCACGCTCGGGCAGCACGCCCAGCACGGCCTCCTCGCCCGCCAGCTTGGTACGGCCGTAGGCGGTGCGCGGGCCCGTAGGGGCGTTTTCCGCGTATGGGACGGTCGCGTCACCGGGGAACACGTAGTCCGTCGAGACATGGAGCAGGCGCGCGCCGTACTCCCGGCATGTCTCGGCGAGCAGCTGCGGGCCGTCGGCGTTGACCCGGTGGGCCTCCGCCTCCCGGGACTCGGCGTCGTCGACCGCCGTCCAGGCCGCGCAGTTGACGACGATGTCCGGCGCCAGGGCCTTGACCGCGTGGCGGACCTGCACGGGGTCGGTGATGTCCAGGTCGCGCCGGGTGCGGGCGGCCAGCAGCGCGCCCTCCGCTGCCAGCAGCGCGGCGACCTCGCGGCCCAGCATGCCGCCGGCGCCCGTCACCAGCCACTTCATCGCTGAGCCCCGACAAACGCGCGCGCCTTGAGGGGCTCCCACCAGGCGCGGTTGTCGCGGTACCAGGCGACCGTCTCGGCCAGGCCCTGGGCGAAGTCCTTCCGCGGCCGGTACCCGAGCTCCGTACGGATCTTGGTGCAGTCGACCGAGTAGCGGCGGTCGTGGCCCTTGCGGTCCTCGACGTACTCGACCATGTCCCAGCCGGCGCCGCACGCGGCGAGCAGGCGATCGGTGAGCTCGCGGTTGCAGAGCTCCGTCCCGCCGCCGATGTTGTAGACCTCGCCGGGGCGGCCGCCGGTGCGGACGAGCTCGATGCCCTGGACGTGGTCGTCGATGTGCAGCCAGTCGCGGACGTTGAGCCCGTCCCCGTAGAGGGGGACCTTCCGCCCGTCCAGGAGGTTGGTGATGAAGAGAGGGATGACCTTCTCGGGGAACTGGTGGTGCCCGTAGTTGTTCGAGCAGCGGGTGACGCGGACGTCGAGCCCGTGCGTGCGGTGGTACGCCAGGGCCAGCAGATCGCTCGACGCCTTGGAGGCCGAGTACGGGGAGTTCGGCGCGAGCGGCTCCTCCTCCGTCCAGGAGCCGGACTCCAGCGACCCGTACACCTCGTCCGTGGAGACGTGCACGAAGCGCCGCAGGGCGCCCTGCAGGGCGGCGTCCAGGAGGATCTGGGTGCCGAGGACGTTCGTACGGACGAATGCGCCGCCGCTGAGGATCGACCGGTCGACATGCGATTCGGCGGCGAAGTGCACGATCTCGTCGTGCTCGCCGACCAGCTTCCGTACGAGATCGGCGTCGCAGATGTCGCCGTGCACGAACGTGAAGCCGGGGTGGCCCCGGACCGGGTCGAGATTGGCCGGGTTGCCCGCGTAGGTGAGGGCGTCCAGGACCGTGATCCTGACGTCCGCGGGGCCGCCGGGGCCGAGGAGGGCGCGGACGTAGTGCGAGCCGATGAAGCCGGCACCGCCTGTCACCAGGATCTTCGTGGGCGTCGGGGTCGTCGAGGTCGTCATGAGCAAATCTGCACCTTGCTGTGGTCGCCGAGCACGAATCGGTGGGCGGCGGGCACGCGCGGGGCGGGGGTCACGTCGACCTGGCGGCCGATGAGCGACGCCTCGATGCGGCGGACGCCGCGCACGGACGCACCGGTCAGGACGATCGAGTACTCGATCTCGCTGTCGTCGACGGAGCAGCCGGCGGCGATGGAGGTGAAAGGGCCGACATACGACTCCGTGACGGTGGCGTCCGCGCCGATGACGGCGGGACCGACAATGCGGGAGCGCCGCACCTGGGCCCCTTTCTCGATACGCACCCGGCCGATGATCTCACTTTCGGCGTCGACGTCCCCGGCCAGCTCCGGCTGGAGGACTTCCAGCACCGAGCGGTTCACCTCGAGCATGTCCGTGACATTCCCGGTGTCTTTCCAATAACCGGTGATGGTGGTCGAGCGGACGTTCTTCCCGTTCTCGATGAGCCACTGAATGGCATGTGTGATCTCCAACTCGCCGCGCGACGACGGCTGAATGGAGCGCACTGCCTCGTGGACCAGCGGCGTGAAAAGGTAGACGCCGACGAGCGCCAGATCGCTTTTGGGGTGAAGAGGTTTCTCCTCCAGGGCGACGACATTGCCGGAGATGTCGAGCTCGGCGACGCCGAAGGCCGACGGATCGCTGACGGGCGTCAGCATGATCTGGGCGTCGGGCCGCTCCTTTCGGAATTCGTCGACGATGTGCGTGATGCCGCCCACGATGAAGTTGTCACCGAGATACATGACGAAGTCGTCGTCGCCGAGGAAGTCCCGGGAGATCAGCACGGCGTGGGCCAGGCCGAGCGGGCGTACCTGGTGGATGTAGGTCACCCGGATCCCGAACCGCGAGCCGTCACCGACCGCCTCGCGAATCTCGCCGGACGTCTCGCCGACGACGATGCCCACATCGGTGATGCCGGCCTCGGCGAGGGATTCGAGCCCGTAGAAGAGGACGGGCTTGTTCGCTACCGGCACCAGCTGTTTGGCCGAGGTGTGGGTGATCGGACGGAGCCGGGTTCCCGAACCTCCGGCCAGGACAAGTGCTTTCATGGCGTGGCGCATAACTGGTCAACGGCTCCGTGAATTGGTTGCGCTGGACGTGGTCTTTGCGGGTTCCTCGGCGGGCGGTTGCTGCGGTACGACCGTCGCCACCGGTGCCTCGATGGAATCCGCCGCGTGGACGAGACGCCGTACCGCCCTGTTGAAACGCGTCATCGAATCCGGCTCGTCGGGACCGAGCAGATAATTCTTGAGATCCGCACGGGTCTCCCGCATCGTGTCGTGTTCCTTGCCTGCCGCGATCAGCAGCACGTCGTGCAGGCCTGCCGCGTCCGGGGTGAGGACGAACGCGCCCAGAGCCGCCGTGTACCGGCGGCGGAACTCCTGCTCGCCCAGCTCGGCTCCGTCGACGATGGCGTACGGCTTTCCGCTCGCGACGAAGTCGGAGACGACGCTGGAGATGTCGGAGACGAGCAGGTCGCACTGGTTGAAGCAGGAGTACAGATGCGGGCCTTTCGCGTCGATCACCACGTGCCGGCTCGGCGGGTGAGCGGCCCAGAACAGCGACTCCCGGCGGGCCGCGAGCCGGTCGAGGGCACCAGCCACGGCCGGCGTCAGCAGGGCGTCACGGGCACGTTCCGCCTCGTCCGCCCGCGGCCGGCCCTGTGCCAGGGCCGCCCGCCACCGTGCCTCGACCCGGGCGCGCTCGGCGGTCAGAGCAGGATCGACGGGGTCGGCGCCCCGGGCGGCGTTGGCCGCCTCGAGCAGGGCCACGATGCGTTCGTGCGCCCGCTTCGCTCGCGGATCCCGGACGCCGGTGTAGGGGTGCGGCTTGTACAGCACACGCACCTCGACCGGCGCGGAGAGCAGGGCCTTGACGATCAGCTCGCCCGACTCGGTGATCGAGGTGACTCCCGGCACGGGCTCCCAGCTCTCCCAGGTCGGCGCGTACAGCACCGTCAGCGGCGAGACCGGGCTCTCCTCCGCTCTTCGGACCGGGGCCAGTTGGGGCCGTCCGACCTCGACGACCGCCTCGTCCCGTACGCCGACGTCCGCCGCCGCCCAGCGGTCGCGCCCCGCGCGGCCGGCCGTCCACACCTCGTCGTAGACCTTGGCGAACGGGTTGACCGACGCCTGCTTGTCGCTGTCACCGTGGCCGATGAACACGTGCTTGGCGGTCGGGATGCGGAGCATATGGATGTTCGGCCCGACGTTGGCCGCGTAGAGCACCACGCGCACGGAGGAGAAGTCGAAGTTCATCACGTGGTTGGCGTTGGACACGCACATCACCGGGACCGTGGTGGGAGCGAGATCGGCGAGCATGTGCCGTTCCCGCAGGAGCACCAACGGGCGGGCGTCCAGCGCCTCCAGCGTCTTCAGCCACATGTCGATCTGGTAGGCGGAGGACTTCATGCCGGAGAAGTACAGGACCACCGTGGGCCGGTGGTCCCTGAGCCAGCGGTCCGCGTGCTGCAGGACCAGCCCCTCACCGGATGTCCTGCCGGCCTCCAGACAGACCGGGAACAGCGCGACGACGTAGGTGAGGACCAGCGTGAGCGTCGCGGCACAGCCCACCGTCGCCGCCGTCATGTTCTGCGTCGCGATCCATACGAGGATTCCCGCGACGGCCGGTACGTCCGCGTGCATGATCTTCTCGTAGCCGCGGACCGTGAGCAGCGGCGAGGGAGTGTCCGGGATGTGCAGGGCGCCGAGGTCGATGTTCCGGGTCAGCACGGGGAGCCGGCGAGCGCGTTTGATCCGCGCCAGGAGCAGGCTCTGCGGTACCTGCAGGAAGTAGAAGAGGGCGAAGGTGGTGGCCGCCAGCAGGACGGGGGCCTCCACGCGCGCGAGGAGCACCAGCAGCAGCAGCTGGCGGACGACGAAGCGCATCGTCACGCCGAGGCGGCCGGCGCGCGCCACTCGGAAGAGCCAGGTGTCGGCATTGCCGAGGCGCACATCGGCGGCATAACCGGCCGCCGCGGCACACCCGAAGAGCCACGGGTTGCCGAGCGCGGCGGCCACGGCGAGCGTGGGCCAGCACAGCAGGAAGGCGACAGCGGAAACGGGGCGATCGGAGAGGACCTTCGAGATCATCTGGCGGCGCTCCTCACGGGCGACTCGAGGCGGACGTCGACGACCTGGCCGGTGCGCGCGGACAGCAGCACGTCGATCGACGTACGCGCGACCGCCTCCGACGTCAGAAGCGAGTCGGCCGGCTCGTTCCCGAAGGCCCGCACCCTCATCGGTGTGCGGGTCCGCTCCGGGTTGACGCAGTTGACGCGGACGCCGTCGGCCGCCCACTCGTCGGCCAGCGCCTGGGCGAGGTTGACCATGGCCGCCTTGGAGGACGAGTAGAGGCTGTACTCGGCGCGCCCGCGCGTGTAGCTGCTGGAGGTGTAGAGCAGCAGCTGGCCGCGGCTGGCGGCGAGATACCGGTGCGCGGCCTTGGCGATCTGCACCGGCGCCAGGTAGTTGACCTCGAGAGCCTCGCGGATGCGGTCCTCCGGGCACTCGCTGAGCCGGCCGACGCGCAGAACGGCGGCCGTGACGACGACGTAGTCGATCCGGCCGGCCACCGCGTGCGCCTCCGCCAGCGCCTTCCCGACCTGTTCGGTGTTCTCGACATGCACACCGGTGGTGCTCCGCCCGTGCGCGAACACCGTGGCCCCGTACCGCTCAGCGAGCGCGGCGATGTCCGCGCCGATTCCGTACGAACCCCCGAAGACGACCAGCGACTTGCCCGCGAGGAGCCGGCGGTAGTCGTCTTCCCCGCTCTGGGGCGGCACGGTGTGCGAGGAGAGCTGGAAGAGCTTGTCGGCGAGGTGGATGTCGACGGGTTCGGTCACCTTCATGTTGTGCGCATCGCCGGGCACCACGTGAACGGGCACGTGGGGCAGGTAGTTGAGGACGACGGAGCAGTCGTCGGTGGCGCGGAAGGACGGGTCGGCGGAGGCGATCTCGTACGCCCTGCGGATCGTCGACAGCCTGAAGGCCTGGGGCGTCTGGCCGCGCCGCAGCCGGCTGCGGTCGGGGATGTCGGTGATGTACTCGCCGTCCGCGCCGTGCGTGCGCGTGACGATGATGGTGTCGGCGGTGGGGATGGCCACGTCGACGGCGTCGTGGGAGTCGAGGGCCGCGATGCAGTCGGCGATGATGCGCTGCGAGAGCAGCGGACGTACGGCGTCGTGGAAGAGGACCTTCTGGTCCTGCCCCCCGTGCAGTCGGGCCGTCAAAAAGCCGATGGCGCGTTCGGTGGTCTCGTTGCGTGTGCCGCCGCCGTCCAGAACGCAACTGACCTTGGTGAATCGTTTCTTCACGACGATTTCCTCGGCACGTCCCACGTATCCGGGCGCCATCATCAGCAGGACGTCGTCCACGCCCGGAGCCTCCTCGAAGATGCCGAGGGTGTGCTCGAGGATGGATCGCCCCGCGATCTTGAGGAACTGTTTGGGGACGGCGAGGCCCACGCGCTGGCCTGTGCCTCCGGCGAGGACGACGGCGGTGGTACGGATGCGTGGCATGCGGGGTACGTGATCCTTCCGTGGGTAAGTGGCCGACCCGGGCTGCCGGCTCACGGCTCATGGCTCACGGCTCGAGGAGTGGCGAGTGGCGAGCGACGGACCGCGGTGCCGCGCCCGGCGCCGGGCGCGGAGATGTCGATGACCGACTCTTCGGGCGTACGTGACCGACCTAAAGAAACGTTTCTTCTGGGCCTGTCGGGGATGATCGCGCTGAACCGAGGCAAGGTGCATCCATAGGTTGTAAGCGGCATATGGCACTGAAACGACCGATAGGGTGAGGGGGTTACGCCGGATGAGCCATTCGGGGGGAAGCCCGGCGCCCCGGCGGCGCCGTGATCTTCGGCGCGGACCCCGGACCCTCCACGGCGCGACTTCTCCTGCGCCGCCGGGACAGGCCGACAGGACCTAGCACTGGGACAGGAACGGGAAATCCAGCAGGTGATCGCGGAGGACGGCCGTGTCCGGGCGGAGGTTCTCCCGTTGTGCGCGCCGAGCCATGGCCGAGAGCGCCGGCGCGCGGGTTCCCGGACGCACGAGCACGTCCTGCCACTGCCGCTCGGTGAACCGGAGCTTTCCGGCCGACACGAAGCCCGTGGCGTAGGCGCGCTGGAGCAGGGGCCGAGAGGTCGGGGTGGTGAAACGGAAGCCCTTCGGGTCGTTCGGGGTGCCGAGCGCCACCACCAACTGCACGCGCTTCATGAGGCGGGCCGGCAGGGCGGTGCGGCGAAGGTAGGGGTCGGCAAGGCCGAGCAGGTCGTAGACGTCGCGTGAGCGGCCGAGGCAGAACGGGGTGATCCCGGCGTCCCCGATGGCCACTGTGCCCCGGAGATCCGGATCGTCGGCCATCGCGCGGCCGAGCGCTTCGTGGGCGTACGAGAGGCGATGGCGGTACGCGGCGATGGCTGCCAGCTGGCGCGGTGGGGTGTCCGAGACCAGCAGGACCGCCACCGCGGCCATGGCGACCCCGACCACGGTGTACGCCGCCGCGCGTCGCCTCCGTACCGCCGTGTACACCGCGCACAGGGCGACCGCGCCCGCCGTGACGGCGAGCCAGGGCTGCCACTCGAAGGTGAGCTCAGTGCCCGCGGCCACGGCCGTGGCGGTCAGTGACCAGGGTGCGGCAGCAGAGTCCAGCGGCCGTGCGAGCGCTACCAGCGCGACCGGGAACAGGATCTGGAACGAGAACCGGTCGGCATAGTTCATGGCCAGGACGGAATGCTGGTACAGGCCGATGTGGATCACGGCGGCGCATACCGCGAGCACCAGGGGAGTGGCGTCGCGCAGTCGCCCGGCAGCGGTGCGGCGGAGCAGGGCCACGGCGAGCACGGCGGCGGCGAGGCAGGCCGCACCGCCGAGCAGCAGCGCCCACAGGGCAGCGCCCCCGGTCAGGGCGCCGTCGATCCAGCTTCCGTGGCCCACGGACTTCTCGTAGAACGGATTCGGGAAGAATCGCCCGAAGTACCAGGCGCGCGCCGCCCAGTAACCGGCCAGCGCGACACCGAGCGCCGACGCGGCGTACAGATCGCGCCGGGTCGGACGCACCGCGAGATTCCACAGCTGCGCCGCCGCCGCCAGTGCCATGCCCTCGGGCCGGGTCAGTGCGAGCGCCAGGCAGGTGAGATGGCCCCATCGCCCGAGTGATCCCCGTACGTACACGAGGCCGAACGCCAGGGCGGTCAGCAGCGCGAAGGAGACGGTCTCCAGGCCGCTGAAGAGATGGACGAAGAAGACAGGGTTGAGAAGCGCGAACGCCCACAGCGCAAGGCGCTGGGGATACGGCACGTCCAGCCGGCGCACCACCAGAACATGGCCCGCGAGCAGTGCCAGGCCCACCACCTTGAAGAAGAGCTCCACCGGGATGCGCAGCAGCGCGGGCACGACGGACAGCGCCGTGTAGAGCGGGTTGGTGTAGGCCTCGACCCGCACGTGATCCGTGGGGTTCCAGTTCCACACCCCCGCCTCGACGAGGTTCTGCCCGTAGCGCCAGGAGATGAAGGCGTCGTCGACGGTGTACCGGACGAACACGAAGGCGAGGGCGGCGGCCACGGTGGCCAGCAGGGCCGGCGCGGCCACGCGGGTGATTCTCAACGCAGCGTCATCTTCCTTGCTACGGACCGTCGGTTGACTCCGGCTCAACCTGCCCGGCGGGCATGCGGTCACTTTGTTGTGCCTCGAACGGGCGGGGCGTCAGCGGAGGGCGACGCCGGGCGTTCATCGCACCGGTCATCCATGGGGATGGAGGTTGATTCCGGCCGAAAACTCTCCTGGGTCAACGGAGTTCTTCAGTCATCGGAGTCAGGGGCAAGGCGACTTGTCCGTTCCCTGAAGGAGAGTGTCCATGGGTGCCCTGGCCGGTGAACTCATCCCGACCGCTCGTCCGGTGATCGGATCACCTGAGATCGAGGCCGCCGTCCGGGTCCTGCGCAGCGGGCATGTGGTCCAGGGCCCCGAAGTGGCCGCCTTCGAGCGGGAGTTCGCGCGCCTGGTCGCCGGCCGTGAGTGCGTCGCGGTGAACTCCGGCACCTCCGCGCTCCAGCTCAGTCTCATGGCTCTGGGGATCGGGCCCGGCGACGAGGTCGTGGTGCCCTCGTTCTCGTTCGCCGCCACCGCGAACGCCGTACGCCTGGTCGGTGCGACGCCGGTGTTCGCGGACATCGACCCCGCCACCTACTGCCTCGCCCCCGATGCGGCTGCCGCCGCGGTCGGACCGAGGACCGCGGCCCTGATGCCCGTGCACCTCTACGGGCACCCGGCCGCCATGGACCGGCTGCTGGCCCTCGCCGAGCGGCACGGACTCGCCGTCCTGGAGGACGCCTGCCAGGCCCACGGCGCCCAATTGCACGGCCGGCCCGTCGGCGGTTTCGGCACCGCGGGATGCTTCAGCTTCTATCCGACCAAGAACATGCACACCCTCGAGGGCGGTCTCGTCGCGACATCCGATCCCGAACTCGCCCGCAGACTCCGGCTGTTGCGCAACCAGGGCATGGAGGAGCGGTACGCGAACGAGATCGTCGGCGCAAACATGCGGATGACCGACGTGGCCGCCGCCGTCGGCCGTGTCCAGCTGGCGCAGCTGCCCGAGTGGACCGAGCGGCGGCGGGCCAACGCCGAGCTGCTGGACTCCGGGATCTCCGCCCTGCCCGTGCCGTACGTCGCCGACGGGGCCCGGCACGTCTACCACCAGTACACCGTGCGCGTCTCCCACGAGGCGCGGGACGCCGTCCAGCGGGAGCTGGCCGTGCGCGGGGTGGGCAGCGCCGTCTACTACCCGACGCCCATCCACCGGCTCAAGCCGTACGCGCTGTATGCGGGCCCCGACGCGCCCGACCTGCCGGAGACGGACCGGGCCAGTTCCGAAGTCCTGTCACTCCCCGTCCATCCGCTGCTCACCCCGAGCGAACTCGACCGGATCGTGAACGCCGTGAACTCCCTGGCGGCGCTGCGATGACCCACGGGAAGCCGCTGCGGGCCGGGCTCATCGGACTGGGCGCGATGGGGCGCCACCATGCGCGTGTGCTGTCGCAGCTCGACGGTGTGGAACTGGTCGGGGTGATGGACCCCGCGGGCGACCCCGCGGGCGCGGCACGGGGCATCCCGGTCGTCGCGACCCTGCCCGAGCTGCTTGCCCTCGGCCTCGACTACGGAGTGGTCGCCTGCCCCACGGTGCTGCACGACGAGGTGGGTCTGCTCTTGGCCGAGTACGGTGTGTGCGCGCTGATCGAGAAGCCGCTCGCGCACTCCGTGACCGCGGCCCGGCGGCTCGTCGAAGCCTTCGACCGGGCCGGTCTGGTCGCCGGTGTCGGGCACATCGAGCGCTTCAACCCCGCGCTGCAGAACATGCGCTCGCGTCTGGAGGCGGGCGAACTCGGCGAGGTCTTCCAGGTCGTCACGCGGCGGCAGGGACCCTTCCCGGAGCGCATCGCCGATGTGGGCGTGGTGCAGGACCTGGCGACCCACGACATCGATCTCACCAGGTGGGTGACGGGCTCCGACTACGCGTCGGTGGCGGCCCGCACCGTCTCCAAGAGCCGCCATCCGCACGAGGACATGGTCGCGGTCATCGGTGAACTCGCCGACGGCACCATGGTCAGCCATCTCGTCAACTGGCTCAGCCCGCTGAAGGAGCGGTTCGTCGCCGTCACGGGAGACCGCGGCTGCTTCGTCGCTGACACCCTCACCGCCGACCTCACGCTCTACGCCAACGGTGCCGTGGCCACGGAGTGGGAAGCGCTGCGCGCCTTCCGCGGGGTGTCCGAGGGCGACATGATCCGCTGGTCCATCCCCAAGCGGGAGCCGCTGCTCATCGAGCACGAACGGTTCCGCGACGCCGTGGACGGCAAGACCACGGACATCGTCACGCTCGGCCAGGGGCTCAGGACCGTCGAGATCGCGGAGGAGGTTCTCGCCGCCGCGCGACAGCGGGTGTGCGTGCCCATGCAGAGCACGCAACCCGCCATGCTGAGGAACTGAGGAGTACTAGGGCGCGTATCGAGTCGTGATCAATCTGCGCGATCCGCCCTCGCGGAGGGGCCTGGGCCGGTAGATCTTCTTGCGTGACGCGAGTGCAACT
>NZ_JBSFWK010000049.1:0-69253 GCF_053594815.1 Streptomyces sp. NPDC002577 | reverse complement strand
CACGGCCCAGCCGTCCCGCGTCCGGATGCGTGCGCTGAGCGCCATCCCGTTCTCTCCTTGCGTGGTCTGGCGGCACCTCGTCCACCACACATGTGCGGCGGGGCGCCGTACCCCCCTGATCCCCCAGCCGAACCCCGGCCTCGCGGCCGGGACGGCCCGGAGCCCTATTCGAGCCCTACTCCCCTCAGAAACCCCGGCCTCGCGGCCGAAGCCCTGCTCCCGTTCGGAAACCCGGCCTCCGGCCGGTCCGCAGGGGCCGTCCCCTGCCCACTGCGACCCGGCCGGAGGCCTCCCGAACCGGCCCGGACGAGCTCCCTCCGCTCGAGGTGCCCGCGCGGGCCGGGGTCCGGTGGACCTGTCGGCGAACTACTCGCCGGCGTGGGCGAGTTCGATGTCGTGGTCGTCGACACCGCCGCCGGAGACGGTCACTCCGGTCGCCCGCGGCGGGTAGCCGGTCGCGATGACCGTGTACTCCCCGCTGTCCAGGTCCGAGAAGGCGTACGCCCCGTCGAGGCCCGTCGTCGTCGTGGCGACCACGTTGCCCGCCGCGTCCACCAGCGTGACGCGCGCGTCACCCAGCGGTGCGCCCGCGCCGCGCACGGTGCCCCGCACCTGCGCTCCCGGCCGGAGTTCGACCTCTATCCGCGTGGTCCCGGCGCCACCGATCTCGACGGGCAGGGCCAGCGGCCGGTGCTTGGCCGAGTTGACCGCGACGGTCACCGTGCCCGGCACCAGTTCGGAGATGGTGAACTCGCCCAGGGTGTCGGTCTGCCCGGTGGCCAGGACGTCACCGCGGACGTCGGTCACGATGACCACGGCCCCGGCGACCGGGACCCCGCTGTCCGAGGACCGCACCACACCGGCCAGACCACTCGTACCGCTCAGCAGGACGTCGTACGCGACGGGTTCGTCGTCGACGGTGATCGTCGAGGCCTGCGGCTGGAAGCCGTCGGCGGAGGCGATCAGGACGTAAGAGCCCGCGCTCGGCGCGTCCAGGCCGTACGAGCCGTCGCCGTGCGCGACCGACCGGCCCAGCTGACGTCCGCCGAGCGAGATCAGAGTCACCGCTGCTCCGGCCACGGGCACGCTCTCCGCGCCACGGACGAATCCGCGGACCGGGATCCCTCCACCGGCACCGTTGCCCTCAGCGGTCGCGACCGAGGCCAGCGCCGCCGCGGGCTGCACGCGCTGTGCGAGCGCACCCTGGGACTGCAGAGCGGCGACCGACGGGCTCGGCGCCGTCTTCACGGCGGCGGCCACGGCCGGCTCCCCGGCGGACGGCGTCGTGGACGCGGGGACCTCAGCCCCGGCGGCGGCCGGCCGCTGGCGCGGGATGAACGCGGCGAGGGCGAAGGAGAGGAGCGCGGCACCGCCGCCGACGGCCAGGACGGTACGGAAGCCGTTCTCGGAGGGCAGGGCGATGCCACCGAGGTCGGTGGTCATCTGCGCCAGGATGACGCCGGCGACCGCACTGGCGACCGAGGTGCCGATGGACCGCATCAGGGTGTTCAGGCTGTTGGCGGCACCCGACTGGGACACGGGCACCGCGCCCATGATGAGGGCGGGCATCGCCCCGTAGGTGAAGCCGATACCGGCGCCGATGACGCAGGAGACCAGCACGAAGTGCCAGACCTCGTCCATCAGCACGATGTTCAGCCCGTAGCCCGCGGCCACGATCAGAGCGCCGACCATCAGGGTCACCTTCGGGCCCTTGGCCCTCGAGAGGGCGGCGGAGATCGGGGCCGTGGCCATCATCACCAGGCCGTTCGGCGCCATGACCAGGCCGGCGGTGAGCATCGTCTTGCCCAGACCGTAGCCGGTCGCCTCAGGCAACTGTAGGAGCTGCGGAAGGACCAGGGACATCGAGAACATCCCGAAGCCGAGGGCGATCGAGGCGAGGTTCGTGAACAGCACCTGACGGCGCGCGGTGGTGCGCAGGTCCACCAGCGGCTGCGCGGTACGCAGCTCCCACCAGCCCCAGACCAGCAGGACGACGACCGCGGCGGCGAACAGGCCGAGGGTCGTGCCGCTGTCCCACCCCCAGTCGGCGCCCTTGGAGATCGCAAGGAGCAGGGAGATCAGACCGGCCGCCATGCCGATGCCGCCGACCAGGTCGAAACGCCCGCCGGTGCGCACCTTGGACTCGGGCACGAGGCTCACGACGAGCACGGCGGCGACGACGCCGAGAGCGGCCGAGGTCCAGAACAGCACGTGCCAGTCGAAGTTGTCGGCGATGAAGGCCGCTGCGGGCAGACCGAGGGCGCCGCCGACGCCGAGCGACGCGCTCATCATCGCGGTGGCGGAGCCGAGCCGTTCGGCGGGCAGCTCGTCGCGCATGATGCTGATGCCGAGCGGGATGACACCGGACGCCAGGCCCTGCAGGGCGCGTCCGACGATCATCGGGGTCAGGGCGTCGCTGAGCGCGGCCGTGACCGATCCGGCCACCAGCATGACCAGGCTGACCAGGAGCATGCGGCGCTTGCCGTACATGTCTCCCAGCCGCCCCATCATCGGGGTGGCCACGGCGGCGGCGAGCAGCGTGGCGGTGACGGCCCAGGCGGTGTCCGACGACGAGGCGTTCAGAAGCTTCGGGAGCTCCGGAACGATCGGAATGACCAGGGTCTGCATCAGCGAGACCACGATCCCGCCGAAGGCCAGGACCGCCACGACGGTATTGGCCCGCGGCGCTGCGGACTCCCCGTCGTCGGCGGATCGGGAAAGGGCATGGGACATGGGACGAGCCTCCGTGTGGACGAGCTGGGACGCGCGACATTCACGGTAGGTCAATTGATTGACTTAAGCAACTGTTGTGGGATCTCGGGTCGCGCCGTGAAGGATTCGTCGAGGGGAGTTCACTTGAACGCAAACGCAAGAGGCCCCGGATCTCTCCGGGGCCTCTTGTCTGTGTGCACTCGGCAGGATTCGAACCTGCAACCTTCTGATCCGTAGTCAGATGCTCTATCCGTTAAGCTACGAGTGCTTGTGTTCTGTTGTGTTGTTCGCTCTTCCTCCCGGGCTTTTCGGCCCGGTCGGCGTTGCGGGAACAACATTACATGAACGTCGGCCTGAGGCGAAATCCGCATCCCGCACCCCATCTGACCTGCGCAAACGATCAGACAGCGGCCGAACGGGGCCGGGGCGGCGAGGCGCGCGCAGCCCAAGATCCTCCGAACAAACCGCCAAGCCCGCCCCCGAGAACGCCCGAAGCCCCGGTCGGACGACCGGGGCTTCGGGATCAAGGAGCGGAGGCGGAGGGATTTGAACCCTCGATGGGCTTTAAGGCCCAAACCGCATTAGCAGTGCGGCGCCATAGACCGGACTAGGCGACGCCTCCAGCGCATCAGCCCGCGCAAGCGCGAGTAGGTGCGTGCAGATGATGACACAGCCAAGCGGGGTGTCACCAATCGGTTCCCACGGTACTAGGCAGGTGGGCCGCAGGGCAAAGCACCGCCGCACCGCAACGTCGCGGCGCGCAGGGCGTTGAACGGGCAGAGCCGTGCGCCGCGCGGACCCGCACAGAGTCGTGCGCGGCGCCTACCCGCACACCCGTGGAGCCTCGTCATGCTGCGCCGCCTCGCCTTCACCGCCGCCGCCTCCGCCGCCGTCTCCGCCGCCGCGCTGGCCGCAGTGCCCACGGCGGCCGCCGCCGGCACCGATCCGCTGCCACTGCCCACGCTGATCACCGCGCCAGTTACCGCGCCGGACCAGCTGACGATCACGGTCCAGGGCGCGGGCGGTGGTACCGATGGAACGTATGAGCTGAAGTGTGGGCCGGCGGGCGGTACGCATCCGAATCCGGCCGGAGCCTGCCTGCGGCTGGACGAGCAGGCGGCGGAGGGCCGCGATCCGTTCGCGCCCCGGTCGCCGGGCGCCATCTGCACCATGCAGTACGGCGGCCCGGCCACCGCCCACGTCACGGGTGTCTGGCACGGGCGGCGCGTCGACGCAACGTACAACCGGGGTGACGGCTGCGAGGTCGCGCGGTGGGACGCGATCGTGCCGGTGCTGCCGGCCGTCCGGGCGTAGCCCCACCGCTGTCCGGTGGTAGCCGGGCAGTTCGGTCCTGGTGCTGGTCCTGTGTCCTGGTCCTGTGTCCTGTGTCCTGTTCCTGTTCCTGTTCCTGTTCCTGTTCCTGTTCCTGTTCCAAGATCGGCGACCCGCGGTGGTCCGGTCGTGGCCCATCGTGCGATTGTCGGGCAACCGTCCGGTCATAGCCGGTGCGTCGGCAGGTCGGGGCCATGGTCACAGCATCTACGTGTCTTCTGCGTGCGACCTCCCTCTCATCCGGCGCCGCGAGCGCAACCACTGCCCGTAGACTCCCTCGCGTGACACGCCGCGGGCCGCGGGGCAAGATGGCCCGAGCGGTCGGCAAGGTGCTGTAACAGGGAGGAAGCGTCGTCGTGAGCAGCAGGCCATCCCGAGGCGCTGCTCGCCTCGCAGCCATACTCGATGCACTGCCGGACGCCCTCGTCCTGGTCAACGCCAACGGCACCGTCGTCAACGCCAACACCATCGCCCTGCAGACCTTCGAGGCCCCCGGCACGGCGCTCGTCGGGCGTGGACTGCTCGATCTGCTGCCCGAGTTCGACTCCCGGCTGATTCCCGGGTCCATGCGGCGGCCCGTCACCGCGGACGCACAGGGACGCACCAAGCCCACCCGGATGATCGCGCGGCGCACCGACGGCACCGAGTTCCCCGTCGAGGTCAGCAGCGCCAACCTGGAGAACGGCCAGCAGGCGTACGACAGCCATGCCTACACCGGCGACGAGCTGCTGATGCTCGTCGTACGCGATCTGACCGGGACCGTCGACACCGAGGCCGAACTGGCGCGTTCGCAGCGGCAGACAGAGATGATCCTGCGGGCCGCGTCCGAGGGTGTGGTCGGGACCGACACCGATGGGCGGGTCGTCCTCGTCAATCCCGCCGTCGCACAGATCCTCGGCTACCGGGCCAGCGACCTCGGCGGACAGCAGCTGCACACGCTGGTCCTGCACTCGCGCGCCGACGGCGAGCCCTTCCCGTACGAGGAGTCGCCGCTCGCCGACACGCTCCGGTCCGGGCGCAAGCACCGGGTGCGCGGGCAGGTGCTCTGGTCCAAGAGCGGCGACAAGGTGCCGGTCGATCTGACGACCTCGCCGGTGCGGGACGGGGACCAGCTCGTCGGCGCCGTGCTGACGTTCACCGACCGCAGGCCGTACGAGGCCCTCGCCGCGAAGAAGGAGGAGGCTGCCCGGAAGCACGCGGAGGAGCAGGAGACCGCGGCCCGGCAGCACGCGGAGGAGCTCGCGCAGGCCGAGCAGGAGCACGCCGAGGAGCTCGCGGGGATCGCCGAGCGGCACGCGGAGGAGCTCGCCGCCGACAAGGAGCGGTACGCGGCGCTGGCCGAGCGGGAGAAGGACCGTTTCGAGGAGCTGGCGGCGCGGCACGAGCAGCTGCTCGCCGTGCTGGGCGGATCGCTGCGCGGGCCGCTGGAGGAGCTGCGGCGCGAGCTCTCCATGCTGGCCGCCGACGACGCGGGCCAGTTGTGGCCCGAGGCGAACCAGATCCTGCACCACCTGGCCGCCGGATACGCGCGCATGACCACGCTCGTCGACAACGTGCTCGCCTACCAGCGGCTCGACGAGGGCGCGGAGCAGATCGCCAAGCGCACGGTCATGCTCGACGGGGTCGTGGCCGCCGGTGTCGAGGGGGCGATCGAGCTGATCGGCCCCGGGCGCGCGCAGTTCGCCGTGCACGCCCCGCCGCTCGAGGCCGAGGTCGACCCGGGGCGGCTCGCGACGGCGCTCGCGCATCTCGTCGCCGATGTCGCGGGCGTCGACGCCACGGGCAACGCGCCTGTCTCGGCAGGCGGTTACATGGACTCGACGGTCGTCGTCGCGGCGGCGCAGCGCGGCGAGGTCGTCCGTATCGAGGTGCGGGGTCCGTACTCCGGCGGGGACGCGGTGCACCAGCCGATCGTGCAGGGCATCGTGCGCGCGCACGGCGGTGTGCTGCAGACGCACGAGGTGCCGGGCATGAGCGGCAGCGCGTACGTCCTCGAGGTGCCGATCGGGGGCGGGGCGGGGACGGTCCCTGCTGTGCCCGCGCATCCGATGGCCGAGGCGGCCGATGCCGGGGACGCCGGTTCCGGTGCTGTCGAGGCCGGTACGGAGACCTCCGGTACCGACTCGGGGCAGGCGGGCGCGACCGCGATGGTGCCCGCACAGGCGGGCGGCGGGCGCCGGCGGGCCCGGCGATCCTCGGTGGACGCGTTCCTGGACGGGCCCGGCGGGTCCGGCGAGTCCGGTGCGCAGGGGCCCGGCGCCGACGGTTCCGGCTCGGCGGCGGACGGCGGGGCCGTGCCGACCGGGCGGCGGCGGGGACGGCGCGCGGAGGAGCCGGCGGACGCCGGGGACCCGGCACAGCTGCAACTGCCTGCTCAGGCTTCGGGCCCGTCCGGCGGTACGGGACGGCGCCGCGGACGGCCGAGCGCCGCGGAGGGCGCCGTGGTGACCGCGGCCGAGCATGCGGCCGGGTCGGCGGCGCTCGGTGAGACGGTGCCGCCCCAGGGCGTACCGGTGCCCGCCGGCCGACGTGCTCGGCACGACGACGAACAGCGCGCCCTGCCCGCTCTGCCTGCCGCGTCGACGGCGGCTCAGGGAGCTGAAGGAAGCGGTGAGGGACCGGCAGCGTCGGCAGGCGACGAGTCCGGGTCCGGGTCGGGTGAGCCCCTTGGGGCCGTCCCGCCCGCCGGGCTGAGCGCGCCCGGGGCCCCCGGTGCGAACGGGGTCGCCGGGAACGGCGGCGGCACTTCGGGTTCCGGCACCGAGCAGCCCACGGGGCGTCGTGCCCGGCGGGCACTGGCGGCTGCCACGGATCGGGCCGCCGTGCAGGACGGGCCCCGTGCCGTCTTCGCGCTGCCGCCCGCCGAGGCCGACCGGACTCCGGGCGCCGACGACGACTCCGGGCAGCACGCGACGGCGCTCCACGACCCGGACGACGACCACACTCCGCCGCAGCCCCATCCGACCTCTGCACCGACGGGACGCCGCCGGGCCCACCGCGCCGCTCCGGCCGAGCAGGAGCCCGACGCGGCACAGGTGCCGGGACACGCGCAGATCCCGGGACAGCAGAGCGTCACGCACGGTCGGCAGATGCCGGCGCCGGTGCCGGGTGCGGCCCCCGTGGCCGCTCAGGTGCCCGGAGCGGCGGAGGCTGCCGGAGCCGGACCGGTGCCTGCGACGACGTCCGGTGTTCCCGCTCAGAACGCTGCTCACACCCAGGCCGCGCAGCAGCCTCAAGCGGCGCAGCACGCTCAGGCTGCGCACCCCGCGCGCAACGGGCAGTCCCTGCAGACGGCCCGCTCCCTGCCCGCGGCTCAGCCCTGGTCCGACGGCGCAACGCCCGCTTCCGGCACGCCTGCTCAGGGCCCCGCCGCCACGCACAACGGGCAGCCGATGTCTGCCCCCTCCGCCAAGCCGGTCCGGCCGACCCCGGCAGGACCGGACGGAGAGCCTGCCCAGCCCTCCCCGGCAGCCGTTCAGCCCTGGCCGAACGACGGAACTCCCGACCCGCAGCACGCACAGCCCCCGGCGCCGCAGCCCGCCGACGCGCCGAACGGCCCGACGGCCCGCGGCCGCGGCGTCGCACTGCCGCCGGGGCCCGGGGCCCAGCCGCGGGCCGCCCAGCCGTTGCCCGCCGAGGCGCCGACCACTGACCCGAACTCGCCCCAGGGGCGCGCGATCAGCGTCCGCACGCTGGGACAGGGCGTACCGTTCGGCCGCCAGATCGCCGAACAGCAGCGCTCGCAGGGCAGGCCGGGGACCCAGCCGGTCCCGGGACTTCGCACCCCGCAGCCGCTGTCCTCCTCTCTGCAGACGCCGCAGGCCCAAGTGGACCGGCAGGTCCCCGCAGCCACGCCCGGGGCACGGGCGCAGACGCCTCCGCAGGCTGCTGCCGCGCGTTCGCCGCAGCTGCCCGCCCTGCAGCCGGCACCTGCGCACCAGCAGCAGACGACGCCTCCGCCCGCCAACCCCACGGGCTCGGGCCGCCGCCGCAAGCTCGCCACCCCGCCCGAACCGAGCGACGACCGTCCGGAGACGGCGGCCCGGCCGCACCCGGGAGCCACCGGGCCCGCACACCAGCCGCAGTCACGGCTGGCCACGTCCACGGAGGGCGCCGGCCGCTCGTACGCCATCGGGGCGCCCGACGAGGACGCCGACGAAGGTCCGGAGCCGCTCGACGGCCCCGGCGGCGCCATCGAGATCGCCGACCAGCCCGTGCCGCAGCCGATGGACGACGAGTTGCCGCCCGAGCCGCTGGACAACCCGCGCCGCCTTCTCGTCTGGCCCGCGCCCGACGTCTCCACGCAAGCGGCGCTGAGCGACCGCGGCTACCGGCCGGTGATCGTGCACTCCCGCGAGGAGGTCGACGCGCAGATCGCGGCGTTCCCGGCCGCGCTCTTCGTCGACCCGCTGACCGGCCCGATCACGCGTACGGCGCTGCAGTCGCTGCGCCAGGCCGCCGTCGCCGCCGAGGTGCCGGTGCTGGTGACGGCAGGGCTCGGCCAGGCGACGCGCGAGGCGGCGTACGGCGCCGACCCGGCCGTACTGCTGAAGGCCCTGGCGCCGCGCGACAGCGAGCAGCATCCGCCGCGCGTCCTGCTCATCGAGGAACACGCGGAGATCGCGCTCGCGCTCACCGCGACGCTGGAGCGGCGCGGCATGCAGGTCGCGCGGGCGGAGGACGACGCGGACGCGGTGACGCTGGCGTCGCAGATGCGGCCGAACCTGGTCGTGATGGACCTGATGCAGGTACGCCGCCGGCACGCCGGGATCGTCGACTGGCTGCGGGCGAACGGGCAGTTGAACCGCACCCCGCTCGTCGTCTACACCGCGGCCGTCGACCAGGCCGAACTGCCGCGGCTCGCCGCCGGAGAGACGGTTCTGTTCCTGGCGGAGCGCTCGACCAGCGACGAGGTGCAGAGCCGCATCGTGGACCTGCTGGCGAGGATCGGCACGAACTGACCACGAAATGACGGCGGGCGGGCACCCGGTGCCCGCCCGCCTCAGTCCGTACCGGAATCTGTCCTGGTCAGATCCGTGTGACGTCCAGCTCGCCGTCCGCGTACTGCCTGCGCAGCACCTTCTTCAAGAACCTGCACTTACCACCGTAGTTGTGCGGTAGCCTCCTGCCCTGCGATCACTGCAGGTCAGGCTGCGAAGCCTGCCACTTGTACGACGCCCGGCAGGGCGGGGAGGAGTCAAGGTGGTTGTGCGGCTCGGGGGGTACGCCCGGATCAGTCTCGACAAGGACGGCGAAGAGCTGGGCGTGGAGCGCCAGCGCCGCGACTACCGGCAGGTTGCCGGGGTACGGCCCGGCTGGGAGGTGGCGCGCGACTACATCGATAACGACGTAAGCGCCTTCAAGCGCAACGTTGTTCGCCCCGAGTTTGAACGGCTCCTAGTAGATCTCCAGTCCGGTGTCATTGACGGCGTAATCGCCTATGACCTTGACCGGTTGGCCCGACAGCCGCGTGACCTCGAACGGCTCATCGACGTTTTCGAGGATCGGCCGGAACTGGTCTTCTGCACGGTCACGAACGACATTGACCTGTCGACGTCGGACGGGCGGACGATGGCACGGGTCATGGTGGCGTTCGCCAATAAGGCCAGCGCCGACACTGGTAGGCGCGTGGCCCGTAAACATCGTGAGCTTGCAGATGCTGGGAAGAACGGCGGCGGGTTCCCGCCGTTTGGTTGGAAGGCTGATCGGATCACGGTTGACCCTGTGCAGGCTGCTCTGATCACCAAAGCCCACGATGACCTGTTGGCAGGCACGCGCTTGTCGACGATTGTGCGTGAGTGGCAGGCCAAGGATGTGCAAACGTCGCGGAACACGGGTAAGCAGATAACCCGTGTTGCGGTGAAGAACATTCTTCGTAACCCGCGCTTGGCTGGATTCCGTGCGGTGAAGGGTAAGAAGCACGTCGGCCCGGACGGTAAGCCGGTCATGGGAGTCTGGGAGCCGATCTGCACCCCTGAGAAGCTTGACGCCGTTGTTGCCGTTCTTGAGGGCGTTAAGTCGCAGTACAAGGCGCACAACATGAGCAATAACCATAAATATATGCTCAGCGGGATCCTTCGTTGCGCCGAGTGCGGTACACGAATGGCGGCGAACATGCGCTCTTCATGGAAAGAAGGCAGCAAGGGAAGCCGTTTCACCTACCGCTGCCCGGCCGCCAAAGATGGTGGTTGCGGAAAGGTCTCTCGGGCCGGTGAACCGCTCGACCAACACATTATCAATTTGATTCACGACGCCGAGGCGAGGCTGAAGGCACCCGCGTCCGATACTGCTGAATGGCCGGGGGCGGCCCGTTTGGCTGAAGTTGAGCAGGAGATCAGCGAACTGATTTCTGCGATGAACGGGAAGAAAATTTCAGCCGCTACGGCTATTGCAATGCTAGAGCCGCTGGAACGGGAACGCGATGAACTGGGATACGAGCGGAACCGGCATACCGTCGAGCAAGTGAAGACCTCGGCGGCGACGATTGACCTGTCGGAAGAGTTCGAGCGCCTACCCATCGAACGTCAGCGGGCTGTGGTGATGAAGCACATAAGGGCGATCGTGGTCCACCCTGCTGGCCGGGGTGCCCGCAAGTTCAATCCTGATCTACTCGACGTTGTATGGGCCGCCTAGCGTCCGGCTGAATGACTGATGGCCCCTGCCTACCCGGCAGGGGCCATCGTCGTCTCCTACTGCTTCCGCTGCAACTGATAGCCGTAGGCGCGGTACAGCTCTCTCGTCCAATTCTCGTCCCTAACCGGGGCGGCGGCTAGCTGACGCTCTATCCATGCACTCATCTCCGGGGCGCGCTCCTCAACAGGCGTATAGCGACTCAATGCTGACTGTCTCCCTTCGTCGTTTGTTGCCGGTGGGGACACCTTGCATCCATACCCCCTGGCGAAGTCAAAGCAATGTTTAAACGGGCTGCGCGTGGGAGCGTTTAAACAGCCTTACTTGAAACCGCCACCCTGCCAGAGATACACCTAGACCAATCCATCACTTATGGCCCCGGCCGAGTCCTGTGCGGCACAGCGGGGCTTCTTTACGCCTTTCGCGCAGGAATGCGGAGAAACATGAAAAAGCGAACTGTCTTCTTCGAAGGCGCCTACTTCGAGGCGCCCGAGGAAATCTCTGTCGAGCAGTGGCTCATAGCCATCAAAGCCGATCCCCGCTCCGATGACGGAATGAAGGAATGGGCCGCTCGGCTTGCCGCCACCTTCGCGAAAGCCGGGGTGCGCTAGCCGTGGCCAACCGCTCCGAGAATGCTAAGGCACGGCACGGCCAATGGGTTTTCACCCTGGCGACTGCCGAGCCGCCCGAGGCTGACGTACTCAAGGCGCACAAGCTCACCCGCAAGGACGCCTGGCCTAACTTCACTCGTTTTCTGATTGCCATTGGCACCCATTGGGGCACCTGGGGCGAGGATATATATCCCTCGCTGGACCGCATCGAGGAAGCCACGGGCATTGACCGCTCCAAGGCTGACCGATGGCTAAAGGTCGGCGTGTCCCTTGAATATCTCGCCGTGGCCCGTGAAGGGTCCCGGGGAGTTGCCACCACCTACCGAATCACCCTGCCTGGAGAGAAGACCGAGAAGGCCCCTCAGAGGGCCTCTCGCAAGCCTCCCGTACCGAGGCAGGGCAAGGCTCCAGAAAGCCCGCCTAAATCGGTTCCAGAGCCCGAGAAGCCTGCCGATGCCATTACGTGGGATGACCTGTCTATGGATGCTCGGGCCGTGTTCTTCTGGCGCTCCGCCGAGTGGGAAAAACTCTGGAAGCCGGAGTATGGGCCGTTCGAGGCCGCCGTTAGCGCGGCCCTGATCGAGAACCCTTCCCTTCGGGTCTAGCTCTCCCTGTCTCACAGAAGCAGGATCTATGAGATAGAGCAGCAGTACCGCTGTCTCACAACAGCGGTACTGCTGTCTCATGACTCCACCTTCGCTGTCTCACAACTACGGGGTTTGTGAGACGTAACTAAGAACTATTAACTACAGGCACCTTCGGTGCCTGTTAGCTACGAACTCCGTCCGTAGCTATGCCCTGGCGGTCGAAAGGTCCGAAAGGGAGTCAGGCAACCCTATCGGGGCCTGACTACAGCCAAGGCTGAAGCTCGAAGCCGTGAGCGGACTGAGAGCTGAGAGATAGAGACCTCCTTCGGCTCTGAAGCCTGCGGAGTCTTTACCCGCCAAGGTAGAAGCGAACGACTCCCGAGAGGGAGTCGGAGCGAACGAAGGAAGCTCCTTCGCATTTGGCTGTTGAGCCTGGCCGGCTGAGGCATTCGGAGCCGATAGCCGGGATTGAGACATAGACCGGCCTAGGCAGTCATCTGCGGCCCCTACAGGGCCGGGTCTGCTCCTTCGCGCCGCTCACTGATTCCAGCGACTGTCAGGGCCTGTCACGGCCTTCTGGCCGTGACGACCCCCGGGGCTGATATGAGACTTTCCGGGCACTTTCTCTAGACCCGCAGCCTTTCCTGAAACTTTTGCGCCCGCAGATTAGCCCGAACTGGTGGGAGGTTGTGACCGTCCCTTAACTCACCGTAGTTGTGCTCCTGAATGGCATCAGTCATCGAATTGATGTGTGCAATCGGCCGTTGTAACGGTTCTTTAGTCAGTGCCAGGTTCACCAGGGGCATTGCACGCCCCTGGGACACGACTAAGGAGCCAATGTGATCGAGCTGACATGTTTTTTCTGCGCCAGCTTCTTCCCTGCTCCGTTTCGCCCCGGCGCGAAGCCGCGCTACTGCTCCGATACCTGCCGCAAGCAGGTCGCCCGAGGGCGACGCCTTAAGCGCGCACATGAGCGAGCGCACGAACGGCATCTACGGATCATCGAAGACATAGCCCGCAACGGCTAACCAAATAACAGCGCACACCTAGCGGCCCCTGGCTTTGCCAGACGGGCCGCTTTTTCATGCCTAAATCAGGAGACCAGAGTGAAGCTCGCCTTGCGAGAAATGTTTGACGACGCCGAGGCGCGAGAGCGCGGCCTTACAGCTGGTGAGATCGCCTACGTCATAAACAACACCCCGCCCCGTTCTGAGTACAGAACCGAGATCGTCGCCATGATCAATGGCGGTAAGGCCAGTACTCCCGAGGGTCGCGCGGCTCTCCGCACTCTGATGGAGGAGTCCGAGCGCCGGTCGGATACTTCCGAGATTCCTGCGGCCGAGAGCCCGAGTCTGGAGGACCGCCAGGCCGAGACGCGCTCTTTCGCACAGAAGCTTGGTTCGGCTGCCCTGCCTTCGTCTCGGGCCGAGCAGGAGGACGGCTTTCGCGGACTTCTGCCGAGCCTGGCCGAGTACCGCGCCCTTCAAGAGGCCGTCCCGACGGACGGCGGCTATCTGGTCCCGAAGGCCACGGCGAACACCTACTTCGACAAGTTGCGCGCTGACAGTGCCTTCCTGCGTGGACTGCCTGCGTCCAACATCATTCAGTTCGACACGGCGGAGCTGGTTCTGCCCGGTATTGCTTCGTCATCTACCCCCGGATATGTGGACGAGGGCGCTGCGATTCCCGAGGGAACCATGGCTTTCGCCGGTGTGACTCTGACGGCGAAGGCGATTAAGGAACTGCGGTTCGCTTCGAACGAACTCCTTGCCGACTCCGCCGTGGACCTTCGGAACATGCTCGGTGACGACATGCTGAAGAGTGCGGCTGGCCGGATTGACGCAGACGCCTTCAACGGCGCTACCACCAATCCCGTAAAGGGAATCATCGGGCAGGGCGTGACTACGACCCTCGGCGCGGGCAAGCTCCCGTCGTTCGATGATCTGGCCGACGCGATTACTCGCATCGAGTCGGCGAATGGCAACCCTACGGTTATCTTCGCATCTCCGGACGTAGCCGCCGCGCTGCGAAAGGAGAAAGCGAGTACTGCGGGTACCTATCAGGGTGGCACCCCCACCAGTACGCCGTTCACGGATATTTGGGGTCTCCCGCTGCTGGTGTCCTCGAATGTCCCGGCGAAGCATGCGATCGTCTGTGACGCGTCGCGCGTCTTCTTTGGAATCCGCAGCCAGGCGTACATTAACGCTTCCGAGGATTTCCGCTTCGACCGCGACCAGGTCACGTACCGGATTGTGGTGCGCGTGGCCGGAACTTCCGTTGCCGAGGCTTCGAGTGTTCAGGCCGTAAAGGGAAGCTAGCAGATTCCTGGCCGCCCGGATTTACGTCCGGGCGGCCGTTTTATTGGAGATACAACGTGAAGTATTTGATTCGGGCGCTGCGTAAGCGCGCAAGGATGGCAGTGGGCCAGATCGAAGGTTGGCTGTGAGTCTCTTCACCCGAATGTTCGGCCGCTACTCGCAGCCTCTCTCGCTGTTCGGGAACGGCCGCGATGACTCCCTGTCGGGGTTGCGGCCCCGAACCTTCTCGGGGCGCTCCGTTACACGGGAAAGCTCGCTTCAGCTCGTCGCGGTCTATGCGTGCCAGTCGCTCATAGCCGATGGGATCAGCATGCTTCCCGTCGATCACCTGACGAAGGTTAACGGAATACGGAAAAAGCTGGAAGGTCGGAAGTCCCCGGCTTGGATTCACCAGCCCAATCCTCACCAGACCACTTACGAGTTCTGGCACCGTGTCGTCACGTCGCTTCTCTCTGACGGAAATGCGTTCATCGCGACCGACCGAGACGCCAGCGGCAACGTCACCGCCCTGTACTGTCTGCATCCACAGGATGTGGATATTATCGACGGCCCTGTAGGTGCGAAGGCTTTCCGAGTTGGCGGAGAGGAACGACTCTTCGACACCTCGCAGATCCTACATATTCCAGCTTTCGCCGTTCCTGGAAAGTCTCGCGGCCTTTCTCCTCTCGACGTGGCACGGGAAGCTATCGGCCTGGGCCTGACTGCCCAGGAATTCGGTACTCGCTTCTTTGAGCAGGGAACCACGATGACGGGTGTCATCGAGCATCCGGGCGCCCCTCGGCCGGATGAAGCGAAGCTTCTCCGCGAAATGTTCCGGAAGACTCACGCTGGTGTAAAGAACTCTCACAGCGTTGGCGTTCTGACCGGTGGCGCAAGCTTTAAGCCCATAACCATTGCTCCCGAGCAGGCGCAGTTTCTTGAAACTCGGCGATTCCAGAAGTCGGAGATTGCGCTTCTGTACCGCATTCCTGCCTACCTGGTAGACAGCTCGGTTACGTCGACATGGGGCAGTGGCATCGAGGAACAGAACAAGTTCTTCGTAGATCAAACTCTGATGCCGTGGATTGTGCGTATCGAGCAGGCCGTTTCAACGTTCCTGCTGCCGCCCGGTGAGTACATCCGCTTTAACGTCGACGCTCGCCTTCGGGCGAAGACGAAGGACCGGTACGAGGCTTACGCCGCGGCGATCAACAATGGCTTCATGTCCCGTGACGAAGTTCGCGCCTTGGAGGACCTTCCGCCGCTTCCCAACGGCCAGGGGGCGGGTTTCGTACAGCCGTTGAACATGGCGCAGATTGGCGGGCAGACGACCGCTTAGAGCGGACGGACGGCTGTCTGAGCGCCGGAACGACGCCGACCCCTGCCGACTACGGGGGAAGCCGACAGGGGCCAGCGCAGGGGCGCATGGTCGCTCATGCTGCGCCCCTTCCGGCGCGCCTTGGAGTTGTGTTGCTTGCCGTCCCTCGGCGCGCCGGTGGCCTGTCGGTCAATCAGCGCGGACCACCATGGCAAAGGAAGTGCAGATGCGCCGGAATCCTTTGTGTCCGCTCCGGCCGGTGTGGCCCATGCAGTCGACATCAACGGCCGCCGAATCCGTGGACGGCTGCGCCGTCCACTCGCACCAAAGGCACTCTGCTTCGTACGTCACGTCTGTATCCGGGTGCTGGGTGATCCGGTGTAGGACGTGACGGTACGCCGCTCGAACGGCGCCCATCACGCGCCCCTGTGTGGATGCGCTGCTAGCTCCACATTGCAATCCGTTACCGTCGAAAAGTCGCCCTTGGCCCTTGCCTCGGCACGCTGCTTATCCAGCGCCACACAGACGCCGCACCCCTCTGCCGGTTTCGGAGGGTCGGGAGGGAGCGACAGGTGAACGGGCGGTCCCATCGTCGTCTTTGTGTCGCTCATCGCTGAGTGCCTCCCCGACTGAATCGCTACCGTGGTAGGCAATGGTTCCCTGGCCGGCGAACTCCGCCTAGCCGGTTTCCTGTTCACGCAAGAAGTCGTCTCGGATGCTTTCCACCATGGCGCGCATGGCATCGCCGGATAGCGCCATGGAGGCGAACCCTTCGAACTTGCGCGCATAGAGTTCGATGTCTCTAGGGTCGGTCACGATGACCTCGGCGTGAACTGTCTCGACGGTCACCGTTCTCTCATCCCGGATGACGAACGCATGATTCGCTATGTCCTGCTTGGCTCCCGCGAGCGGCACGACGCGAATGTCTACGTGATTGAGCCGTGAGGCGGAAATGATCCTGTCGAGTTGGCCAGCCATCACGGCGGGCGGAACGATGCACCATCGAAGTACAGGTTCCGTGATTATGAAGCGGAACCTTTTGCTTGCGTCGTAGAGAACCCTTTGGCGCTCCAGCCGTGCGCTGGTGGTGCGCGCTACTGCCTCGCTGGTCATGTCGCCGTGCCGCGAGAGAACGGCGTGAATGTACTCGGGTGTTTGGAGTAGCCCAGGAACCAAAGCAGGCTGGAAAAGTCGCAGTACGGCCATCTGTGCCTCTAGGGCCTGCGTCTGCTGCTGCTTCCGGTGGAACCCCAATCTACCGATGAGGCGCCACGCGGTGGCTTCTGTGGCCGCTGCGCGGGCCACGGCCATGTATTCGGCCTTGACCTCTTCAGAAACGCCTATGGTGCGCAGGATCTGCTCTACGTCGATGACGGAGGGCGCGAGCTTGCCCGTTTCGATCTTCGACAGCTTGGATGCACTCATGGCCGCGCCACGGGCAACGGCTTTGGCCTCCATTCCGGAAGCTTGCCTGAGTGCCCGCAGCGCGGCCCCTAGCTGTCCTTTGTTCACTCCCCGTACTTCGCCCACCATTCGGGGAACGGCGTGGCATGAGCCATGGCCGTATCTCTGTAGGAACGGAACTCGCCTGCACGATCATCGGGGAGCACGTCGGCCCCGAGGAAGGAACCGTCTTCCGCGTAGTTCATGACTGCCGGGGTGGCGGTGTCGAAGAACCAGAAGTCCGGAGCTTCTTCGAGGGGGTTTGGCTTCTCCGTTGTGTCGAGGATGAAGAACTCTTCTCCGGCTGTCGCGTTCTTCTGGTATCCCCACCCGAGTTCGAAGCGGAGATACGGGGTGAGCGGCCGAGACAGGATGTGCACCCGGTACATGCGCTTACCGCTGTTGGTGGCGGCGCGCACGGTGTCCACCCATTCCTGGTTGTAATCCTCCGGCTGAGGCTCCCCGGCGAGGAACGCGCGAAGGTCATCCGCAGCGCGTGGAATGTTGTAGTGGGCCAGGATTTCGAGCCGGAACGCTTCCCTCTCGAAAGTATCGAAGAGGGTCCCCAGGCTCCTAGATGAGCTGGTCACGCACAGCCTTCCTGAGAAGCTCGGCCGGGATCTCCACCACGGATTCCCCTTCGGGGATGGTCAGTCCGTGGTCGGCAGTCACGGCGCCTTGGACCAGGAACGTGCCCCGGTCCGTGCTGTACAGCGTCGGACAGTCGCTCCGGTCGCAGGTTCCGACAAGCTTCGTGACTCGCACGGTGCCCCCTTGGTGAGTGCTGGTGTCGCGTTTGATGCTCCCGAGGCTGAAGGCTTGGCCGCAAGGGGCACGGGTTTCCGAGACAGGAAACTGCGACGGGAGATCACCGTGCGGGCGCAGGTACCGCAGCACGACGCCCCCGCCAGCACGGGGGCCAGCAGGGGCGGACAGGGTGCTGCAAGGCTCGGCCAAGGTCAGTCGAGCCGGGTCACGTCCAGCTCCCCCAACCTGTGTGATTCGCGAATCTTCTTCTTGTCGAACTTCCCCACGCTCGTCTTCGGCACCGCACCGAGGACCGTCCAGCGCTCGGGCAGCTGCCACTTGGCGATCTTGGCCTCGTCGGCGAGGAAGGTCCGCAGCGTCTCGAAGTCCGCGTTCGCGCCGTCCTTCAGCACCACGGTGGCGAGCGGGCGTTCGCCCCACTTGTCGTCCGGGACCGCGACGACCGCGGCCTCCGCGACGTCCGGGTGCGCCATCAGCGCGTTCTCCAGCTCGACGGAGGAGATCCACTCACCGCCGGACTTGATGACGTCCTTGGCCCGGTCGGTGAGCGTGAGGAAGCCGTCGGGGCTGATCGTGCCGACGTCGCCCGTCTTCAGCCAGCCGTCCTCGCTGAACTTGTCGGCCGGGCGGAACGGCTCACCGGCCGACCCGCCGTAGTACGCGCCCGCGATCCACGGACCGCGGACCTCCAGCTCGCCCGCCGACTCGCCGTCCCACGGCAGCCGTTCGCCGCCCGGTCCGGTCAGCCGGGCCTCGACGCCCGTGGGGAAACGGCCCTGCGTGACGCGGTACGCGAACTCCTCGTCGGTGCCCACGACATGGGCGGGCGGACGGGACACCGTGCCGAGCGGGGAGGTCTCCGTCATGCCCCAGGCGTGGCAGACCCGCATCCCCAGCTTGTCGAACGACTCCATGAGGGCCGGCGGACAGGCCGCGCCGCCGATGGTGACCTGTCCGAGCGAGCTGACGTCGCGCGGCTTGGCGTGGAGCTCGGCGAGCAGGCCCTGCCAGATGGTGGGCACGGCGGCCGCGTACGTCGGGCGCTCGCTCTCGATCATCTCGGCGAGCGGGGCGGGCTGCAGGAAGCGGTCCGGCATCAGCATGTTGACGCCGGTCATGAAGGTGGCGTGCGGCAGTCCCCAGGCGTTGACATGGAACTGGGGGACGACGATGAGCCCCGTGTCCCCGTCGGCCAGGCCCATCGACTGCGCCATGTTGACCTGCATGGAGTGCAGGTAGATGGAGCGGTGCGAGTAGACGACGCCCTTCGGGTCGCCGGTGGTGCCGGAGGTGTAGCACATGGCCGCGGCCTGGCGTTCGTCCAGCTCCGGCCAGTCGAAGGCGGTGGGCTTGCCCGCGAGCAGTTCCTCGTACTCGTGCACCTGGGCGCTCGCGCCGGCGAGGGCGGAGTGGTCGCCGGGGCCGGAGACGACCACGTGCTCGATCGTGGGCAGATGGGGGAGGAGCGGGGCGAGCAGCGGGATCAGCGAGCCGTTGACGATGACGACGCGGTCGGCGGCGTGGTTGACGATCCACACCAGCTGCTCGGCGGGCAGCCGCAGGTTGAGCGTGTGCAGGACGGCGCCCATGGAGGGGATGGCGAAGTAGGCCTCGACGTGCTCGGCGTTGTTCCACATGAGGGTTGCCACACGCTCGTCGCCCGTGACCCCGAGGTCGTCCCGCAGGGCGTGCGCGAGCTGGGCGGACCGTGCGCCGATCTCGGCGAAGCTGCGGCGCTGCGGCTCGCCTTCGCCGGTCCACGTGGTCACCTGGGAGGTCCCGTGGATCGTGGATCCGTGGAGAAGGATCCTCGAGATCAACAGCGGTACGTCCTGCATGGTGCTCAGCACGGCATCCTCCCGGGGCGGCATTGCCTACGCGGCAGTAAGGGTGGCGCAATTCTGCGCACATACCGCTCGGTATGTCACTAGCCCGGGGGATGATCGATCACGCGGTTGAGCAGCGTGACCAGCGTTGATCAGCGCACAGGTGCCAGCTCCGGGTCCTCCCGCAGCTTGCCGAGCGCCCGCGACACCGCGCTCTTGACCGTGCCGACGGACACGCCGAGCACCTCGGCCGTCTGGACCTCGCTGAGGTCCTCGTAGTACCGCAGGACCACCATCGCGCGCTGCCGGGCCGGCAGCTTCATGATCGCGCGCCACATCGCGTCCCGCAGCGCCTGGTGTTCTGCCGGGTCGCCGACCGGTACGGCCTCCGGCTCGGGAGGCTCGTCGCACACGAACTCGTCGACCCTGCGCTTGCGCCACTGTGACGTACGCGTGTTCACCAGGGCGCGGCGCACATAGCCGTCGAGGGCCCGGTGGTCCTCGATCCGGTCCCATGCGACGTACGTCTTCGTGAGCGCGGTCTGCAGCAGGTCCTCGGCGTCGCTGGGGTTCCCGGTCAGCGAACGTGCCGTGCGCAGCAGCACGGGGCCGCGGGCCTGGACGAACGACGCGAACGACGGGTACGCCGAATGTGCCGCCGCCGTATGTACGGTATGCCCTGGATGTGCCAAGTGCGGTGCCGGGTGGCCCTGGTGTGCCGCGTGCGCCTTTCCCGCGGCCTTGGATGCGCTGGTGCAGACAGGCGTGGTCATGGCTCCACGCTAGGAGCGACCCCGCCCGCGGCGGATCGGCCGGAGGTGCCGAAGACCTGTCCTGCTCAGGTTGTAGGGCTGAGGTCATCCCCACCTCCTGGAGATGGAGGAGAAGAAGGGGGAGTACTCAGGGTTCACTACTGCGAGGGGAATCCCCTGGCAGTACGGGAACCGGGTGTCCGCTGTGCCGGACGGCGGTCCGGGCCTGCGTCCCTCACTCCCCCTCAGCCGTCCGCCGCCAGGATCAGACCCGATGTGGGCACGCCCGTACCCGCCGTGACCAGGACCCGGGCGGCGCCCGGTATCTGGTTCACCGATGTGCCGCGCACCTGCCGGGCGGCCTCCGCTATGCCGTTCATCCCGTGCAGATACGCCTCACCGAGCTGCCCGCCGTGTGTGTTCAGCGGCAGCCGCCGCTCGGCGACGAAGTCTGCTGCCTCCCCCGGTTTGCAGAAGCCGAACTCCTCCAGCTGCATCAGTACGAAGGGAGTGAAATGGTCGTACAGGATCGCCACGTCCACGTCCCCGGTCGTCATCCCCGAGCCGCCCCACAACTGGCGCGCCACCACGCCCATCTCGGGCAGTCCCGTGAGGTCGTCGCGGTAGAAGCTCGTCATCTGCTCCTGGCCGCGCCCCGCGCCCTGGGCCGCGGCCGCGATCACCGCCGGCGGCCGCGGCAGATCGCGGGCGCGCTCCACGGACGTCACGACGATCGCCTGGCCGCCGTCCGTCTCCTGGCAGCAGTCGAGCAGCCGCAGGGGCTCGACGATCCAGCGCGACGCCGCATGGTCCTCGAGCGTGATCGGCTTCCCGTGGAAGTACGCCGCAGGGTTCGTCGCCGCGTACGCACGGTCCATGACGGCGACATGGCCGAACGCCTCCGGAGTCAGGCCGTACGCGTGCAGATACCGCTGGGCCGCCATCGCCACCCAGGACGCGGGTGTGAGCAGCCCGAACGGCAGCGACCAGCCGAGCGCCGCCCCCTCCGCCGACGGCTCCCGGTGCTGCACGCCGGAGCCGAACCTCCGGCCCGAGCGCTCGTTGAACGCCCGGTAGCAGACGACGACTTCGGCCACGCCGGTGGCGACCGCGAGCGCCGCCTGCTGGACGGTGGCGCAGGCCGCGCCGCCTCCGTAGTGGATCCGGGAGAAGAAGGACAGCTCGCCGATGCCGGCCGCCTGGGCGACCGTGATCTCCGGGCTGGTGTCCATGGTGAAGGTGACCAGGCCGTCGACGTCGGCGGGGGTGAGCCCGGCGTCGTCGAGTGCGGCCCGCACGGCCTCCACGGCCAGCCTCAGCTCGCTGCGTCCCGAGTCCTTCGAGAACTCGGTGGCGCCGATCCCGGCGATCGCGGCGCGTCCGCCGAGGGTGTCCCGCCTGCGCAGGCTCATGCCGCACCTCCTGCCGTGTCGCCCGAGGGCGCGGCGGGCGGGCGGGAGTGCGGCGCGGCCGCGCGTGGGACGGTCACCGTCACCGTCCCCGTGACGTGTCTGCCGATGCCGTTCGCACCGACGACGCGGACCACGGAGGTCTCGCCGTCGGTCTCCTCGACCGTGCCGGTCAGCACCATGGTGTCCCCAGGGTGGTTGGGGGCCCCGAGCCGTATCGCCACCTTGCGGAGCACGGCCGCGGGACCGAAGTGGTCGGTGATGTACCGCCCGACCAGCCCGTTGATGGTGAGTATGTTCATGAAGATGTCGGGGGAGCCCTTCTGCCTGGCGAGCTCCGCGTCGTGGTGCACGTCCTGGTAGTCGCGCGATGCGATGGCACCGGCGACGATCAGCGTGCGGGTGACCGGAATCTCCAGCGGCGGAAGTTCGTCGCCACGGCTGAACACACGACCGGGTTGTCCGCTGCCCGCGTTCATGTCCGGTCTCCGCCCTTCGCGATCACGTCGCCCAGTTCCTCCAGCACCTGGCTCCCGGGGCCCAGATAGGCGTCCAGCTGCCGCCCCCACAGGAAGTGCCGGTGCACGGGATGGTCGAGGTCGGCGCCCGTGCCGCCGTGCAGATGCTGGCCCGCGTGGACGACGCGCTTACCCGCCTCGGACGCCCACCAGGCGGCGGTCAGGGCATGCGTGGCGTACTCGAGCCCCTCGTCGCGCCGCCACGCCGCTTCGTACGTCGTGACCCGTATCGCCTCGGTGTCCATGTACGCGTCTGCGGCGCGGAGTTGGACGCCCTGTTTCGCGGCGAGGGGCTTGCCGAACTGCTCGCGGGCGCCTGTGTGCGCCACGGCGCGCGCGAGCGAGCCCGCGCACACTCCGGCCTGCAGCCCGGCGAAGGCCGTGCGGGCGATGGCCAGCATGTCCCCGTACGCGGATGCGGCGCCGGGCGGCGGCTCCCCTGTCCGCCCGGACCGAACCCGCCCGGCCTCCCGCGCCTGCCCGGCCCCCGGCGTCCGCCCGGCTCCGAGCCGCTCGGCGGGCGTCCCGTCCAGGGTCAGCCGTCCCGCCGACCAGGGTGCGGTCAGCTCGACCGGCTCGGTCAGCGCGTCGGCGGTCCGCACCAGCCACAGGACGTCGTCGGCGTCGACGACCAGGACATACGTGGCGTCGCGCAGCCACGGAACCCAGGGCACCGTCCCGCTCAGGGCGCCCCGCACGCCATGCGCCTCCCCGCTTCCCGGCGCACCCCCCGCCGCCCGCAGCGAACCGCGCGGCGCCAACGCACCCGTGGCGACCGCCGTGCCGTCCCGCAGCCCTGGCAGCAGCCGCTCTCGCTGCTCCTCCGTGCCGTACGCGGCCACCGCCAGCACCCCGTACACACAGGTCGCGGCGAACGGCACCTGGGCCGTCGTCCGTCCCTGCTCCTCCAGCATCAGCACCAGCCCGAGGAGCCCGGTCTCCTCGACCGCGCCCGGCAGGCCGGCCGCGCACAGCGCCTTCCACAGCTCCGCGTCGGTGCCGCCGCCGGCCGCGGCCAGCCGCTCCGGCGTCGACAGGTCGCCGAAGATCTGGGCGGCGAGCTCTCGGGCAGCCGCCTGTTCCGGGGTGGGAGTGAAGTCCATGTCAGACCGCCCCTCCTGCGACCGGCCCGGCCGTGTCCTCGGTCGTGTCCTCGGCCGTGTCCTCGGCCGCGCGGAAGACCGGCAGCTCCAACCCGTCGTCCACGCGCAGGAATTCAAGGCGTACCGGCATCCCGATCCGTACCTTGCCGGGCGCCACCCCGACCACGTTGCTGACGATCCGCACCCCCTCCGCCAGCTCGATCAGCCCCACCGCGTACGGAGGGTCGAAGGCGGGGAAGGGCGGGTGGTGCATCACGACGTAACTGAAGACGGTGCCCTCGCCGCTCGCCTCGACCGGGTCCCAGTCCTGCCCGCCGCATGCGTTGCACCCCGGCAGCCAGGGGAAGCGCGGTGTGCCGCACGCGCGGCAGCGCTGGACGAGCAGCCGGTGGTCCGAGACTCCTTCCCAGAACCCGGCGTTGTCCCGGTTGATCACCGGACGGGGCCGCCGCGGCTTCGGCTCGCCGGGCTGGCGTAGGCCGGTTGCCCGGCGGGCCGCCGGCGCGTACTTGAGGATCCGGAACCTGTGCGTCCCGGCGAGCTCACCGTCCGCCCTGACGTCCATCCGCGTCGTGACGAAGTGCCCCGTCCCCAGCTTGGTCGTCTTCCGCTCCGAGACCGACTCGATCACCGCGTCGAAAGTGATCTCGTCCCCCGGCCGCAGCGGCCGCAGATACTCCTGCTCGCAGTCGGTGGCGACCACCGACGTGTACCCGGCGCCGTCCAGCAGGGCGAACAGCTCGTCGTACGCGGCGCTGCGCCCCGCGTGGCCGGAGAGGCCGGAGAGGCCGCCCATCGTCCAGGCCTGGAGCATGGTCGGCGGCGCGACGGCGTCCGGGCCCGCGTACGCCGGGTTGGTGTCCCCCATCGCCTCGCACCAGTGCCTGATCATCGGCTCGTTGACCCGGTCCCGGCCCACGCCGGCGACCGCGGCCGGCTGCCCCTCGTACGCCTTCAGCCGCTCGTACGAAACGCCGCTCGCCGTATCGGCCGACGGGCCGCCCGGACTCTCCCGGCCCGTCGTACCGGCCGAGGAGCCGCCCGAGCCCACCGGCCGGCCCGCCGCGTCGACCGCCGCCCGGCCCGCCGCGTTCACCGCCGCCCCCTGTGCATCCCGAGCCGCATCGTCGCGACGATCTCCCGCTGCACCTCGCTCACCCCGCCCCCGAAGGTGTTGATCTGCGCCGCCCGGTTCATGCGCTCCAGCTCGCCGTCCCCGAAGGCGCCAGGCGATCCGGACCGCACCAGGCCCGCTTCCCCCGCGATCTCCTGACACATGCGATACGCCTCGACCGCCGATTCCGTTCCCGCGAACTTCACGCCGCTCGCGTCGCCGGGGGCCAGCCGCCCCGCCCCCACATCACCCACCAAACGCCAGTTGAGCAGGCGTGTTGCCGCCAGCCGGGCATGCACCTCGGCCAGTCTCGACCGCACCCAGGGCGCGTCGATGCGCCGCTCACCCGTCACCGGATCGGGTGCTCGGGCGGCCGCCAGTACCGCCTCGTACGCGTCTTCGGCCTGCATCCCGAGCGCCGCGAGCGCGACCCGTTCGTGGTTGAGCTGGTTGGTGATGAGCCCCCAGCCGCCGTGCTCCTCGCCCACGAGGTTCGAGGACGGGACGCGTATCCCGTCGTAGTAGGTCGCTGTGGTCGTCAGGCCGCCCACGGTCTCCATCGGCGTCCAGGAGAACCCGGGCGCGCCGGTCGGCACGAGGATGATCGAGATGCCGCGGTGCCTCGGCGCTTCGGGATCGGTGCGGCAGGCCAGCCAGATCCAGTCGGCGTGCTGGGCGTTCGACGTGAAGATCTTCTGTCCGTCGATGAGCCAGTCCCCGCCGTCGCCGTCCCGCACGGCACGCGTGCGTAGCGAGGCGAGATCCGTCCCGGCCGACGGCTCGCTGTATCCGATCGCGAAGACGATGTCGCCGCTGAGGATGCCCGGCAGGAAGCGGTCCTTCTGCTCCGGGGTGCCGTACTTCATGAGGGTCGGGCCGACGGTGTTCAGGGTCACCATCGAGACCGGGGCGCCCGCGCGGTACGCCTCGTCGAAGAACACGAACTGCTCGTCGGGACCGCGCCCCTGGCCGCCGTACTCGACGGGCCAGCCGAGACCGAGCAGCCCGTCGCCGCCCATGCGGCGCAGCAGCCGCCGCCGGCCTGCCCCGTCCCCGGTGGGGGGCGGCCCGTCCGGCATCAGTTCCCGGAAGTAGGCGCGCAGTTCGGTACGCAGTCGCTGCTGGCGGACGGTGGGGGCGAGGTGCACGGCGGCGGCCTCCCGTTTCGTACCGGCAAGAGTTTCTGACTGTCCGTCAGATGCCGGACCGGTGTCAAGACCGACGACCGCGTCCCGGCCCGCACCGCACACCGACGAGGCCCTCATGCGCCACGATTCGACGATCGATTCGATGATCAAGGCGACAAACCGACCCAGAGGCCGACACTGGCGGCGGATCACCCCTTCCCTTTATCGAACGTACGTACGAACATAGGAGCATGGCCACCACCGACCGGTATGTCACGACCCTGGCCCTCGCCCATGCCCTCTCCGCAGCCGAACGCGGACTGGCCGTCATACCGCTGTCCCGCACCAAGCTCCCCGCCCTGCCTTCACCGCACCGCTCGGACCCCGAACCGGCGCTCTGCCGCGGCGAGTGCGGAGGCCCCGGCCACGGCGTGTACGACGCGTCGAGCGACCCGCAGCGCATCCGCGAACTCTTCGCCGCCGCCCCCTGGGCGACCGGTTACGGCATCGCCTGCGGACTGCCCCCGTTCCATCTGATCGGCGTGGACCTCGACACCAAGTCCGGTGCGGACTCCTCGGCCGCCCTGCGCGAACTCGCGCTGCGCCATCTCTTCACCATCCCGGACACCGTCGTCGTGATCACCCCCAGCGGCGGCCGCCATGTGTGGCTCTCCGGGCCGCCCGACGTCGTCGTCCCCAACTCCGCGGGGCGGCTCGCTCCCGGCATCGACATCCGCGGCGCCGGCGGATACCTCGTCGGCCCCGGCTCACGCACCGACCACGGCGTCTACAGCACCGCGCCGGGCACCGCCCACCTGGCCCCCGCCCCCTGCCCGCCCGCCCTGCTGCGGCTGATCACTCCCCCACCGCGCCCGCACCACCCGACTCCGCCGTCCACCGGTCAACACGGCCAGGGCCTCGTCCAGTTCGTTCTCGCGGCACACGAGGGCCAGCGCAACACACGCCTCTTCTGGGCCGCCTGCCGCGCGTACGAGAACGGCATCGGAGAAGAACTCGCCACGCCGCTCGTCGAAGCGGCGATCCGCACCGGCCTCACGGAACGGGAGGCCCGCGCCACGCTCGCCTCGGCAGCCCGGCTGACGGGCCACCGTCCGTGAACGGCACGCGCGCGTGGTGACACGTACACAGTGCGCCCCACCCAGAGATCCGGCCCCCACCTCCGATCAGGAGCTGGGGGCCGTGCGCATCCTGCTCAGCTGTGGAAGCGGATGTAGCCGTTGCCGTCGGAGTCGTCTCCGCTCTTGGTGTACGAGTGGGAGTCCGAGCCGCTGCCGGAGGGCTTGTACAGGTAGATCGTGTCGCGGTCGTTGTTCCACATGAAGTTGCAGTTGTCGCGATAGACCACGTTGTACTTGTCGGAATCGGTGCCGTTGCCTCCGCGGAGCTTCACGTAGTCACCGGGCTGGAGGGAGTGGTTGGCGGTGAAGGTGAACCTGTTGCCGGCGGCGTCCTTGACGACGTAGCCCTTGAGGTTGATCGTCGCCGACGACGAGTAGTTCTTGATCGTCAGGTATTCCTCGTCGGTGTTGCCCGAGGAGCAGCTGTTGGAGTCCCGGCCCGGCGCGTCGTACTGGACGCCGCGGATCTTCAGGGCCGAGGTGTACTCGGTGGCCTGAGCCGGGGTGGCGGCGAGGACGGCCAGCGAGCCGGCAGTGAGGACTGCGGCTATGACAGGGCGCTTACGCAAGAGAGGTCCCCCCTCATGATCTGGTGAAGATGTGTGACATGTGCAGGACTTGTGAAGGTCCAACATGGTTGTATAGCACATACGTTCACCGCCCGAAGCGGGGCGTGCACTGAGGGGGGACCGCATGGCCGACCGCCGGGGAGGCACGGCGTGCCGGCGATTGCCCGAGCACGTCGGCAACGACGAAGGCCTCTGACCCGATTTCGCTGGTCAGAGGCCTTCGATCAGTGCGGTGGGTGTGGGATTTGAACCCACGGTGACTCGCGCCACGACGGTTTTCAAGACCGTTCCCTTAGGCCGCTCGGGCAACCCACCTCGCCCCGGCCACCTGGGACGGAGCGGCTACAGCCTACCTGTCACGGACATGGAGACGGGAGCCTCCCGCAGGCCCGGGGCGTCGGGACCGTGTATGACCTGCCCCACGACCCCCGGCACCCCACGACCCACGGCCACGCGGCGCGGGGGCCGGTTCCACCGGCCTCCCGCCGCTGTCGCGTCGGCAGCAGCGCGTCAGCTGTCGCCCTTGCGCTCGCCCAGGACCACGTCGACCGTGTGCTCCTTGCCGTCCCGCTTGAAGGTGATCTTGACGGTGTCGCCGGGCTGGTGGGTCCAGATCTCGCCGATCAGCGTCGGACCGCTGTCGATCACCGTGTCGTCGAGCTTGGTGATGACGTCGCCGGGCTTGAGGCCCGCCTTGTCCGCCGGGCCGCCTGCGGTGACCGCGGCGGAGCCGTTGGCGCCCTGCTCGGTGATCTTCGCGCCGTCGCCGTTCTGCTCGAGCGAGACCGAGGCGCCGATCACCGGGTAGACCGGCTCGCCCGTCTTGATCAGCTGGTTGGCGACGTTCTTCGCCTGGTTGATCGGGATCGCGAAGCCCAGACCGATCGAGCCGGCCTGGCCGCCGTCCAGGCCGTTGCTCGCGGACTGGATGGCCGAGTTGATGCCGATGACCGCGCCGCTCGCGTTCAGCAGCGGGCCGCCGGAGTTGCCCGGGTTGATCGACGCGTCGGTCTGCAGGGCACTCATGTACGACGCCTTGCTTGAGCCCGTGCCGTCGCTGGAGGCCACCGGGCGGTTCTTGGCGCTGACGATGCCCGTGGTCACCGTGTTCGACAGGCCGAAGGGTGCACCGATGGCGATCGTCGCGTCGCCGACGGCCACCTTGTCGGAGTCGGCGAGCGCCAACGGCTTCAGGTTCGAGGGGGCGTTCTTCAGCTTGATGACCGCGACGTCGTAGCCCTGGGCGCGGCCGATCACCTCGGCGTCGTACTTCTTGCCGTCGGCGAAGGTGGCGGTGAGCTTGCCGCCGCTCGCCGCGGAGGCGACCACGTGGTTGTTGGTGAGGATGTGGCCCTGGGTGTCGTAGACGAATCCGGTGCCGGTGCCGCCCTCGCCGTCGCCGGCCGTGGCCTCGATCGTCACGACGCTGGGCAGCGCCGCGGCGGCGATCCCGGCCACCGAGTGCGGATCCCGCTTCAGATCCGACGGGGTGTCCGACGCGGAGACGGTGGTCGAGCTCGAGGCGTTGTCGTTGCTCTCCGCCGCCCAGTAGCCGACGCCGCCTCCGACGCCGCCGGCCAGCAGCGCGGCCGCCAGCACCGCGGCGACGAGTCCGCCGCGCCGCCCGCCGGGCTTCGGCTCCCGGGGCTGGTACGTGGACCCCCAGCCGGATCCGCCGCCGCCTCCCGCGTACGAGGGCACGGCCGGCGGCGGGGGCGGCGGCCAGTCACCGGCGGCGCTGCCGTGCGCCACCGGGGTCTCGCCCTGTGCCGCACCGTTGTGCGGCTCCGGTCCGCCGTATCCGGGCGCGCCCTGAGCGGCGGCATCGGCGTGCTGGTACTCCCCACCGTGGGCACCGGCAGCCTGAGCAAAGGCACTCTCGTGATGCGCGGCCTGCCCCGGCGTGACCTGAGTCACTGTGTCGCCTTGCTGAGGTGCTGGGGCGCCCGCGGCGCCCTGGCCCGGCGTTCCGGGCATCGCGCCGCCGGGCGCCGCGGATGCGACGGAAGTGGCGGGAGTTTCCACCGGCACAGGAGGTGCAGACGGGGCCGGGGGTACCGCAGTGCCCTCGTTCTCGGTGCTCACAGCTCTTCTCCTCGATCCACGGCTTTTGTTCTCGGTCGTACTCGGTTCGCCCAAGGCCACGAACCGGCACGGTTCAGCTGTGCAATTTGTATGCGGTCAGCTTTTACCAAGGGACGTCAGGGCACCATAAGCCGTTCCTGTGCGTCCGATGCCATCCTTTATCCCGGACGAAACGGACGCATCCGGGGAGCCTCCTCCGGCCGGACCGGGCCGTCCCACGTCGCTCGTTTCCCGCCCCCTCCCGGGGCTGTCCATGGCACGCCTACCCAGCGACGGTGGCACCATGACGCGGTGACCTACGCACGACAGCACATGATCGAGGTCGTCGCCCACCGCGGAGCCTCCGAGGACGCTCCCGAACACACGCTGGCCGCGTACAAGAAGGCGATCGAGGACGGGGCCGACGCCCTCGAATGCGATGTGCGGCTGACCGCGGACGGCCATCTCGTCTGCGTCCACGACCGACGTGTCAACCGTACGTCCAACGGCCGGGGCGCCGTCTCGGCCCTGGAGCTCGCCGATCTCACCGCGCTCGACTTCGGCTCCTGGAAGAGGCAGCAGGCCCCAGCCGGGGACCGCGGCTGGGAGGAGAGCCCCGACTGGGAGGAGAGTCCGGACCCGGACGACACCTCCGTCCTCACCCTGGAACGGCTGCTCGAACTCGTGGCCGACGCGGGCCGCCCGGTCGGGCTGGCCATTGAGACGAAGCACCCCACCCGCTGGGCGGGCCAGGTCGAGGAGCGGCTGCTGGCCCTGCTGGGGCGCTTCGGCCTGGACTCCCCGCCCGCGCAGGGCCCGTCGCCGGTACGGATCATGAGTTTCTCGGCACGCTCCCTGCACCGTGTCCGTGCGGCGTCGCCCACCTTGCCGGCCGTGTATCTGATGCAGTTCCTCTCTCCCCGCCTGCGCGACGGACGGCTGCCGGTCGGGGTGGGGATCGCCGGGCCCGGCATCCGCATCGTCCGCAGTCACCCGGGATACATCGCCAGGCTCAAGCAGGCAGGCCACCAGGTGCACGTGTGGACCGTCGACCAGCCCGCCGATGTGGAGCTCTGCGCCGAGCTGGGCGTCGACGCGATCATCACCAACCGCCCCCGGCAGGTTCTGTCCCAGCTTGGCCGTGATTAGCGCCTGTTACACCGCATCGCGAGCCTGTTACAGGGAGTGCACCGGCGCGTTCGATCCGTATTCGATCGTGACGAGTGCGTCACACGACGTGTATTGGCCGGTTTCCCATCGAACCCATTGGGGCATCCACACCGTGGCGTGGGGCGAAGGAGGTCTCGGGGGTGGCGTTGGTGGTGGCACAGGAGGTGCCCACGTCGTCAAGCATGGCCGTACCCCATGGCCCTGCGGGCGTGGGGGAAGCAAGACACCGGATGCGCGATCAGTTGCGCATAGGCGGCGTAGCGGATTCGGTCATAGACGATGCAGTACTGATCCTTTCCGAACTGCTCAGCAACGCATGCCGGCACGGCAGACCGCTGGGCGACGCCCTCGCCGGTGACGGCGACGTCAGAGCCGCGTGGAGCGTGGACACAGGCGGCCGGCTGACGGTCGAGGTGACGGACGGCGGTGGTCCGACCCGCCCGATTCCGGCCACGCCCTCGGTCACCGCACACGGCGGCCGCGGGCTCAACATCATCACGGCACTGGCCGACGACTGGGGCGTCCGGGACGACGCCCACGGCGAGGTCACGGTCTGGGTCGTGGTCCATGACGATGTGCACGGGCACCGGCGCGAAGACTTCGCGACGCGCATCGCGGCGCCACCGGTGTCGGCCCTGCCGGACCTGGACTTCGCGGACGCCTTCGACGACATGGACTGAACCGGCGCCGTCCGTACCGGAGTCCGCGAAAGGACCGACTCGCCCCGCTTGTGCCACCGCCACGGCCGTCGCGCCGGGCTGATCCGCGCCGCTGTCCGTACGAGCGGCTAGGCTCGCGCCCGTAACAGGACCAGCCGCTGGCGGGAGACACCCAAGATGGCCAAGAAGCGCAGTCAGACCAAGGCCAAAAAGGCGCAGATCACCAATGGCGCCCGCACCACGGGTGCCGAGGGTGACGTGCCGGTGGTCGGAGCCCGTGAACCCTGCCCGTGTGGTTCGGGCCGCCGTTACAAGGCATGCCACGGCCGGGCCGCCGCGCACGCGGTGACCGAGCTGGTGCACCGCCCCTTCGAGGGCCTGGCCGGCGAGGCGGACTGGATCGCGCTGCGCGAGCTGGTGCCGGCCGCGACCGTCGAACTGACCCTGCAGGACGGGCTTCCGGAGGGGGTCCCGTCGGTGACCCTCGCGACCGTGCTGCCCATGGCGTGGCCCGCGCTGCGCCGCGACGACGGTTCCGTGCTGCTCGGCCTGCAGAACGACACCCCGTCAGGCGACATCAGCCGCGATCTCGCCGACACCCTGCAGCGCGCGCTGACCGCCGAGCCGGGTACGCCGGTCCAGGGCCGCCGCGCCCCGTCGGACGGCCCGCGTCTGCAGGATCTGCTCGACCCGAAGGGGCCCTTCGAGCCGGTCGTGCACTCGGGTTTCGAGTTCTGGGTCCCCGACTCGGAGAACGCCTCACCTGAGGTCACCGCCTCGCTGGAGCGGGCGAACGCCGCGGCGATCCCCACCGTGAAGCTCTCCGGCGTCGACGCCGCCTACTGGTGCGAGACCCCGGAGAAGAACCACCTGCGCTGGGTCATGCCGTATCCGGAGGAGCAGCTCATCGACGCACTCGCGCGGCTGCATGCGGCCGGCGTGTCGGGGCTCGGCGAGGGCACGCGCCTGGTCGGCTCGTTCCGTGCGCACGGGCTCACGGTTCCGGTCTGGGATCTGCCCTCGGGCGTCTCGGCCGAGGACGTCGAGAAGCCGGCGGCCGAATTCGCCGAGCGGCTCGCCGGGGCACTCGCGTCGGACGCACCGCTCACGGCGGACGAGCGCCGGGCCCGCGGTGGCCTTACGAATCGACAGGTAACACTCAGCTGACGCACAGTTGCGCGAACAATCCACCGGAAATCCTTTGATCGGCCGTGACTCCTGTCACAACTCCGTTCAAATACAGGTAATTCGGCGCCCGGATCCACGAGATCGAATTTGCGAATAGCCGATCTCTTGTTACCGTTCAATTGAGCCCGGTTGCTGGTGCATCCCCCGTCGCCAGCAACCGGGCGCTTCCATGTCCGGGCACCGTCCCGGGCACCGGCCCCTCGGACACCCTGCGCAGGCCGCGAATCCGCCCGGGCTGTCTCGTGCCCGAACCTGCCTGATGACCACGAACCTGCCTGATGATCCGCCAGATTGATCGCTGCCGGAGCCCGGTCAGCAGCGGTCCGGCCGCCGGACTCCCCGAGGTGGCGCCAGAGCACGGCCCGGAGACAACGGCGGTCGGCACCTGCGCAGTTCTCCGCGCGCCGGTCGCCCCTACAACTCGGGAGCGCTCACACCCGTACGAATGAGGGCCTCCACCACGGTGTCCACGACAGCCTCGACGTCGGGCACCCAGGGGGCCGCGGAGCCGGGGAGCGGAGCACGCTCCCAGCGGACCTGCCCCTGGCCGGTCACGGAGGGGGGCAGCGGCAGATAGCCGCCCTCGCCGTGGAAGCGGAGCGAGCCGGGCACATGGTCCTTTGCGTACAGCAGTTCGCCGAGCCGCTCCAGGGAGTACGGCGCGACCAGCAGGAACCAGCGGTCCGGGGTCGCGACGACCGGGCCGAGGCGCACATCCCTGCGGTCGAGCGCCGCAAGAGCGCGGGCGCCCGCAGCCGCCGGCAGGCTGACCGCGCACGGGGCGCGGCCTCCGGTGGCGAGGACGATCGGCGCCTCCGGCCGGTTGGTCCACCACCAGCGCACCATGCGCTCGTCGGTGGTGGCGGCCAGCAGCACGGGGTCGAAGGGGTGAGCGCCGGGCACCGTGCATTCCGGGTCCGGGCAGGCACAGAGGGCACCGCCCCGCGTCCGGAGCCCCACGCCGGGGAGTACAGGCCACTGCCATGCGGTCGCGAAGGTCAGGGCCGCGCTGATCAACTCAGGCCTCCCGTTGGTTCGCCTGGAGAGGATCCTGCGTCGCCTTCCGAGGATCTCGCGCATGAGCGCTCGTTCCTTTCCGTTGAACGCCGAGGGTCACGTCACACCATGTGTGCATCACTTACTGTGCGTACAAGCAGGCGCATCACACCCCAGCCCGAGGCAGGGGGAAACCCCGACAAGCCGCAGCGCCAAGCGTTGGCTGCGTCCATTAAAAGCATGGCGTGGGGTGGCGGCGCCTGGCGTTTGCCGTCGCGCGTGGTTCTCGCCGCCTCCACCACGGGAGGATGGGGTCACGGTCGTCGGTGGTTAAGACGCCCGGCTCCGGCGCCAGGTTCCGGGCGGTCCCAACTGCCCCTGGCCTTCACCGAGTACGTACCCATCACAACCGCGATGACGCTCCGTCGAACGGAACCAGTCGACCGCAATATGCCGTTACCTGGGGCAATTTTTAGCCAAGTTCCCATCATCGGAAGCACCTCATGGACACCAGGAATCCCAGCAGGACAATGCTGGACATCTCCTCACGAGTGCGTGTAGATGTGGAGACACTGCTAGCGGTGCAGATTGACATGGGGGTTTGCGATGCTATTGGGCAATACGCACCGTCCCGAAAGCCGGACGCCATGAACGCCCCGCACCTTCGGAAAGTGGCCGGAATCGATTCAACGGTTCCGCAGCCCGCACACACTGTCGCGCCCGCATCCTCCGCATCGGACTCCCCGTCGGCCGCTTCCCCCAGCGACCCGTGCGCCGTGCTCCAGGACCGGCTCGCCGGCTGGGTCTCCAACCTCACCACGCTGCACGAACTCACCGAACGGCTGGCCCGCACGGCGTCCTTGGACGGTGCCCTGCACGAGCTGCTGGACGCCGGAGCCGCTCTCGTCGGCGCCCGTCGCGGTCTCGTCGTCCTGGAGCCGGCCGACGGCCTGGGACCCGACACGACGATCGGCCTCGGTCTGGGCCGCGCCGATCTCGGTCACCTGGAGACGGTGCCGCGCAGCTCCACCTCGTACGGCCGGATTCTGGAGGGGCTTCCCGGCGGGGATGCCGAGATCGCGCACCCCGACCTGTTCGCCGAGGAGGGGCTGGATCCGCTCCATCGCGCGGTCGCGGCGCGGCTCGGTTTCGCCGCGAGCTACACACTGCCGCTGGCCACGGCTGGGGCGGGCCTGCTCGGCGCGGCGGTCTGGCTGTACGACGAGCCGGCCGAGCCCGTCGAACGGCAGCGGCACCTCGTGGGCCTCTACGCCCGCTACGCCACCGAGCACCTGGCCCGGCTGCTCGAGCTGGAGCGGGCCCGCTCGACGGTCGCGACCATCACCGGCGAGCTGCTGCCCACCCGGCTGCCCCGGGTCCCCGGAGTACACCTGGCGGCCCGCCATCGCACGGGCCCGCGCGGCGGGGGCGACTGGTACGACGCACTTCCGCTGCCCGAGGGCGCGCTCGGGCTCGCTGTCGGCTCCGTCACCGGTTCCGGCCCGAGCGCGGTGGCGGCGATGGGGCGGCTGCGGGCGTCCCTGCGGGCGTACGCGGTGATGGAGGGCGAGGATCCCGTCGCCGTACTGTCCGATCTCGAGCTGCTGATGCGGCTGACCGAGCCCGCCCGCAGCGCCACCGCCCTGTTCGCGTACTGCGAACCCGCGCTGCGCAAGATCACGCTGGCCGGGGCCGGGCACAGTCCGCCGCTGATCGTCGGCGAGCGGCGCACGGAGTTCGTGGAGACGTCGCTGTCCGCGCCGCTGGGGATGCTGGCGTGCTGGGAGGCGCCGAGCGTGGAGATCCGGCCGGAGCCAGGAGAAACGGTGCTCCTGTGCACCGACGGGCTGCTGCACCGCACGGGTGACCCGATGGACCGGGCCTTCGCTCGGCTGCACGCGGCGGCGGCGAGCGTGCCGCGGCTGCTGCGCCAGGACCCCGGCGGCATCGCCGACCATGTGCTGCGCCAGGTGCTGCCGGGCGGGCTCGAGGCCGACAGCGAGGAGGACGTGGTGCTGCTGGCGGCCCGTTTCGAGTGAGCCGCTTTCGTCAGCCTTTTCGCGTGAGCCGTTTCGCGTGAGCCGTTTCGAGCGGGCTGGGCCGCTCGCGTCAGAAGCTCGTCGTGACAGGTCCTTCGACCCTGGGCGCCCTTACATACGGCCGTACGATGGAGCGGGTCCCCTCTGCTCGAAGCACGACCGAGAGCCTGGGGGAAGGTCCACTGCCGTATCAAGGAGGATGACCGTGGCCGACGAGCTCCCGGAGACCGAGACCGAGACCGAAGAGCCGATCAAGCAGCGCAAGAACGGCCTGTACCCGGGCGTTTCCGATGAGCTCGCCGAGAACATGAAGTCCGGCTGGGCCGACACCGAGCTGCGCGACCTGCAGCCGATCGCCCAGGCCGAGCACACGGCCCACCGTCGCGCCGCGCTCTCCGCGCGCTTCCCCGGCGAGCGCCTCGTCATCCCGGCGGGCCATCTGAAGACCCGCTCGAACGACACCGACTACCCCTTCCGCGCCTCCGTCGAGTACGCGTACCTCACCGGAAACCAGACCGAGGACGGCGTCCTCGTCCTGGAGCCGACGGTCTTCTCGGACGGGACGAGCGGCCACGAGGCGACGATCTATCTGCTGCCGCGCTCCGACCGCGAGAACGGCGAGTTCTGGCTGGACGGCCAGGGCGAGCTGTGGGTCGGCCGCCGCCACTCCCTCACGGAGGCCGAGAAGCTGTACGGCCTGCCCGCCGCCGACGTGCGCGAGCTGGCCGGCAAGCTGCGCGAGGCCACGGGACCGGTGCGGGTCGTGCGCGGTTACGACGCCGGGATCGAGGCCGCCCTCACCGACAAGGTGACGGGCGAGCGCGACGAGGAGCTGAGGACCTTCCTCTCCGAGGCCCGCCTCGTGAAGGACGAGTTCGAGATCGGCGAGCTGCAGAAGGCCGTCGACTCGACGGTCCGCGGCTTCGAGGACGTCGTGAAGGTCCTCGACAAGGCCGAGGCGACCACCGAGCGCTATATCGAGGGCACTTTCTTCCTGCGCGCCCGCGTCGAGGGCAACGACATCGGCTACAGCTCGATCTGCGCCGCGGGCCCGCACGCCTGCACCCTGCACTGGGTGCGCAACGACGGCCCGGTGCGCTCCGGCGAGCTGCTCCTCCTCGACGCCGGCGTGGAGACCCACAGCCTCTACACGGCCGACGTCACGCGCACGCTGCCGATCAACGGCACGTACACCGAGATCCAGAAGAAGATCTACGACGCCGTGTACGAGGCCCAGGAGGCCGGCATCGCCGCGGTGCAGCCGGGCGCCAAGTACCGCGACTTCCACGACGCCGCCCAGCGCGTGCTCACCGAGAAGCTGGTCGAGTGGGGCCTCGTCGAGGGCCCGGTCGAGCGCGTCCTGGAGCTCGGCCTGCAGCGCCGCTGGACCCTGCACGGCACCGGCCACATGCTGGGCCTCGACGTCCACGACTGCGCGGTCGCACGGACCGAGACGTACGTGGACGGCACACTGGAGCCGGGCATGTGCCTGACCGTCGAGCCGGGGCTGTACTTCCAGGCCGACGATCTGACGGTGCCGGAGGAGTACCGCGGCATCGGTGTCCGTATCGAGGACGACATCCTGGTGACCGAGAACGGCAACCGGAACCTGTCGGCGGGGCTGCCGCGCCGCTCCGACGAGATCGAGCTGTGGATGGCGAAGCTCAAGGGCTGAGCAGCCCGTTCGTACGGCAGTGGCCGGGCACCCTGGGGTGCCCGGCCACTGCCGTATCCGGGGAGCGCGGCCCTTCAGCCGCGTCCGCGGGTTGCGGCCCTGCCGGTCATGCGGGGGTCGGCAGAGCCGGCAGGGAGTTCAGGAAGAGCGCGCCGGCGAGCAGCCCGCCGCTGCCGCGGGGGTGCAGACCGTCGTCCCGCAGGCCGGTGTCGAACTCCACGAGCGCCGCCCGGCCCTCCTCGGTGGCGCTGCCTCCGGCGTCGAGCACGGCGCGGGCGCCCGCCTGGACACTGCGCAGCCCGTGCGGGCCCGCGGTGTAGAGCAGCCCGGTGTCCTGGAGCGTGGACATCACGGTGAGCAGAGCGTCCAGCCGGGAGTACGGCCCGTCGACGGCTGCCTTGGCCAGCGCCTCCGACGCACGGCGCACGTGCGGGAACCCGGCGCGTGCCTCGCCGCGTGCGCCTGCCGCGCCATATTTGGCGGAGACCGTCGAACCCACGGACGGACGGCGCGGGGCGCGGCGGTCCGGGTGAGCCGCTATGCGCTTGGCGGTCGCCATGATGTCGCGCGGGACGGCCCTGGGTTCCAGGGCGGCCGCGGCGACCAGCAGGCCGAGCGTCCACAGCGCGCCGCGGTGCGCCGTGCCCGCCTGCCGTGCCGAGCGCTCGGTGGCCCGGCCGATCGCGCCGATCTCCTCGCGGAGGGCGCGGCCGGGCTCACCGATGCGGCGCGCGGCGGCCGCCATGGCCGCAAGGCCGGGCGCCAGCGCCTTGGCCGACCAGCGCAGGGCGCTCAGGTCCTGGCGGGTGGCGAGTGCCTCGAGGTCGCGGGCGTCGGGCAGGCCCGGTTTGGGGGTGAGCCGGAGCTGCTCGATCAGCGCGTCCACGGCGGCCGTCGCCAGCGCGTCGTCCTTGCGTTCCATGACGGTTTTCATACGGCTGCTTTCGTACGGCTACGAGGCGCTCGACGAGGAGGTGGACTCGGACGCGGAGGGGCTGGGCGCGTCGCTCGGGGCACCGCTGGGCGCGTCACCCGGGGCGCCGCTCGGGGGCGTGCCGCCGCCACCGCCGCTGCCGGCGCCGTCGTTCTCCGCGTCGGGGTCGATGCCGAGGGTGATGAACCCCTTGTAGCCCTTCGACAGGTCGCTCTTGTCGATCCGCTTGAGGGTCAGCAGCCCGCTGGACGCGCCCCCGCCGTCGTACACCATGTCGTTGTCGAGCTCCGTGTAGGAGCCGGTGTGCTTCGAGTACGGCTCCAGCGCGAAGATCGCCTCGGCCGCGTCGTCGTCGAAGAACAGCTGGCCGGTGTAGTTGACCTTGCCGCCCTCGTAGGTGCCGTCCTCCTTCTGGCCGCCGGTGTGCACCTTGACGTGGATGTGGCAGGTGCGGGGCGTGTACCAGCCGGGGAAGATCGTCTCGAACTTGACCTCGCCGTCGTCGTCCGCGATCTGGTAGCCGCGAAGGTACGTCTGGTCGTTGGCGGTCGAGCCGTCCTCGCTCTCGGCGGGGGCGCTGCCGCCCGGGTTGGCCGTCGTGTAGCCCGAGTAGTAGCCCCAGGCGTCGCAGTGCCAGATCTCGACGGCCGCTCCGGCGACCGGCCCGCAGGACTCGGTGGTGTCCTGGACGGTGATACGGAGGGACAGCGGGACACCCGCCTTGCCCTCGGTGATGTCCTTCCGCACGAGGGCGCCGTCCAGGTAGTACGGCCCCTCGGTGACGCTGGACATCAGGACGCACTGCCCGCTGGACGCGGTGGCCGAGGCGGTGGACGTCGCCGTGTCGCTCACCTCGTCGGCGAAGGCTCCCTGATAACCGGCCAGCGCGAGCCCGCCGGCTCCGGCCACGCCGCCGCCGACGGCGAGGGCACGGCGCCTTGTGATGGACTTGTCAGAGTGTTTTCCCGTCATGTGACGGGACGCTAGGGTCGCTTCCTCGCAGCACCATTGGCGCAAGCTGTGAATGCCCTGGGTACGGGCTACACCGACACCAGCGGCGCGTCCTCCCGCCACTTGAGGGTCTTGTCGAAGCTGATCACCGCGCCGCCTCTGCCCGGCTTGTTCCCGAACTGCACATGATCGGCGAACTCCTGGATGAGGCACAGGCCCCTGCCGTGCTCGGCTTCGAGGGACGGGCGTGCCGGTGGGCGGGCACGCCCGGTGGGGAATCCGGGGCCCGAGTCCGTGACTTCGATGCGGCACGTCTCGCCGTCGAGGTAGGCCGTCACCCGGTACGCGCCCGACGATCCGCCGGAAGCCGCTCCCCCTCCGTGCTCCACGGCGTTGGCACAGGCCTCGCTCAGGGCGACGGAGAGGTCGTAGGAGATGTCGGGATCCACGCCCGCGGTCTCCATCGTCCCGATCAGCAGGCGCCGGGCGAGCGGAACGCTCGCAGCTTCGCGCCGCAAATGGAGGGACCACCACATGCTCATGCTCCAGCCTCCTGGCTGCGGCTCGACATACCAGATACGTATTGCCACAAGCGCGCAAAGTAAGCACAGAGTTGACGTGATTGCCGCTCGGACGGCGGATGCGGCCGCTGACTGAGCCGGTGTATGGCGACCTTCCATACATACGATCTTCCGTACATATCGTTACGTTCCTGGCGTGATGTGACCTTGCGGACCTGCCGCACGGAGCGGTCAGAGCCAGTGGGATGATGGCTCGGCCATGACTGCCCCCCGCCGGCGCGCGACGCGCGACGGAGTCGATCTCCGGCTCCTCAGGGCCGCGGTGTTCACCGCGGTCTGCGTAGCGCTGTCCGCGGCAGGCCATGTGCTCGCCTCCTGCGACACGCTCCCGCTGTGGGCTCTCGGGGCGGCGTTCCTCTCCGTCTTCGCCGTCGCGGTGCCGTTCGCCGGACGCGAGCGTGCGCTGCCCGGCATCGCCGCAGTGCTGGCCGTGGGCCAGGTCGCGCTGCATACGCTGTTCGGCTTCGCCCAGGGCGGTACGCAGACGGCCGCGAGCGTCGTCGGCGCGTCATCGGCGGGCACGGGCTCGCCGTCGGCACTCACCGATGCCGCCCTGGTGGAGCGGGCCGCACGGCTGATGTGCGGTGTGGGGGCCGCGGCGATCAGCCCGGCCCAGGCCCAGCGGATCCTCTCGAGCGCGGGCCTCGAAGCGCACTCCCCGCAGCACCACACGACGGCGGCGTCCACAGCGTCCACGGCCACCGGTTCCGCGGCCTCGCTGCTGCCGTCCCTGCCCATGCTCCTCGGGCACCTGCTCGCGGCCCTCGTCGCCGGCTGGCTGCTGCGCCGCGGCGACATCGCACTGGGGCGCCTTGTGCGGCTGTCCGCGCACGGAGTCGCCGAAGCGGCGCACGTACGTTCCCTGCGCCGCGCCCTCGCGCTCGTACGCGTCCTGCTCACCGGGCTTCCGACGGCGCCCGAGACGGGGCCGCGCACCCCGCGCACCGCGCTGGTTCCGCTCCCCAAGCCGCGTATCTCCCCACTTCAGCACACGGTGATCAGGCGCGGGCCGCCGTCCGCGGCCGCGTTCCTTCTCGCTGCCTGACACGCGCACCACTCCACTCGTCGGAGGAGGTGCCGTGCGGCACGCGCGCGTGCCCGCGGGGCGCGCCACTTCCTCATCATCGACACCACCACTGAAGTGGAGTGTTCTCACACATGAAGCCTCTGAAGGTTTCCCGTCTGTCCATCGTCGGCGGCGCGGCCGGCTCCGCCGTCCTGCTGCTCTCCGCCCCGGCCTTCGCCCACGTCAGCGTGCAGCCGGAGGGCGAGGCCGCCAAGGGCGGCTACGCCGTGATCGACTTCAAGGTGCCGAACGAGCGCGACGACGCCTCGACGACCAGGCTCGAGGTGAACTTCCCGACCGAGCACCCGCTCGCCTCCGTGATGCCCCAGCCCGTCGACGGCTGGAGCGTGAAGGTCACCAAGTCGAAGCTCGACAAGCCGCTCGAGATGCACGGCGACAAGATCACCGAGGCCGTCACCAAGGTCACCTGGACCGCCGACGGCAAGGGCATCGAGCCGGGCTACTTCCAGAAGTTCCCGCTCTCCGTCGGCCAGCTGCCCGAGGACGCCGACGAGCTCGTCTTCAAGGCGCTCCAGACGTACTCCGACGACGAGGTCGTGCGCTGGATCGAGCCGCAGAAGGAGGGCGCGGAGGAGCCGGAGAACCCGGCACCGGTGCTGGAGCTGTCGGCGGCGACCGACGACCACCACGGCAGCGGTTCGGCGGACGACACGGCCTCCTCGGACGACGCCAAGTCGGACTCGGGCGCCGCCGAGACCACCGCTGCCTCGGCGGACTCCGGCGACACCACCGCACGCGTCCTCGGCATCGTCGGCATCGCCGTCGGCGCGGCAGGCGTGGCGTTCGGCGTCCTGGCCCGGCGCCGCCGCCCCAGCAGCTGATCACGGACCGGCAGCTGCGCATGCCGAACGCGTGCCGAGCGCACGACGAGCGGCCGGGCAGCTGAGCAACCTCCCGGTGGGCACGGGGTCGCGCCGACGACAGCGGACGACCCCGGCGCCCACCGGACACCTCATATCTGGGACATTTTCCTATGCGTAAGAACACCCTCCTCGCCGCCGCACTGCTGGCCACCGCGACGCTGACCCTCTCCGCGTGCGGCAGCGGTGACGACGGCAAGAAGCCCGTCGCCGAGGTCTCCGTCGAGTCGGGCAGCTCGGACAAGGCAGCGACCGTGCTGGACCAGCCGTTCACCAAGCCGGACCTGGTCCTCACCGACACCCACGGCAAGAAGTACGACCTGCGCGAGCAGACCAAGGGCCGCCCGACGCTGATCTACTTCGGCTACACCCACTGCCCCGACGTCTGCCCGCTGACCATGAGCAACATCGCGGTCGCCAAGAAGTCGCTGCCCAAGGCCGAACAGGACAAGCTGCGCGTCGTCTTCGTCACCACCGACCCCGACCGGGACACCCCGTCCGCGCTCGCCAGCTGGCTCAAGGCGCAGGACCCCGACTTCATCGGCCTGACCGGGGACTTCGCCACCATCCAGGCCGGTGCCCGGCAGCTCGGCATCTCCATCGAGGCGCCGCACAAGGACAAGAACGGCAAGATCGTCTCGGTGCACGGCACCCAGGTCGTCGCCTTCTCGCCGAAGACCGACGGGGGCTATGTCCTGTACGGCGAGGACGCCACGGTCGACGACTACACCAAGGACCTGCCGAAGCTGATCAAGGGGGAGACGCCGTGAGGCGCAGCTTCCGCGCGAGGGTCGGCGCCGGCGGCCCGACGGTGTTCGTGGCCGGCGGTGCGCTGGTCGTCGCCGCCGGGCTCGTGCTCGTCGGCTGCGGCTCCGGCGACGGCTCGGCGCAGACGACCGCGGCCTCGAAGAAGCCCGATCTGAAGGTGAGCGGCGCCTATATGCCGGTGCCGCCGACGGCCGACATGGCCGCGGGGTACTTCACCGTCGCCAACTCGGGCGGCGCGGACGAGCTCACCTCCGTCACCAGCGACATAGCCGCCGACATCACCCTCCACACCACCGACGGCGGGGCGATGAAGGAGCAGAAGTCCTTCGACGTACCCGCGGGCGGCAGGCTCGACTTCGCGCGCGGCGGGAACCACGTGATGTTCGACCAGCTCACACACAGGCCGAAGCTCGGCGAGAAGGTCTCCGTCGAGCTGCACTTCGCCAAGTCCGGCACGATCACCGTCGAGCTGCCGGTGAAGGATGCCACGTACAACCCGTCAAACCATCACTGAGACGCAGTCAGAGGGACGGAGAGTCCATGAGGTCCACCGCATGAGGTCCATCGCTCCCCGCTTCGGGCATCTCGTGGTGCTGCTGCTCGCCGTGGCGGGCGCGCTCCTCGCCGGTGCCGTGCCCGCCTCCGCGCATGCCGCGCTGCTCGGGAGCGATCCCAAGCAGGGGTCGGTGGTCACCACGGCGCCGAAGCAGGTGTCGCTCACGTTCTCGGAGGACGTGGCGATGTCGGACGGCGCGATCCGGGTGCTCGACCCGGCCGGCAAGCGCGTCGACACCGGCAGCCCCGAGAACCTCGGGAGCGACGTCTACAGCGTGAAGCTGCACGCGGGACTGCCCGACGGCACCTTCACCGTCGCCTACCAGGTGGTGTCGGCCGACAGCCACCCGGTCTCCGGCGCCTTCACGTTCTCCGTGGGCGCGCCGTCCAAGACCTCTGTCGCACTGGGGGACCAGACGGCGGGCGGCGGTGTCGTCGGCGGGCTCTACGGCATTGCGCGCTATGTGTCGTACGCCGGGTTCATCGTCATGGCCGGCGGGGCCGCTTTCGTACTGGCCTGCTGGCCGCGCGGCGCCGGAGTACGGCCCGTGCAGCGGGTCGTGGTCTCCGGCTGGGTCGCGCTGACCGCGGCCACCCTGGCGATGCTGCTGATGCGCGGCGCGTACACCGGCTCCGGAAAGCTCGCGGACGTCTTCGACATGGCGCAGCTCGGCACCGTCCTGCAGACCAAGACGGGCGCGGCACTCAGCTCACGCCTGCTGCTGCTCGCCGCGGCCGCTCTGTTCATCGCGGTGCTGTTCGGGGCGTACGTCAGGCATGAGGAGGACAACGGGGGCGAGGCGGTCGAGGGGGGCGAAGTCGCCGACGACAAGCAGGGCCACGACGACCGGCACGGCGTGACCGACGGCCCAGGGGAGCCCGACAGCGGCCAGGGGGAGCCCGACAGCCGCAAGAGCGACCTCGCCTTCGGCCTCTCCATCGGCGGTGCCGTCGTCGCGGCGGGCCTCGCCGCCACCTGGGCCATGGCCGAGCACGCCTCGACCGGCATCCAGACGGGGCTCGCGATGCCCGTCGACGTGCTGCATCTGCTGGCGGTCGCGGTCTGGCTGGGCGGGCTGACGACGCTGCTCGTGTCGCTGTACCGCGCGCCCTCGATCGAGGCCTCCGCGGTGCGCCGCTTCTCGCGCATCGCGCTCGGCAGCGTCACCGTGCTGGCGGCGACAGGCAGCTACCAGTCGTGGCGCCAGGTCGGCTCATGGTCCGCTCTCACCGGTACGACGTACGGGCAGCTGCTGCTCGTGAAGATCGGGCTGGTCGCGGTGCTGGTGGGCATCGCCTGGATCTCTCGCCGCTGGACTGCGCGGCTCACGGACGCACAGGGCGTGGAGGCCCAAGCCGCGAACACCGAAGCTGAGAACGCAGAGCGAACTGAGACTGCGGACGCAGAGCCAACCGAAGGTGCGGACGCGGAGCGAGCCGAGGCTGTGGGAACGGCGGGCCGCGACGCGACACGCGTGGCCCAGCTCGCCCGCCAGCAGGCCGCCATGGCCACGGCACGCGAGAAGCGCATCCGGGACGCCGATCCGCACCGCCTCGGCCTGCGCCGCTCCGTGCTCGCCGAAGCCGGCGTCGCCGTGGTGCTGCTCGTGGTCACCACCGTGCTGACGGCCACCGAGCCGGGCCGTACGGAGCAGGAGGCCGCGCGCGCCGTCGGCGCCGCATCGGAGCAAAGCGGTCCCGTCTCCCTGGACCTTCCGTTCGACACGGGCGGCGAGGACGGCAAGGGCACCGTGTCGCTCGATCTGACACCGGGCCGGGCCGGCAGCAACGAGATGCACGTCTATGTGAAGCGCCCGAACGGCCGGCCCTTCGACATCCCCGAGGTCAAGGTGGCCTTCACGCTCACGTCCAAGAACATCGGACCGCTGCCCGTGACCCCCGACCACATCCTCACCGGGCACTGGAGCGCAAGCGGGGTGCAGATCCCGATGGCGGGCGACTGGAAGGTCGCCGTGACCGTACGTACCTCGGACATCGACCAGGTGACCGTCAACAAGAACGTCAAGATCGGCTGAACACCATGCCTGACCAGTCCATTTCCCGACGACGGCTCCTCGGTACGGCCGGCGCCACCGGCATTGCGCTGGGCGCGGCGGGTAGTGCCGCCGGATACGCGGTGGCGTCCTCCGGCTCCGACTCGAGCGGCACGGCCACCGCGCCCCTCACCTCCCTCGGCTCCGGGCAGGTGATGTTTCACGGGAAACATCAGCCGGGCGTCACGACGCCGCTGCAGGCCCACGGCCATCTCATCGCGTTCGACCTGGTGGCGAGTGCGGGCCGCAAGGAGGCGGCCGCGCTGCTGCGCCGCTGGTCGGCGACTGCCGAGCGGTTGATGGCGGGCCAGGCCGCGGGGAGCGACGACACCGACGTCGCGCGCGATGCCGGGCCCTCGTCCCTGACCGTGACCTTCGGCTTCGGCTACTCCTTCTTCTCGCGTACGGGCTTGGAGAAGCAGCGCCCGGTGGCCCTCGATCCACTGCCGGACTTCTCCTCGGACCACCTCGACAAGGCGCGCAGCGACGGCGACCTGTGGGTGCAGATCGGCGCGAACGACGCGCTGGTCGCCTTCCACGCGCTGCGCGCCGTGCAGACGGAGGCGACCGGCGTCGCACGCGTCCGCTGGCAGATGAACGGCTTCAACCGCTCGCCGGGCGCGACCGCCCAACCCATGACGGCCCGCAATCTGATGGGCCAGATCGACGGTACGAACAACCCGAAGCCGGCGGACGACGACTTCGACAAGCGGATCTTCGTGCCGTCTTCCGGCGATCCGTCCTGGATGGCGGGCGGCTCCTACGCCGTCGTACGCCGCATCAGGATGCTCCTCGACGACTGGGAGAAGCTCTCCGCCAAGGACCAGGAGAACGTCATAGGGCGACGCAAGTCCGACGGCGCACCCCTCACCGGCGGCAGCGAGACGACCGAGCCGAAGCTCGAGAAGACCGACACCGATGGCAACCTCGTCATCCCGATCAATGCGCATGCCCGCATCACCCGGCCCGACCAGAACGGCGGAGCGGCGATGCTGCGCCGGCCGTACTCCTTCCACGACGGCTTCGACGCGGACGGGGTGCCGGACGCGGGCCTGCTCTTCATCTGCTGGCAGGCGGACCCGCTGCGCGGCTTCGTACCGGTGCAGCGCAAGCTCGACCGCGGCGACGCCCTGTCACGGTTCATCCGGCACGAGTCGAGCGGCCTCTTCGCCGCGCCGGGCGGCGCGGCCAAGGGCGAGTACGTGGGGCAACGGCTACTGGAGGCCTGATCGGGGCCCGGACAGGGGCGGGGTCGAGGGCGGCGCGCGGAAGCCGCAGTCGCGGCGGGCATTAGGGTGACGGTATGTCCGCCACCCGCTACACGTATCTCGGCCCCGCAGGCACCTTCACCGAGGCCGCACTCCGCAAGCTCCCGGAAGCCGCCACGCGGGAGCTCGTCCCCATGGTGAGCGTGTCCTCGGCTCTCGACGCGGTGCGGGCCGGCGAGGCCGCAGCCGCGCTCGTGCCGATCGAGAACTCCGTGGAGGGCGGCATCACCACGACCCTCGACGAGCTCATCGCGGGCGAACCGCTGATGATCTACCGCGAGGTGCTGCTGCCCATCACCTTCGCGCTGCTGGTCCGGCCCGGCACGCAGCTGGCCGACATCAAGACGGTGACCGCGCACCCGGCCGCGCAGACGCAGGTCCGCAACTGGCTGGCGGCGAACCTTCCGGACGCCGTATGGGAGTCGTCCGCGTCGAACGCCGACGGGGCGCGGCTGGTGCAGGAGGGCCGTTACGACGCGGCCTTTGCGGGTGAGTTCGCGGCGGCGACGTACGGCCTGGAGCCGCTGGTCACCGAGATCCACGACGCGGCGAACGCGCAGACCCGCTTCGTGCTGGTCGGCCGCCCGGCCCGGCCAGCGGCCCCGACCGGCGCGGACAAGACGTCGGTGGTCATCTGGCAGCGCGACGACCACCCGGGTGCGCTGCTCGAACTGCTCCAGGAGTTCTCGGTACGCGGGGTCAACCTGGTGCTGCTCCAGTCCCGGCCGACCGGTGAGGGCATCGGGAGTTACTGCTTCGCGATCGACGCCGAGGGGCATGTCTCGGATCCCCGGGTCGGCGAGGCCCTCATGGGCCTCAAGCGGATCTGCCTGAAGGTGCGGTTCCTCGGGTCGTATCCCCAGGCCGATGTCTCGTCCCAGGATGCGCGGGCGCTGCGGCCCGGGACGTCCGACGGCGACTTCGCGGAGGCGTCGGACTGGCTGACGCGCTGCCGGGACGGGCGGTTCTGACAGGCCCCGTACGACAGGCCCGACTGATCTGAGTCGGGCCCGATCCGACGGGCCCGACTGCTCTGAGCAGGGAGAGGGGCCGGCGGGATGAGTTATCCACCGGTCTGCCTACGGTCCTACCTGCAGATTTTCCTCATCCACAGCAGTTATCCACAGGCTTGCTTCTCGACCTGGGGACAAGTCGACAACGAAGTGCGACACAGGCGGCACAGTCGACAAATCGCCCTCTGTCCCCCAAGTCTCTCCATCCTCATCCACATCATCCGTCGTCCACCCGTTTCGCTTGATCAACTCTTTGGAGCGAACCATTTCCACCCGAAAGTGGACTCCCGGGTGGTTTGAGCGGGGAATCCGATGCCCTAGTTGCGGCATTCGGAATGATCATTTCCGGCATCCACAGATCTTGCACACAGCCTGTGGATAACTTTTCTGCGTGTGGATTCCTGTGGACAACGAGGCCCCAAGTGCCGCCCGACGCAAGGGAATCGAGTCAAGGCGCTGCATCGCCTCTGCCCCATTTCGGGGAATCGCGCCCCTATTATTGACGGTACGCTGCGATGTCGCTTCGCCGGCGCACATCCACCCGCCTTCGCCCGAATTCGCTATTCCGGCATATCGCTCATAACGCGCATACCCAGATATCGGTTCGTGAGCCGGAAGCGGTCACCGGTAGCCTTGCGGTGTGATTGACCTTCGCCTGCTTCGTGAGGACCCCGACCGTGTTCGCGCCTCCCAGCGCGCCCGTGGAGAGGACGTCGAGCTCGTCGACGCCCTGCTCTCCGCCGACGAGCGGCGCAGGTCGTCCGGCGTCCGCTTCGACGAGCTCCGCTCCGAGCAGAAGTCGCTCGGCAAGCTCATCCCCAAGGCCTCCGGCGACGAGAAGCAGGAGCTGCTGAAGAAGGCGGGCGAGCTCGCCGCCGCCGTCAAGGCGGCCGACGCCGAACGGGACCAGGCCGACACCGAGACCCAGGAGCTGCTGCTCAAACTCGGCAACCTCGTGCACCCCGACGTGCCCGTCGGCGGCGAGGAGGACTTCCAGGTCCTGGAGAAGCACGGCACCATCCGTGACTTCGCGGCCGAGGGCTTCGAGCCCAAGGACCACCTGGAGCTCGGCACGACGCTGGGCGCCATCGACGTCGAGCGCGGCGCCAAGGTCTCCGGCTCCCGCTTCTACTTCCTCACCGGGGTCGGCGCGCTGCTCGAGCTCGCCCTGGTGAACGCCGCGATCGGCCAGGCCACCGCGGCCGGCTTCACGCCGATGCTCACCCCGGCGCTGGTCCGCCCGCAGTCGATGGCCGGCACCGGCTTCCTCGGCCAGGCGGCGCAGGACGTCTACCACCTGGACGACGACGACCTCTACCTGGTCGGCACGTCCGAGGTGCCGCTCGCCGCGTACCACATGGACGAGATCATCGACGCCGACCGGCTGCCTTTGCGCTACGCCGGCTTCTCGCCCTGCTTCCGCCGCGAGGCCGGCTCGCACGGCAAGGACACCCGCGGCATCTTCCGCGTCCACCAGTTCGACAAGGTCGAGATGTTCTCGTACGTCGCACCGGAGGACTCCGAGGCCGAGCACCAGCGTCTCCTCGAGTGGGAGAAGCAGTGGCTGACCTCGCTGGAGCTGCCGTTCCGTGTGATCGACGTGGCCACAGGCGACCTGGGCTCCTCGGCCGCCCGCAAGTTCGACTGCGAGGCGTGGATCCCGACGCAGGGCAAGTACCGCGAACTGACGTCGACCTCGGACTGCACGGAGTTCCAGTCGCGCCGCCTGTCGATCCGCGTCCGTGACGGCAAGCAGATCCGCCCGCTGGCGACGCTCAACGGCACGCTGTGCGCCGTACCGCGCACGATCGTCGCGATCCTGGAGAACCACCAGCAGGCCGACGGTTCCGTGCGGGTCCCGGAGGTGCTGCGTCCGTATCTCGGAGGACGGGAGTTCTTGGAGCCGGTCGCCAAGTGAGCGATTCCGCCGCGTCCTCCGCCACCCCTTTTCCCTACAAGCTGGTCGCCACCGATCTCGACGGAACGTTGCTGCGCTCCGACGAGACGGTGTCGGCACGCACGCGTGAGGCGCTCGCCGCGGTCACCGCGACGGGCGCCGCGCACATCGTCGTCACCGGCCGGGCCGTGCCCTGGACCCGGCACATCCTCGACGACCTCGGTTACGAGGGCCTCGCGGTGTGCGGCCAGGGCGCGCAGGTCTACCACGCGGGCGAGCACCGTCTGCTCACGTCCGTGACCCTGGACCGCCGGGTCGCCGGCTTGGCGCTGGCGAAGATCGAGGCGGAGGTCGGCACGCTGGCTCTGGCGGCGAGCCGCGACGGCATCGACGGCCAGGTGCTGGTGGGCCCCGGCTACCAGACGCACGACGGTCCACTGCCCTACGTCCCGTTCACCGATATCGCCGATGTGTGGTCGGCGCCGCTGAACAAGCTGTACATCCAGCACCCGGGGCTCACCGACGACGAACTCGCCTCGGTGGCTCTGCGGACCGCGGGCGACCTGGTGGGCGTCACGATGGCCGGCGAAGGCATCGTCGAACTGCTCCCCCTGGGCCTCACGAAGGCGACCGGCCTGTCCCTGGCCGCCCGCCGCCTGGGCGCCGGGCCTGCGGACACCATCGCCTTCGGCGACATGCCCAACGACATCCCGATGTTCGCCTGGGCCTCCTACGGCGTAGCCATGGCCAACGCCCACCAGGACCTGAAGGCAGTAGCGGACGAGGAAACAACGTCGAACGAGACGGACGGCATCGCGGCAGTCCTGGAACGCCTGCTGACGTAAGCCGTTCCGCACCGCTGTGGGCAGTTGGTTCCGTACCGCTGTGGGGGACAACAGAACCCCGCCACATCACAGCGAAGCGTCTCGCGGAGGATGCGCGGATCGAACGCGCGCGGGGTAACCCCCGACCACGACTTGCTGTTCATCAAACACAGCGCAAGCCGGTGCCTTACCACTCGGCCAATCCTCCGGGTGGGCGGCCCGCGCGACAGCGAATCGCGCGCTCGAAGCGGCCGCCCCGGGCAACTCCCGCGCGGCGGCTCCACGGAGTGCAGTGACTACTCCGGAGCCCGCCGCGGGCTGCCCTGTCGGGAGCTCGACGGACTACTGATGGACATCGCCGCGCTCCTCTCCCAGAAGATGGCGCCGGTGGCGGCGCGTGGACAGAACTACTCTGCCCATACGGGAAATTGGGCGCCACCCATTTATTTCCGAGACCGACCGACCCGGCCGACCCGACCGGCGCGACCCCTCAGCCCCTGCGCCACCTACGGCGCCGCGCCCGGCTCCAGAACCACCCCGCCGGGGGCTCGTCGGTACGCCACGGCTCCGGCTCCGGCGGCTGGTCGCGCCAGCGGGCGGCGAGCATACGGGCGCGCGCCGAGGGCTCGGACGCCTCGGCGGACCGTACGAACGCCTCGTCGAGGACGATGCCGTCCCAGTCGTCGCCCGGCGTGCCCTCCCCGGCCCCCCGGTCGGGCTTCGGTTCCGATGCCATCGTGGCTCCTTCCTGCAGGGCGGAAGCGCTCGCCTCCCACCCAGTGTCCGGGCGGGAGGGTGAAGGCGCCGTCAAGACAGCCGTCGACATCGGAGACCGCGTCACTCCTCCCCGGCCAGCGTCAGCGTCCGCAGCTTCCGCCCCGCGTACCAGGTAGCGGCCACCGTGACGCCCGCCAGCAGAACCGTCGCGAGGGGCAGCTTGACGTCCGAGGTGACCAGGTCCCCGCCGGCGACCTTATGGGCCACCGCGAGCGACCACTGCTGGATGCTGAGCGTGCGTGCCCCGGGCACCAGCGACCCGAAGAGGGCCTCCCAGACAAGGGCGTACACGAGTCCGAAGACCACCGCGTGCCGCGTCACCGTGCCGAGCAGCAGGAAGACCGCTGCGTACGCGATGGAGGCGACCAGCGCCGCGATCGTGTAGGCGACGGCGATCTGCTGGCCGTTGCCGTTGAGGACCAGCCCGGCGACGAATGTGGGGACCGCGGAGAAGACCATGGTCACGGCGATGGCGACGATCAGCTTGGTGAAGATGATCGTGGGCCGCTTGACCGGCTTGGCGAGCAGATAGACCACCGAGCCGTCGTCGATCTCGGGGCCGATCGCCCCGGTGCCCGCGATGACGCCGATGATCGGCACCATCGTGGCGAGCGCGAAGCCGCCGAGCACGTCGGATGCGATCTGATCGTCGGCGCCGGTGAGGGCGCGTACCGCCCCGGCGATCACGATCAGCAGGGCGGGCAGCGCGAAGAGGATGAGGGCCCGGCGGCGGCCGAGCAGGGCCCGGTAGGTGAGCCGGGCGACTGTGGGGTCGTACATCTTCGGCCTCCTACGCCGCGACCAGATACGAGAAGACGGACTCGAGGGACTCGTCGGACGGCGAGACCGTGAGCAGCCGGATGCCGTGGTCCCTGGCCACCCGCGGCAGCAGCGCGGTGAACCGGCCGAAGTCGACGGCCTGGATGCGCAATGCGCCCTCCGCGACGTCCACTTCGATGCCCGCCGTAGACGGGTCGGCGATCAGCGCCGCTGCGAGGGCGCGGTCGTCGCTGGAGCGCACCAGGTAGCGGTGCGGGCGGTCGGTCATCAGCCGGCGGATCCTGCGGAAGTCGCCGCTCGCCGCGTGCCTTCCGGCGACGATCACCTCGATGTGGGAGGCGAGTTGCTCGACCTCCTCGAGGATGTGGGACGAGAACAGCACGGTGCGGCCCTCGTCGCCCATGCGCCGCAGCAGGTCCATGAGCTGCATGCGCTGGCGCGGGTCCATGCCGTTGAAGGGCTCGTCGAGCAGCAGCACGGACGGCTCGTGGACCAGCGCGGACGCCATCTTCACGCGCTGCCGCATGCCCTTGCTGTACGTGGAGATCTTGCGGTCCTGTGCGTACTCCATCTCGACGGTGGCGAGGGCCTTCTGGGCGGCGCGTGCGTTCAGGCCGTGCAACTCGGCGTTGGCGACGACGAATTCGCGCCCCGTGAGGAAGTCGTACATGGCTTCGCGCTCGGGGACGATGCCGATGTGCCGGTAGATCTGTTCGTTGCGCCAGATCGGGCGGCCGTCGAGGGTGACGGAGCCGGTGGAGGGGGCCAGGAAGCCGCCCATCATGTTGATGAGGGTGGACTTTCCGGCGCCGTTGGGGCCGAGGAGGCCGGTGACACCGGGGCCGATGGTCATCGTGATGTCGTTGACGGCCACCACGTTGCCGAACCAGCGTGAGGCGTGGTCGATGTCGATCGAGGTCACAGTCCGACCTTTCGGTAGCGCCGCATGAGGATGCCGTAGCAGCCGGCGATGAGCCCCAGGACGACGAGCAGGTAGACGACGCCCGCGCCGGTCGAGGGGCCGTCCCCTCCGGGGAAGGAGGATGTGGCGCCCAGGAAGGCCGTCTGCACGCCGTCGATGAGCGTGACCGGCGAGAACAGCCCGATCCAGCCCACCACACCGTCGCTGCCCTGCATGTGCGCGATGGCCTGGAGGGTGGAGACCGCGCCGTACGAGATGGTCAGGACGGCGATCACGGCAGCGATGCCGAAGCCGCGGCGGGGGGTGAGCGCCGAGACGACGAGACCGATTCCGGCGAAGAGCAGCGACAACAGCGCCACCGAGACCAACCCCTGCAGGAAACCCTCTGTCTGGTCCGAGAAGTCAAGTTTGGCCAGCAGCGCTCCGATGTAGAGCACGAGCAGTGGCGCTGCCGTGAGGACGAACATGGCGGAGGCCATCGCTCCGTACTTCGCGAGGACGTAGTCGCCGCGCTCGATGGGACGCGAGAAGTACAGAGGGACCGTCTTGAAGCGCAGGTCGCGCGAGACCGACTGGGGACCCTGGGATGCGATGTAGAGGCCGATGACGGCCTGCATGACGATCGCGTAGCGCGTGTAGTCGAGCGGCAGGTCCTTGAGTTTGGTCGCGACCGTGACCGCCACCATGATCGCCGCGGGCGCGCACATCACCCCGAAGAGCAGCATCGGCAGCACCTTGGACTTGGCCGAGCGGCCGAGTCCGTACGCACCGCGCAGGGACTGCGAGAAGAGCGACCGGCGGGCGTACGCACGGCCCAGACGGGGGCCGTCGTAGTTGCGGTAGCCGATGTTGTGGATCCGGGTCTGCTCACCTGTGCTTCCGGTGAGGGACTGCTCAACCGCCATGGTGGACCGCCTCCTTCCGCTGTCCGTCGGTGTCCGTGTGCTTGGCGTCCGTGCGCTCCTTGTCCGCGTGCCTGTTGTCCGCGTGCTCGTTGTCCGCGTGCTCGTTGTCCGCGTGCTCGTTGTCCGCGTGCTCGTTGTCCGCGTGCTCGTTGTCCGCGTGCTCGGCCTGGTCCGGACGGAACACCTCTGCGATGTGGTGCCTGCGCTGTTCCATGCGGACGAGTCCCAGGCCGAGATCGGCGACGACGTCGCGCACGAGGTCGTACGTCTCCTCGCCCTCGGCCGTGAGCAGCAGCGTGTGCCCGGCGCCCGGCAGACTGCCTCCGGCGTCGGTTGCCACGCCGCGCGCGTGCAGCGTGTCGCGCAACGCGCGTGTGCCGTCCGGGTGTTCGTCGGTGTCGGTGACCTCGATCGCCAGGGTCGTCGTGGTCTGCGTGAAGTCCGTGGTGGAACTGGAGCGCAGCAACTTGCCGCCGTCGATGACGACGACGTGGTCGCAGGTGCGCTCCAACTCGCCCAGCAGATGCGAGGTGACCAGGACCGAGATCCCGAAGTCGGTGTGGACGCGCCGGATCAGGTCGAGCATGTCGTCGCGGCCGACCGGGTCGAGGCCGTTGGTCGGCTCGTCCAGGAAGACCAACTGCGGGTCGTGCACCAGGGCTTGGGCGAGCTTGACGCGCTGCTTCATACCGGTCGAGTAGCCGCCAATCGGGCGGTAGCGCTCCTCGTACAGACCGACGTGGCGCAGCGTGTCCGCCGTGCGCTCCCGGGCCGCGGTGGGCGGCAACCCCGACATACGAGCCATGTGGACGACGAACTCGGTCGCCGAGACATCGGGCGGCAGGCAGTCGTGTTCGGGCATGTAGCCGACACGCTCGCGGATGGCGGCGCCTTCGGTCGTCACATCGAGCCCGAGCACCTCGGCGCGGCCCTCGGTGGCGCGGGACAGACCCAACAGGATCTTGATCAATGTGGACTTGCCGGCTCCGTTGGCCCCGACGAGTCCGGTCACACCAGGCCCGATGTCCAGAGAGAGCCGGTCAAGCGCGGTCACCCTCGGGAACCGCATGCTCAGGCTTTCGGTCGAGATCACAGTCACGCTTCGACGCTAGTGGCGCAGCTCAAGGCGGTCGTCAGACCAGGGGGTTGTCCTGTGGTCCGCCTTCGGTATTACGGGCCCGTAGGGGTCACTCTCAGGTTCCACACGGACGAGTTGAGGATTTAGTTGGGCATACCGGTGAATTATGCGCATAGTTCGTGATCGTTTCTTTCGGGACATGTTGCTGCGACATTGGCTGCGATGCACCAACTTCCTCGGTTTCCCCTATAGGTTGACCAACCTCACTGGCGCGCCTACTCGGTTGCGCGATCGGTGGTCGAAACCAACACAGGCCATCAAGCGGAACGAACCGCACGTACTGACAGATTGAGCCCCTTTCTAGTCAAAGTCGACTGCATCACGGCCTAATTGACTAAAGCGGTTGATTTCCAAGCCAAGTTGTCCACAGGATCTCCAATTTCCCCTGTGGATAACGCAGTTACTTGTGGATCAAACATGCGAGCCGGAAAGGGTGAGTCAAAACCGAGTGCGCACCGAGCCGCCCGACGGGCACGCTGGTCGGATGGACGAAAGACGCACCGTGAAGGTGTCGAAGTACCTGTCGAAGCATCTGCGGCATCAGCCGCAGAGGATCGGCCTCACCCTCGACGAGGGCGGCTGGGTCGAGATCGACACCCTGATCGCCGCTGCCGCCGCGCACGGCTTCCGCTTCACGCGGGAGGAGCTCGATCACGTGGTCGCCGCCAACGACAAGCGACGCTTCGCGATCGACGGCACCCGGATCCGCGCCAGTCAGGGACACACCGTGGACGTCGACCTGGGGCTGCCTCCGGCGACCCCGCCCGCATATCTCTTCCACGGCACAGTCGCCCCTAATCTGCCCGCCATCCGCGCCGAGGGACTGCGGCCGATGAACCGCCACGACGTGCATCTCTCCGCCGACCGCGAGACCGCGACACGGGTCGGTGCCCGCCGCGGCCGGCCCGTCGTACTGTCCGTCGACGCAGAGGCCATGCACCGCGACGGACACGTGTTCCGCGTCAGCGCCAACGGCGTATGGCTCACCGCGGCGGTTCCCCCGCAGTACCTGCGGTTTCCGGCGCCGCACTGACGGCACGGGCCCCTCCCCGGCAACCGTCGCCCTCCCGAGGCCGGGTCCTGGCGGCTCCCGCAAACGGCCCGCGCAGCGCCCCCGCGCCGCCGCCGCTTACGCTCTGAGGCATGAGTTTGCGTCTGAGCACAGTGATCCTTCCGTACCGCCGCTGGCACGAGGGTGCCCGCGCCACCTGGCAGCAGGCGGAGGAGCTGGGCTTCCACGCCGCCTACACCTACGACCACCTCTCCTGGCGCACCTTCCGGGACGGGCCGTGGTTCGGAGCGGTGCCGACGCTGACCGCCGCCGCGGCCGTCACCGAGCGGCTGCGCCTGGGCACGCTCGTCACCTCGCCGAACTTCCGGCACCCGGTGACCCTCGCCAAGGACCTGATCACGCTCGACGACGTGTCGAACGGCCGGATCACGCTGGGCATCGGCGCGGGCGGCACGGGCTTCGACGCCACCACGCTGGGCCAGGACCCGTGGTCGCCGCGCGAGCGGGCGGACCGTTTCGCCGAGTTCGTCCAGCTGCTCGACACGCTGCTCACCGAGGACGGTACGGACGGGGTTTCGTACAAGGGGGAGTTCTACTCCGCCTTCGAGGCGCGCAACATCCCGGGCTGCGTCCAGCGGCCCCGGCTGCCCTTCGCGGTGGCCGCCACCGGCCCGCGCGGGCTGAAGCTCGCCGCCAGCCACGGCCAGGCATGGGTCACGACGGGAGACCCGAAGCTGTTCGAGACGGGCACCCCCGAGCAGTCGCTCCAAGCCATTCGCGGCCAGGTCGAGAAGCTGGGCGCGGCCTGCGAGACGCTGGGCCGCGATGCCGCGGAACTCGACAAGATCCTGCTCACCGGGTTCACCCCGGACCGTCCGCTGGACTCCTTCGACGCCTTCGTGGACTTCGCGGGCAACCACGCGGCGCTGGGCTTCACGGAGATCGTGCTCCACTGGCCGGTCCCCGACTCGGACTTCGCAGCGGACCAGAAGATCTTCGAGCGGATCGCCACCGAGGCCGTCCAGCAGCTCGGCTGACGGGCCTGGCCTGCGACCAGGCAGGCCGAAGCACAACGCACATACTCAAATGTGCGCCCCAGCGCACGGCCGTGCTGGCATATGCGGGACACTGGGGGGCGTGACCTCAGCTACCGCACGGCCCCGGACCCCGGACTTCTCCGTACCGCCTCGGCTGATCGCCACAGACCTCGACGGCACCCTGCTGCGCGACGACAAGTCCGTCTCGGAGCGCACCATCGCCGCTCTCGCCGCCGCCGAGGCCGCCGGGATCGAGGTCTTCTTCGTCACCGGCCGCCCCGCACGCTGGATGGACGTGGTCAGCGACCACGTCCACGGGCACGGCCTCGCCATCTGCGGCAACGGCGCGGCGGTGGTCGATCTGCACGGTGGCCCCGGTGGCCACCGTTTCGTCAAGATCCGGGCGCTCGAGCCGGCGAGCGCGCGCGATGTGGTGCACACGCTGCGCGCCGTCGCGCCGGGCACCTCGTTCGCCGTCGAGCGGACCGGCGGGCTGCACCACGAACCGACGTATCCGCCCCTGCAGCTGGACCCCGGCGAGAGCGTCGCGCCCGTGGAGAAGCTGCTGGCCGAGGACTCCGACGTGGCGGACCAGCCCGTGCTGAAGCTGCTCGCGCACCACCCGACGCTCGTCCCGGACGAGTTCCTGACGCTGGCCCGGGCGCACGCGGCCGACAAGGCGGCGATCACCCGCTCCAGCCCGAGCGCGCTGCTGGAGATCAGCGGTCCGGGAGTCTCCAAGGCCAGCACGCTGGCTCTGTGTTGCGCGGAGCGCGGCATCACACCGCAGGAGGTCGTCGCCTTCGGGGACATGCCGAACGACGTGGAGATGCTCACCTGGGCCGGCACCTCGTACGCCATGGGGAACGCCCATCCGGACGTGCTCGCCGTCGCTTCCGGCCACACGGTCGCCAACAACGACGACGGCGTGGCCGTCGTCATCGAGGAGATCCTGGCCGGGCTCTAGGCGCGGGGAACCTGGGACGGCCAAGGCCGTCATTCACGGCCTGAGCCGCACCCCGCGCTCCTTGAGCCACCGCTTCGGGTCCACCTCGGAGCCCCAGTCGGGCGTGAGCCGCACCTCGAAGTGGAGGTGCGGCCCGGTCGAGTTCCCGGTCGTCCCCGACTGCCCGACCCACTGCCCGGTCCGCACCCGCTGCCCCTTGGTGACGGTGACGGCGGCGAGGTGTGCGTACTGCGTGTAGTAGCCGCCGGGGTGCTGCACCACGACCTCGACGCCGAAGGCGCCGCCGCACGAGACGCTCGCCACACGGCCCGCGCCGGCCGCACGCACCGGGGTGCCGATGGGCACGGCGAAGTCCTGCCCGGTGTGCCGGTGCGCCCAGTGCTGCCCGACGCTGTCGAAACCGGCGGAGAGCCTGTACGACTTCACCGGCGCGATCCACGCGCGCGTGGATCGCTTTTTCGGCTGCTTCAGACGTACGGCTGTGCGGCACTTGCCCGTCGCGGCCGACCGGTCGGCCTCGCCCTGCAGCCTCCATCGCGCCCGGTCGAGCTTCTGCGCGATGTCCCGCTTCAACTGCGCGAGTTTCCCGTTCCGTTCCGCGAGGGAGCGCCAGGCAGCGGCGGCCTTCTTCTCGTCGGCCGACAGCAGGGCCTCGACCCTGCGGCTCTTCGAGACCGCGTTGTCGACGGCGAGGTCCGCCTGCCATACGGCCTGCTGGCCCCGGATCAGGTCCTCGGGACTGTCCGCGAGCAGCAGCTGAGCGGTCCGCGGGAGCCCTCCGCCGCTGCGGTACTGGGCGCGGGCGATCCGCCCGAGATCGCCGTGCAGGACCGCGATCTCCCGCCGTTCCCTGGCGAGCATCCCCTCCAGCCTGCGGACCCTGGCCTCCTGCTCCTTGGCCGCGCGCCGCGTCGTCTCGTACTGCTGGGCGGCCACCGAAGCGTCCTCGTACAGCTGTGCCACCTCGGCGCTGGTACTCGGGCCGCCCGAGTCGCCCGGGTCACGTGGAGACGACGCCGCGGCCGGCCCGGCCGCGAGGGCGAGCAGTGCACACAGCAGCACCGGCACACGGTGTAGGCGGCGGGGACGGAGGCGCATGGGCATGAGTCGGATCGTTGTCCGCACATGCAGGCAGGACCCGGTGCAACGCGAGTACGAGGGGGCGGCGATGACCCGGACGGGCGAGAGGGTACCGCCGAACAGGCCTCTTCCGGCTGCACGCCCGGCCCGCCTGGGGCCCCGGCTCAGCAGGCGGCCTGCCACACCACCGTCGTGCCGCCCCCGTCCTCGCCGATGCCCGGCCCGTGCCAGCTGTCCCCGCCCAGCGCCTCCGCCCGCCGCTTCAGGTTCTTCAGACCGCTGCGGCGGCCGCCCTCCGGGATGCCGACTCCGTCGTCCGAGACGGTCAGGCGCACGCCGGGCCGCCCGTCGGGGAGGGTCACACCGGCATCGACGACGACCTCGATACGAGAGGCCCCGGAGTGCCGGAACGCGTTCGAGAGCGCCTCGCGCAGCGCCGCGACGAGGTTCTTGCCGGTCATCTCCCCGACCACGGTGTCGACGGGTCCTGCGAAGCGGTACGAGGGTTTGAAACCGAGCGGCACGGCCGCCAGGTTGATCTCGCGCACCACGCGCGTGCGCAGGCCCGAAGGTGCGTCGGCCGGGCCCTGCTGCAGGGCGAAGATCGCGGTGCGGATCTCCTGGATCGTGACGTCCAGCTCGTCGACAGCCTTGCTCACGCCCTGCTGCACCTCGGGGACGACAGACCTGCGCTGAGCGCCCTCCAGCATCATCCCGGTGGCGAACAGCCGCTGGATCACGAGGTCGTGCAGATCGCGGGCGATCCTGTCCCGGTCCTCGTACACGGCGAGGCGCTCCCGGTCGCGCTGTGCCTCGGCCATCATCAGCGCGAGGGCCGCCTGCGAGGCGAACTGGGTGGCCAGAGTCCGCTCCGTCTCGGTGAACGGCCGGGCGCCACGCGCGCGTGGCGTGACGAGACCGCCCAGAACGCGGCCGCCGCTCTGCAGCGGCAGCATCATCATGGGCCCGTAGCCGCTGGACAGATCAGTGATCAGGCGCGGGTCGGTGGCCGCGTCGTCCACGAACACCGCCTTGCCGTCCAGGAGTTCGGCGACCGCTCTGCTCTCCGGCGGAACGACCACCCCCAGGAGGCTCGATGCGTGCTCCGACGAGACAGCGACGATCTCCAGCCCGCCCTCCTCCGCGGGCAGCGACACGATCCCGGCCGCCGAACCGGAGAGCCGGCGGGCCTGTTCCGCGACGACCTGCAGCGCGTCCTCGGCATCGCCGCCCGACAGCAGCGCGGTGGTCACGGCGACAGAGCCGTCGATCCAGCGCTCGCGCTGCTTGGCGGCGTCGTAGAGCCGGGCGTTGCCGATGGCGATGCCCGCCTCGGTGGCGAGCACACGGACCATGTCCCGGTCGTGGACGCTGAACTCGCAGCCGCCGCGCTTCTCGGCCAGATAGAGGTTGCCGAAGATCTCCTCCTGGACGCGGACGGGAACGCCGAGGAAAGACCGCATCGGCGGATGGTGGGGCGGGAAGCCGCAGGAGCGCGGATCGGTCGTGAGATCGGCCAGCAGCACCGGCTCCGGCTGGTGGATGAGCGCGCCCAGCAGTCCTCTCTGCCCGTCGGGCAGCCGCCCGATCTGCGAGGCGGTGACCTCGTCGACGCCGTAGTAGACGAAGTCCGCCAGCCCGTTGCCGTCCTCGGCGACGACCCCGAGAGCCGCGTAGCGGGCGTCCGCCAGTTCGGCGGCGGTCTCGCAGATGCGGTCCAGCGTGGTGTGCAGCTCCAACCCGGTGCCGACGGAACGCATCGCCTCCAGCAGCTGCGGCAGCCGCGCGGTCAGCTCGGCCGACAGGCCCTGGAGACTCCGGGCCGACGGGCCGACATGGGGGTCCGGCACTGGATCGGGTGTGGCTGGTGCTGCCATGCCCTGAGCGTAATTAGTACCTTTTGCCACGGAAAGTCGGATTGTGCACGGGCGACGTCCGCCGACTCCCCCACACGGTCCGCGCCCGGCACGCTCAGTGCCCGCTGCGCCCGGCCGCGCCCGCGGTCGCCATCCCACCGGTGGGCGCCGTGGGCAACCCGTCCATTGCCGGCCCGGCCATGGTCAGGCCCTCGGTCGCGGCCTCCCGCTCGCGCATCCGCCGCAGCGGTCCGTCCACCCCGGCCAGCGCCGCGTACTCGCCGCGCTGCACCGGGCGCCCGTCCTCCAGCACGATCACCTCGTCCACCGCCTCGAGACCGGCCAGCCGGTGAGTGATCAGCAGCGTCGTCCTGCCCTCCGTGGCGGCGAGGAGATCGGCGGTGAGCGCGTCGGCCGTCGGCAGGTCGAGGTGTTCGGCCGGCTCGTCCAGTACGAGGACGGGGAAGTCGGCGAGCAGCGCGCGGGCCAGGGCGAGACGCTGCCGCTGCCCTCCGGACAGGCGGGCCCCGTGCTCGCCGACGAGGGTGTCAAGACCGTCCGGCAGCGCGTCGGCCCAGTCGAGCAGCCGGGCCCGCTCGAGGGCCTCGCGCAGATCGGCCTCGGTCGCGTCCTTGCGGGCCAGCAGCAGGTTCTCCCGCACCGAACTGTCGAAGACGTGCGCGTCCTGCGCGCACAGCCCGACGAAGCGGCGCACGGCGTCGCCGCCCAGTGCGCGGGCGTCTGTACCGCCCAGCGTGTACGTCCCCTCGCGGGCGTCCAGGAACCGCAGCAGGACCTGCGCAAGCGTCGTCTTGCCGGACCCGGACGGCCCGACCAGGGCGATCCTGCGCCCCCGCTCCAGCGTCAGATCGAGCCCCGCGAGCGCGTCGCGGTGCTGCCCGGGATGGCGGGCGCGCAGCCCGGTGACCCGCAGCGGGAAGGGCGTCGCCGGGGCCTCGCGCGGCTGCTCCGGCTCCTGTACGGGCACGGGCGCGTCCAGCACCTCATGCACGCGCTCGGCGCTCTTCTTCACGCGCTGCCGGTACTGCACCGCCAGTGGAAGCCCCAGGACGGCCTCGAACGCGGCCAGCGGCGTGAGCACGACGACCGCCAGCGCCACCCCGCTGAGGCGCCCGTCGTGAACCGCCTGCGCACCGGCCAAGGCGCAGGCCACCACCGTCAGCCCGGAGGCCAACGCGGTCAGACCGTTGCCGAGGGCCGTGGCAGTGGCCGCGCGGGAGGCGATCCGGGTCAGCACGGCGTCGGCCCGCTTCGCGTCGGCGGTACGGGCGGGCAGCGCACCGGCGACGGTCAGTTCGGCCGTTCCGGTGAGCAGGTCCGTCACCCGGGTCGCGAGCACCCCGCGCGCGGGAGCAAGCCTGCGCTCCGCCCGCCGTGCGACGGCTCCGCTCACCAGGGGAACGCCGGCGCCGGCCACCAGGAGACCCACTGCGAGGGCGGCCCCGGCCGCAGGCAGCAGCCATGCGGTGAAGCCGACGGAGAGGGCGCTGACGACGAAGGCGGCGCCGACGGGCAGCAGCCACCGCAGCCAGTAGTCCTGCAACGCGTCGACGTCGGCGACCAGCCGGGAGAGCAGGTCTCCGCGGCGCGTGGTCCGCAGCCCCGCGGGTGCGAGCCGTTCCAGACGGCGGTAGACCGCGACCCGGGTGTCGGCGAGCATCCGCAGCACGGCGTCGTGCGACACGAGCCGCTCGGCGTACCGGAAGACCGCCCGCCCGATGCCGAACGCGCGCGTGGCCGTCACCGCCACCATCAGGTACAGCACCGGCGGCTGCTGCGACGCCCGCGAGATCAGCCATCCCGAGGTGGCCATGAGCCCGACGGCGCTGCCGAGCGCCAGAGTGCCGAGCAGCAGGGCGAGCGCGAGCCGCCCGCGCCGGGCGCCGGCGAGGGCACGTACACGGGCCAGTGCGCGGCCCGACCGGGTGGCGACCTCTTCGGTCTCTCCCGAGGACTCGGCTCCACTTGTGCGAGCGTCCGCAGCGGCGGGTACGTGGGAACTGTCAGAGCCGCTCTGGGAGGGCAGGCTCCGGGAGAGGGAGACCAGACGGGCGCCGGAGGGCGCCTCCGCGGGACGGATGCCGCCCTCGCCACCCACTGCCTCCAGTCGCACGACCCGATCGGCGACCGCGAGCAGCGCGGGCCGGTGGACGACGAGCAGCACCGTCCGCCCAACGGCCAACCGCCGCACCGCATCGACCACTTCGGCCTCGGTCGCGCCGTCGAGCGAGGCGGTCGGCTCGTCGAGGAGCAGGACCGGCCGGTCGGCCAGGAAGGCGCGGGCCAGCGCGAGCCGCTGCCGCTGCCCGGCCGACAGCCCGGCGCCGTCCTCACCGAGGACGGTGTCGGCCCCGTCCGGCAGCGCGGCCACGAAGTCGTACGCCCCCGCATCGCGCAAGGCGCGCAGCACCGCCTCGTCGTCGGCGTCGGGCCGTGCCAGCCGTACGTTCTCGGCGATCGATGCGGCGTACAGGTGCGGGCGCTGCGGCACCCACGCGATCCGCTTGTGCCACGCCTCCCGCGACAGCATGGAGAGATCCGTGCCGCCGACGCACACCCGCCCCTCGCTGGGTTCTACGAACCCCAGCACCACGCTCAGCAGCGTCGACTTGCCCACGCCGCTCGGCCCGACCAGTGCCACGGTCTCGCCCGGCAGGGCCGTGAACGAAGCGCCGGCGACCGCCGCCGATGACCGGCCCGGGTAGCGGACCGTCACCTGCTCGAAGCTGATCGGCCCATCGGGAACGGCGCCCGTCCCCGTGGCCGCAACCGGCGTCTCCAGTACGTCGAAGATCTCCTCGGCGGCCGCCAGCCCCTCCGCGGCCGCGTGGTACTGCGCACCCACCTGCCGTACCGGGAGATACGCCTCAGGGGCGAGCACCAGGATCACCAGGCCGATGTACAGATCCATCTCGCCGTGGACGAGGCGCATGCCGATGGTCACCGCCACCAGCGCAACGGAGATCGTCGCGAGCAACTCCAGCGCGAAGGACGACAGGAAGGCGATGCGCAGCGTCCGCATCGTCGCCCGCCGGTACTCGCCGGTGATACGCCGGATCGACTCGGCCTGCGCCTTGGCCCGCCCGAACACCTTCAGCGTCGGCAGTCCGGCGACCACATCGAGGAAGTGCCCCGAGAGCCGGGACAGCAGCCGCCACTGGCGGTCCATCCCGGACTGCGTGGCCCAGCCGATGAGCACCATGAAGACCGGGATCAGCGGCAGCGTGCAGACGATGATCGCCGCCGACACCCAGTCCTCGGTCACGATGCGCGCGAGCACCGCGACCGGCACCACCACTGCGAGCCCCAACTGCGGCAGATAGCGCGAGAAGTAGTCGTCGAGCGCGTCCACGCCCCGCGTGGCTAGCGCGACCAACGACCCAGTGCGCTGCGGAATCTCGCGGCGCGTAGCGCCTCCATCAGGGGTGGTGGTCGGGTGACGGGTGGGACAGCCGGGCCCGAGGGCGGCCGCCCGCTCCAGCAACCGCCCGCGCAGCTCCGACTTGACCGCCGCACTCGCCCGGTGCGCGGCCAGCTCCGTGAGCCAGCCGACGATCCCGCGCCCCACCGCCACCGCCGCCAGCAGCAGAAGCGGCGTCCGCAGATCGGAAACGCCCAAGCCGTGCTGGAAGGCCCCGACCACCACCTCGGCGATGAGCATCGCCTGGGCGACGACCAAGCCGGCTCCGACGACTCCGAGGAGCACCACGGCGACGAGGAAGACGCGGGTGGCCCGGGCGTACCGGAGCAGGCGCGGGTCGATTGGTTTCACGTGAAACACACCCTCCTGATGGAAGCCCGGCCGGTCAGTGCGCGTCCGCGATGTGCTGCGTACCGATCCGCTTGCGGAACACCCAGTAGGTCCAGCCCTGGTAGAGCATCACCAACGGAGCAGCGATGGCCGCACACCAGGTCATGATCTTCAGGGTGTACGGGCTCGACGAGGCGTTGGTGACGGTGAGGCTCCAGTCCGCGTTGAGCGAGGAGGGCATGACGTTGGGGAACAGCGACAGGAAGAGCATCGCGACGGCCGCGGCGATCGTGATGCCCGACAGCGCGAACGACCATCCCTCGCGTCCCGCCTTCACCGCGCCAAGGGCGCCGACCAGCGCGGCCACGGCCACCACCATCGCGACCAGGCTCTTGCCGTCGCCGCTCTCGATCTGGGTCCAGAGCAGGAAGACCACCGCCAGCGCGGCCGTCACCAGACCGAGCCGCAGCGCCAGCGTCCGGGCCCGCTCGCGAATCTCCCCGACGGTCTTCAGCCCCGTGAACACGGCACCGTGGAAGGTGAACAGCGTCAGGGTCACCAGCCCGCCCAGGAGCGCGTACGGGTTGAGGAGGTCCCAGAGGTTGCCGACGTACTCCATGTCGGCATCGATCTTCACGCCGCGCACGATGTTGCCGAAGGCCACACCCCACATCAGCGCCGGGAGGAGAGAGGTCCAGAAGATCGCGGTCTCCCAGTTGCGCTGCCACTTCTCCTCGGGCCGCTTCGCGCGGTACTCGAAGGCGACTCCGCGAACGATCAGGCAGACCAGGATGAGCAGCAGCGGCAGATAGAAGCCGGAGAACAGCGTCGCGTACCACTCGGGGAAGGCCGCGAAGGTCGCGCCGCCCGCCGAGAGCAGCCACACCTCGTTGCCGTCCCACACGGGACCGATGGTGTTGATCAGCACCCGCTTCTCGGCCCGGTTCCGGGCCAGCAGCTTCGTCAGGATCCCCACCCCGAAGTCGAAGCCCTCGAGGAAGAAGTAGCCGGTCCAGAGGACGGCGATCAGTACGAACCAGACGTCGTGGAGTTCCATGCCTTCAGCGCTCCCTCGGCCTCAGTAGGAGAAGGCCATCGGCTTGTCGGCGTCATGGCTGTCGCCGCCGATCCTGGTGGGCGGGTTGAGGTCGGCCTCCGTGAGCTCGGGCGGGCCGGCCTTGACGTACTTGGCGAGCAGCTTGACCTCGATGACGGCGAGCACCGCGTAGAGCGACGTGAAGACGATCATCGAGGTGAGGACCTCGCCCTGCGACACGCCGGGGGAGACGGCGTCCCGCGTCTGGAACAGGCCGTACACGACCCAGGGTTGGCGGCCCATCTCGGTGAAGATCCAACCCCAGGAGTTGGCGATCAGCGGGAACGCCAGCGTCCAGATCGCGATGCGCCAGTACCAGGTGGTGAGCTTCGGCCCGAACGGCTTCCTGAACGGCACCAGATGCGGCACCTCGTCGTCGCCAACCCGCAGATGCTGGGGCAGCATGAACTTCTTCCGGGTCAGCCAGAGTCCGACCAGGCCGATGGCGAACGACGCCATGCCGAAGCCGATCATCCAGCGGAAGCCCCAGAAGGCGACAGGGATGTTGGGCCGGTAGTCGCCGGGCCCGTACTTCTCCTGCTCTGCCTTGTTGACGTCGTTGATGCCCGGAACGAACGAGGAGAAGTTGTCCTCGGCGAGGAACGACAGCAGTCCGGGGATCTCGATGGCGACCGTGTTGTGGCCCTTGTCCACGTCCCCGTAGGCGAAGATCGAGAAGGGGGCAGGCGCCTGACCGTCCCAGAGCGCCTCGGCCGCGGCCATCTTCATCGGCTGCTGCTTGAACATGACCTTGCCGAGGAAGTCGCCGCTGACGGCCGTGAGCATCCCGCCGATGACGACGGTGACCAGGCCCAGGCGGAGCGAGGTTTTCATCACGGGGATGTGCTTCCCCCGCAGCAGATGGAAGGCCGCGATGCCGACCATGAACGCGCCGCCTGTGAGGAAGGCCGCCGACAGCGTGTGGAACACCTGCGTGAGGGCGGTGTTCTGGGTCAGCACCGCCCAGAAGTCGGTGAGTTCGGCCCGCCCGTTCTCCTTGTTGATCCGGTAGCCGACCGGGTGCTGCATCCAGGAGTTGGCCGCGAGGATGAAGTACGCCGACAGGATCGTGCCGATCGAGACCATCCAGATGCAGGCGAGATGGATCTTCTTCGGCAGCTTGTCCCAGCCGAAGATCCACAGCCCGATGAAGGTGGACTCGAAGAAGAACGCGATGAGGGCCTCGAAGGCGAGCGGGGCACCGAAGACGTCACCGACGAAGCGGGAGTAGTCGGACCAGTTCATGCCGAACTGGAACTCCTGCACGATGCCGGTCACGACACCCATGGCGATGTTGATCAGGAAGAGCTTGCCCCAGAACTTCGTCGCCCTGAGGTACTTCTCCTTCTCCGTCCGCACCCAGGCGGTCTGCAGACCGGCCGTGAGCGCCGCGAGTGAGATCGTCAGCGGGACGAAGAGAAAGTGATAGACGGTGGTGATGCCGAACTGCCAGCGCGCCAGGGTCTCCGGCGCCAGAGCGAGATCCACCTCGACTACTCCTTACGTGCCGATGGTGACAGCGGCAGCTTGACCCTTTGGCCACTCCCATACCGGGAGCAACCAGGCGGGCTTGTGAACGCGTTCACATTCACAAGCATTATGGCGTACTGTCACACGACCTCGGCAGGGGGGTGCCCTTACTACGGGGAACCACCTCCGAGCTGGGCAAAAGGCCCCGGAGGCCGTGGTGAGGGGCGCAGAGAAGGGGGATCCAGGCGAAGCGGCACGCGCCCGGCATCCGGTACACGTCCGAGGAGCTTCAACGGGACAACCGGGCGCCGGCCGGTCGTCCCGCTGGAGCCGGGACAACGGCCGGTCCCCGCAAGCCGGAACGACAGGGCCCCGGCGGCCTTGCCCGGAAGGCCGGAACGGCCGGGTCGGCCGGGTCAGCCGGGTCAGCCGGGTCAGCCGGGTCAGCCGGGTCAGCCGGGTCGGTCCTGCGGCGGTGCCAAGGCGACCGAAACCGCCGAGCGGCAGAAGCGGTGGCGTGGCGTCCGGGACGGCCCGACCTGCCGAGACAGTCTGCTCAGCCAGGCAGCGAGCGGAGGCGATCAAGCCGACCAGCAACAAGCCAGACAGCGACAGAAGCGGGCAAGCACCCCAGAGGCCCGTGCGCCTGCCACGGCCAAGCAGGGGCCACCCAGAGACCTATGGCGCCGACCGCAGCCAAACGACCCGCCAAACGGCCCGCCACGCCGATCGGCGCCTTATGCCCGGACCGGCGCCCTCGGCGCCGGATCGCCGGATCGGACCGCCGGAAGAACGCCAGGCCGGTACCGGAGCCTGCCCACCGACGGACCGCCCGCAGCCCAGCCGGGGGCGCCCGACGGGCAGGCGCGCCCCGCCCCCGACAAGGGGCGGGCGGGCGCCGCGCGCCGCTCAGACGTCCTTGCGGAACGCCTCCGCCGTGTGCACGAAGATGTCGTTCGCCTCGGCCTCACCGATCGTGACCCGCACGCCCTCGCCCGGGAACGGCCGCACGACCACACCGGCCTGCTCGCACGCCGCCGCGAAGTCGGCCGTACGCTCCCCGAGCCGCAGCCATACGAAGTTCGCCTGCGTCTCGGGCACCACCCAGCCCTGCGCCCGCAGCGCCTCGACCACCCGGTTGCGCTCGCACACGAGAGAGCCCACCCGGCCGAGAAGCTCGTCCTCGGCACGCAGGCTCGCCACGGCCGCGTCCTGCGCGAGCTGGCTCACGCCGAAGGGCACCGCCGTCTTGCGCAGCGCGGCCGCCACGGGCTCATGCGCGATGGCGAATCCGACCCGCAGCCCGGCCAGCCCGTACGCCTTGGAGAACGTGCGCAGCACGCAGACGTTCGGCCGGTTGCGGTAGATCTCGACGCCGTCCGGCACCTCGGGATCACGGATGAACTCGCGGTACGCCTCGTCCAGAACCACCAGCACATCGCTCGGCACCCGGTCGAGGAAACGCTCCAGCTCGGCCCGGCGCACCACCGTCCCGGTCGGGTTGTTCGGATTGCAGACGAAAATCAGGCGCGTCCGCTCGGTGATCGCGTCCGCCATCGCGTCGAGGTCGTGGACCTCGCCCTCGGTCAGCGGCACCTGCACCGCCGTCGCGCCGCTGATCTGCGTGATGATCGGGTACGCCTCGAAGGACCGCCAGGCGTAGATCACCTCGTCGCCCGGGCCCGAGGTGGCCTGCAGCAGCTGCTGAGCCACACCGACCGAGCCGGTACCGGTGGCCAGATGCGACACAGGCACGCCGAAACGATCGGCCAGCTCGTCCATCAGGCCCGTGCACGCCATGTCCGGGTACCGGTTGAGCGAACCGGCCGCGGCCATCGTCGTCTCCATCACCCCAGGCAGCGGCGGATAGGGGTTTTCGTTGGAGGACAGCTTGTACGCCACGGGACCGCCGGCCGCGGCAGGCTTGCCCGGCTTGTACGTCGGGATACCCTCCAGCTCGGCGCGCAGCCTCGGGCTCGTCTCGCTCACCGCAGTCCTCCTCGTCACACCCGGCGTTCGAATACTCCTCACCTTATGAGGATTCGGCGCACCTGCGAATGGTGGGTGACAGTCCATACTGGCAGGCCCCCCGTGCACCCTTTCATCCCCGGTCAACGGCGTGGCGCCAGGGCACCCATCGGGCTCGCGAAAGGAAGGGGGGCGCTCGCCTCAAACCGCGCGCCGGGTCCGTGCGCCGTGGCGCGCATCGCCCGTCAAGGTGAGTTGAGACCGCATCGCAACATCTATCGTTTAGCAGGTCTAACGGCGCCGACACGAGACGTACTGCTGTCGAATCGTTCACCCTCCTTCCGTTCAAAGGCCATTGACCCACGCTCGCCATGCAGAAACGTGCCTGTTGGAGGGCGCATATGCTCCCGCGCTACCCCAGGCAATGAGCCCTACTATCGGCTCGCCATGACAGCAGCAGGGAAGCACCAGGTGAGCCGCGCGGAGACCCCCCGTCGAGGCAGCCGGACGAGCAGAGCAGGCATCAGGGATGTCGCTGCGGCCGCCGGTGTCTCCATCACGACCGTCTCCGATGCGCTGAACGGCAAGGGCCGGCTACCGGACGCCACACGGCGCCATGTCCGCGAGGTCGCCGA
>NZ_JBSFWK010000048.1:0-69508 GCF_053594815.1 Streptomyces sp. NPDC002577 | reverse complement strand
CGACCACCCGGCTCGCCCCGGATTGCCAGTAAATGTCAATCGTCATGAACCGATGCAAGCCGGGCGCGATTCCAAGATCTTCAGGACATTCCTAGCGCTGCTCCACAGACGACGTCGTCCGGCTCGCCGTACGAAGACCATATGAGCGAGGCGCTCGATCCGTGTGACGGGTCGGGCGCCTCGTTCTTGTTGTCGCGGCTGTCCGCGGACGGTTCGGTGGCCGGTCCGGCGACACCCGCGCGCGATTGCGGTTTCTACTGCTTTGTGCCTCATCCTTGACCCGGGTGGCCGGGCGGAGTGTCGCGTTATGAGTGTTTCCTCTTGATCCATCAAGATGTGCGCCACGTCGAGTTGTTTGACGGGTTGTACGGAGTGGTGGACGCCACGCCGGGTTCGGGACTGCCGGAGCCGCCGGATCCGGTGATCCGAGAGGGGATTCGAGGATGAGCAGCGCATCGGTGTCGCCCCACGGCTTCGTCGTCGTGCGGGGCCGCGCCTACCGGCCCGGGCAGGTGGACACGTACGTCACCCGCCTGGCGAAGGAGCGTGACGAGGCGTGGGAGCGCGCTGCGCGGCTGACCGTGCTGGCCAAGGACATGGAGGCCGAGGCCGAGCGGCTGCGGGAGGTCGTCGCGGGGCTCACCGCACAGACGTACGAGACGCTCGGTGAGCGTGCGCAGCGGATCCTCGCGCTGGGCAAGGAGGAGTCGGTCGCCGTGCTCGCCGAGGCGCGTGAGGAAGTCGAGCGGGTCACCGTGGCCGCCGAGGAGGCGGTGCGCGAGCTGGGCGAGGCCGCGCGCGGCTACGCGGACGCCGTGCGTGCCGAGGGCGACGAGCGTGCCCGGCAGCGGCTGCTCGCCGACCGGACGACCGCCGACGAGATCCGGATCGCGGCCCGGCGCGATGTGAAGGAGCGGCGGGGTGAGGCGCTGGCCGTCCTGCGGGAGATGCGGAAGCGGACCTCGGAGATGCTCGCCGACCTGGACAAGGAGCACGCCGAGCGGTTCGACGCCGCCGAGCTCGAGATCGCGCAGCGGGAGGGCGCGGTGGGCAAGCAGCACGACGAACTGACGGCCGCGGCCGAGGGGCGTCTGTCCGAGGCGGAGCGGGCGTTCGCGGAGGCGGAGGAGTCGGCCTGGCGTATCCAGGAGGAGGCGCAGACACGCGCCGGTGAGCTTCTTGCGGGGGCCCGGGGGCGGGAGGACGCGATTGGGCGGGAGACGGAGCGGGTGCTGCGGATCCACGGGGAGCAGTGGGACGAGGTGCGTGCCCATATGGATCATGTGCGGAGCAGTCTTGCGGCGTTGACGGGGCGGGGGGCTCGGGCGGAGGGGGCGTCGTAGTCTGCGGTGCGATCTCCCCCACCCCGCCCCTTCCCGCTGTATCGATGTGCGGCTCCGCCGCGTGGCATGGGGCTCCGCCCCCTGGCCCCCGAGATCGCCCTTCGGGCTCGTCCTCAAACGCTGGACGGGCTGAATGTGGCTCGTCCTCAAACGCCGGACGGGCTTGATTTGTTTGCCCCGCCAGAATCCACGCTTCCGTCGTGGTCGGGGAACGCATGCGCTTGCTGCCGGCGGCGAGGGTGGAGAAGACCCTGAGTCCCGCTCCACCAGTGGGTGGAGAACCCTTAGGGGTGTCTCCGTAGTTGGGGCAGGGGAGGGTTCGTCCCGCCGGAGGACGAGAAGGCGCGCGGCCGCTCCTTAACCTGGCTTTATGCGGTCGGGGCGCGGCGGTCGGCCGCCGGGGTCGTCCGCACCACCCCTTCGGAGGTGGGGTTTTCCCCCGTACAAGACTGCGCTGGGCACCAGCGCGCCGGGCTGCCCGACGAGACCAGACTGATGCCCGTACGGCGCGGCGGTCCGGCCGCCTGCCGGGTTCCGAGAGGCACCGCTGAACGACAGCCATGGCCCATCACTGCGCCATTTTCCGACCGACATAGGAGACTTACCGTGACAACGGCTGTAACCATTCCCAAGCACGGGGGCACGGGCGGGAGTACGGCCGTGGCCGCGCGGGCGCGGCAGGTCGTCAAGGCCTACGGCTCCGGCGAGACCCGCGTCGTCGCGCTCGACCAGGTCGACGTGGACATCGCCCGCGGCCAGTTCACCGCGATCATGGGCCCGTCCGGGTCCGGCAAGTCGACGCTGATGCATTGTCTGGCGGGCCTGGACACCGTGACGTCCGGGCAGATCTACCTGGACGACACCGAGATCACCGGCCTGAAGGACAAGAAGCTCACCCAGCTGCGCAGGGACCGGATCGGCTTCATCTTCCAGGCGTTCAACCTGCTGCCGACGCTCAACGCCATCGAGAACATCACGCTGCCGATGGACATCGCAGGCCGCAAGCCGGACCGGCAGTGGCTGGAGCGGGTCGTGGAGACCGTCGGCCTCGCCGGACGGCTGGGGCACCGGCCGACGCAGCTCTCCGGAGGCCAGCAGCAGCGTGTCGCCGTCGCTCGTGCGCTCGCCTCGCGGCCCCAGATCATCTTCGGTGACGAGCCGACCGGAAACCTCGACTCCCGGGCCGGCGCCGAGATCCTGGGCTTCCTGCGCCGTTCCGTCGACGAGCTCGGCCAGACCATCGTGATGGTCACGCACGACCCGGTGGCCGCCTCCTACGCGGACCGCGTGCTGTATCTCGCGGACGGCCGGATCGTCGACGAGATGCTCCGCCCGACCGCCGACGCCGTCCTGGACAGGATGAAGGACTTCGACGCGCGGGGGCGTACGTCATGACCGTCCTGAAGACCTCGATGCGCAACTTCTTCGCGCACAAGGGACGCATGGCGCTGTCCGCCGTCGCGGTCCTGCTGTCGGTGGCGTTCGTGTGCGGCACGCTCGTGTTCACCGACACCATGAACACGACGTTCGACAAGCTCTTCGCGGCCACCGCCTCCGATGTGACGGTCAGTGCGAAGGGCGCATCGGACACCGGTGAGACCCAGGCCGGCAACGGCAAGCCGCCGGTCATGCCCGCGTCCGTACTCGGCGAGGTGCGCGCCGTCGACGGGGTGAAGTCCGCCGAGGGCACCGTCTTCTCGACCTCGGTGACCGTCGTCGACGCCGACAAGGAGAGCCTGTCGCCCTCGAGCGGCGCCCCGACCATCGTCGGCAGCTGGAACGCCAACGAGGCCCGGACCATGAGGATCTCCTCCGGTGCGGCGCCGCGCGGCAGCGGCCAGATCATGGTGGACGCCGACACCGCCGACAAGCACCACCTGCGGCTCGGCGACGAGATCGGCGTCATCACCGCGGTCGGCACCCACAAGGCGAAGATCTCCGGCATCGCGGAGTTCACCGTCACCAACCCCGGTGCCGCGATCTTCTACCTCGACACCAAGACCGCTCAGCAGGCACTCGTCGGCGAGAGCGGCGTCTACACCGACATCAACGTCACCGCGGCGTCCGGAGTCGGCGACGCGCAGCTGAAGAAGGACGTCGCCGCCGGGCTCGACGGCGCCTACAAGGTGCAGACGGCCAAGGAGGTCGCCGACGCCAACGCCGAGGACGTCCAGGACTTCCTGGGCGTGATGAAGTACGCGATGCTCGGCTTCGCCGGGATCGCCTTCCTCGTCGGCATCTTCCTCATCATCAACACCTTCTCGATGCTGGTCGCCCAGCGGACCCGCGAGATCGGCCTGATGCGCGCCATCGGATCGAGCCGCAAGCAGGTCAACCGATCGGTGCTGGCCGAGGCGCTGCTGCTAGGCCTCTTCGGTTCGGTCCTCGGCGTCGGCGCGGGCGTGGGTCTCGCCATCGGGCTGATGAAGCTCATGGGCATGATGGGCATGCACCTGTCCACCGACGACCTGACCATCGCCTGGACCACCCCGGTGGTCGGCCTGGTCCTCGGCGTCGTGGTCACCGTGCTCGCCGCGTATCTGCCCGCCCGGCGCGCCGGCAAGGTCTCGCCCATGGCCGCGCTGCGCGACGCCGGAGCCCCGGCCGACGCGAGGGCCGGACGGGTACGGGCCCTCATCGGGCTGCTCCTCACCGGCGCCGGCGGCTACGGCCTCTACCTGGCGGCCGCCGCGGACAAGGCGAGCGACGGCTCGCTGTGGCTCGGCGCGGGCATCGTCCTGACCCTGATCGGCTTCGTCGTCATCGGCCCGCTGCTCGCGGGCGGCGTGGTCCGCGTCATCAGCGCCGTGACTCTGCGGCTCTTCGGCCCGGTCGGGCGGATGGCCGAACGCAACGCGCTGCGCAACCCGCGCCGCACGGGCGCCACGGGCGCGGCCCTGATGATCGGGCTCGCCCTGGTCGCCTGCCTGTCGGTCGTCGGCTCCTCGATGGTGGCCTCGGCGACGGACCAGCTCGACAAGACCGTCGGCACGGACTTCATCATGCAGTCGGACAGCGGGCAGCTGATCACCCCGCAGGCCGTCGAGGCGGTGAAGTCCACCGAGGGCCTGGAGCGGGTGACCGAGTACAAGCTGCTCGACGCGACGCTCACCACGCCGGACGGCAGGACGTCCAAGGGCGAGACGATCAACGCCGCGGACCCGTCGTACGCGCAGGACCTGCGCACCAAGACGGTGTCCGGTGATCTCTCCGCCGCCTACCGCCCCGACTCGATGTCCGTCTTCGAGGGCTTCGCGAAGAAGCACGGCATCGAGGTCGGCTCGAAGGTCGGTGTCGACTTCAAGGACGGGTCGACCGCCGAGCTGACGGTCCGCGCGATCACCAGCGACGACGTCGTCATCGACAAGGGCGCGATGTACGTGTCGATCACGACCGCCGCCAAGTACATCCCCGCCGACAAGATGCCCCTCGACATGCTGCTCTTCGCCTCGGCGAAGGACGGACAGCAGGACGCCGCGTACAAGTCCCTGAAGTCGGCCCTGCACGACTACCCGCAGTACACCGTGCGCGACCAGACCGACTACAAGCAGGCGCTGAAGGACCAGATCGGCCAGCTGCTCAACATGATCTACGGCCTGCTGGCCCTGGCGATCATCGTCGCGGTCCTGGGCGTCGTGAACACCCTGGCTCTCTCCGTGGTGGAGCGCACCCGCGAGATCGGCCTGATGCGGGCGATCGGCCTCTCCCGCCGCCAGCTGCGCCGCATGATCCGCCTCGAGTCGGTCGTCATCGCCCTCTTCGGCGCACTGCTCGGCCTCGGCCTCGGCATGGGCTGGGGAGCCACCGCGCAGAAGCTGCTGGCCCTCGAGGGTCTGACCGTCCTCGAGATCCCCTGGCCGACGATCACCGCGGTCTTCGTGGCCTCCGCCTTCGTAGGCCTGTTCGCGGCACTGGTCCCGGCCTTCCGGGCGGGCCGGATGAACGTGCTGAACGCGATCGCGACGGAGTAGCCACTGCGGGCGGGGAACGGGGGAGGGCCGGGCCCGGTGGAGTGATCCACCGGGCCCGGCCCTGTTCGTGTGGGGGCTTACGGGATGCGCCCGATGTGCAGCATCACTACGGTGCGCGCGATGACCAGTCGATCGCTCAGAAGGGTGAGCGCCCCGCAGGCGTCGTACGCTGGGAGGCCCCGGCCCGTGCAACGTGTCGGGCGGTCCGCGTTGCCCTCTCACTTCGGACGGATGCACTTCATGAGCCTGCACGGTCTGCTCGACGCCGTAGTCAAGGACCCCGCACTCGCCGAAGCGGTAAAGGCCGCCGCCGACGGCAACCGCATGCACGTCGACCTGGTCGGCCCGCCCGCCGCCCGCCCCTTCGCGGTGGCGGCGCTGGCCCGCGAGACGAACCGGACCGTGCTCGCGGTCACGGCGACCGGCCGGGAGGCCGAGGACCTGGCGGCGGCCCTGCGCTCGCTGCTCCCGCCGGACGGGATCGCGGAGTACCCGTCGTGGGAGACGCTCCCGCACGAGCGGCTCTCGCCGAGGTCCGACACCGTGGGCCGCCGCCTCGCCGTCCTGCGGCGCCTCGCCCACCCGAGCGCCGACGACCCCGAGACCGGCCCGGTCTCCGTCGTCGTCGCCCCCGTGCGTTCCGTGCTCCAGCCGCAGGTCAAGGGCCTCGGCGACCTGGAGCCGGTGTCCTTGCGCACCGGACAGCAGGCGGACCTGGAAGAGACCGTCGACGCGCTCGCCGCCGCGGCGTACGCGCGCGTGGAACTCGTCGAGAAGCGCGGCGAGTTCGCCGTCCGCGGCGGCATCCTCGACGTCTTCCCGCCCACCGAGGAGCACCCCCTCCGCGTGGAGTTCTGGGGCGACGACGTCGAGGAGATCCGCTACTTCAAGGTCGCCGACCAGCGCTCCCTCGAAGTCGCCCAGCACGGTCTGTGGGCGCCGCCCTGCCGCGAGCTGCTGCTCACCGACGATGTACGGCAGCGGGCCGCCGCACTCGCCGAACGCCACCCCGAGCTCGGCGAGCTGCTCGGCAAGATCGCCGAGGGCATCGCGGTCGAGGGCATGGAGTCCCTCGCCCCGGTCCTCGTCGACGACATGGAACTGCTGCTCGACGTACTGCCCAAGGGCAGCATGACCGTCGTCTGCGACCCGGAGCGGGTGCGCACCCGGGCCGCGGACCTGGTGGCCACGTCGCAGGAGTTCCTGCAGGCCTCGTGGGCCGCCAGCGCGGGCGGCGGCGAGGCGCCCATCGACGTCGGCGCCGCGTCCCTGTGGTCCATCGCGGACGTCCGCGACCGGGCCCGTGAGCTGGACATGATGTGGTGGTCGGTGTCCCCGTTCGCCGCGGACGACGATCTCACGGTGACATATGCCGCTGACGCGGCGGGCGACACGCTGAAGCTCGGCATGCACGCCCCGGAGACCTACCGCGGCGACACGGCCAGGGCGCTGGCCGACACCAAGGGCTGGATCTCCGACGGCTGGCGCACCGTCTACGTCACCGAGGGCCACGGCACCGCCAGCCGCATCGTCGAGGTGCTCGGCGGCGAGGGCATCGCGGCCCGCCTCGACCAGGACCTCGGCGAGCTCACCCCGGCCGTCGTCCACGTCGCGTGCGGCACCATCGACTACGGCTTCGTCGACCCCGCCCAGAAGCTCGCGGTCCTCACCGAGACCGACCTGTCCGGGCAGAAGACGGCCGGCAAGGACGGCGCGCGCATGCCCGCCCGCCGCCGCAAGACCATCGACCCGCTGACCCTCGAGGCGGGCGACTACATCGTCCACGAGCAGCACGGCGTCGGCCGCTACATCGAGATGGTGCAGCGCACGGTGCAGGGCGCGACCCGCGAGTACCTCGTCGTCGAGTACGCCCCCGCCAAGCGCGGCCAGCCCGGCGACCGGCTCTACATCCCCACCGACCAGCTGGAGCAGATCACCAAGTACGTCGGCGGCGAGGCGCCCACGTTGCACCGGCTCGGCGGCGCCGACTGGACCAAGACCAAGGCCCGCGCCAAGAAGGCGGTCAAGGAGATCGCCGCGGACCTGATCAGGCTGTACAGCGCCCGCATGGCGGCCCCCGGCCATGCCTTCGGCCCCGACACGCCCTGGCAGCGCGAGCTGGAGGACGCCTTCCCGTACGCGGAGACGCCCGACCAGCTGACCACGATCGCCGAGGTCAAGGAGGACATGGAGAAGACGGTCCCGATGGACCGTCTGATCTGCGGCGACGTCGGCTATGGCAAGACGGAGATCGCCGTGCGCGCCGCCTTCAAGGCCGTGCAGGACGGCAAGCAGGTCGCGGTGCTGGTGCCCACGACGCTGCTGGTGCAGCAGCACTTCGGCACCTTCTCCGAGCGGTACGGCCAGTTCCCCGTGAACGTCCGCGCCCTCAGCCGCTTCCAGACGGACACCGAGGCGAAGGCGACCCTGGAGGGCCTGCGCGAAGGCTCGGTCGACATCGTCATCGGCACACACCGCCTCTTCTCCTCCGAAACCAAGTTCAAGGACCTGGGCCTGGTCATCGTCGACGAGGAGCAGCGCTTCGGCGTCGAACACAAGGAGCAGCTGAAGAAGCTCCGCGCCAACGTCGACGTCCTCACCATGTCGGCCACCCCCATCCCCCGTACGCTCGAGATGGCCGTGACCGGCATCCGCGAGATGTCGACGATCACGACCCCGCCCGAGGAGCGGCACCCCGTGCTGACCTTCGTCGGGCCGTACGAGGAGAAGCAGATCGGCGCCGCGATCCGGCGTGAACTGCTGCGCGAGGGCCAGGTCTTCTACATCCACAACCGCGTCGAGTCGATCGACCGTGCGGCCGCGCGCCTGCGCGACATCGTGCCCGAGGCCCGTATCGCCACGGCCCACGGCCAGATGTCCGAATCGACCCTGGAGCAGGTGGTCGTGGACTTCTGGGAGAAGAAGTACGACGTGCTCGTCTCCACGACGATCGTCGAGTCGGGCATCGACATCTCCAACGCCAACACGCTGATCGTGGAGCGCGGCGACAACTTCGGCCTCTCGCAGCTGCACCAGCTGCGCGGCCGCGTCGGCCGCGGCCGGGAGCGCGGCTACGCCTACTTCCTGTACCCGCCGGAGAAGCCGCTGACCGAGACCGCCCACGAGCGGCTCGCGACGATCGCCCAGCACACGGAGATGGGCGCGGGCATGTACGTCGCGATGAAGGACCTGGAGATCCGGGGCGCGGGCAACCTGCTGGGCGGCGAGCAGTCCGGCCATATCGCGGGCGTCGGCTTCGACCTGTACGTACGCATGGTGGGCGAGGCCGTCGCGGACTACCGCGCCTCGCTGGAGGGCGGTGTAGAGGAGGAGCCGCCACTCGAGGTCAAGATCGAGCTCCCGGTCGACGCGCACGTCCCGCACGACTACGCGCCGGGCGAGCGGCTGCGGTTGCAGGCGTACCGCGCGATCGCCTCCGTCAACACCGAGGACGACATCAAGTCGGTACGCGAGGAACTGGTCGACCGCTACGGCAAGTTGCCGGAGCCGGTGGAGAACCTGCTGCTGGTGGCGGGCCTGCGCATGCTCGCGCGGGCGTGCGGAGTCGGCGAGATCGTGCTGCAGGGCAACAACATCCGCTTCGCGCCGGTGGAGTTGCGGGAGTCCCAGGAGCTGCGGCTCAAGCGGCTCTACCCGGGCACGGTCATCAAGCCCGCCGTCCACCAGGTCCTCGTGCCCCGGCCCAAGACCGCGAAGGTGGGCGGGAAGCCGCTGGTCGGCCGGGAACTGCTGGGCTGGACCGGGGAGTTCCTGACGTCGATCCTCGGGTCGTAGCGGCTATTGGCCGTAGCGGGGATTTGACGACAGGGCCTAGGGCTCCGGAGTCGCGCTCGAGCGGAACAGCATGCCTGCCAGGGTGCGGAAGACGTCCTCGGGGTCGCGGTCGCCCACCGGTCCGTCGAGGTTGTGGCTGAGCAGCAACGTGGCGAAGCCGTGGGCCAGCGACCAGGCGGCCACGCCGGCGAGGCGGGCGTCGGGGCCGCGGCCCGACGAGGGGACGGCGGCCACCGCGTCGCGCAGACGCTTGGCCGCCAGCGCCCTCGCCGTGGTGAGCTCGAGGTCGTTCTCGCGCAGCAGTTCCGGCGTGAACATCACCTGGAAGTGGGCCGGGTGCTCGCGCGCGAACCGCACGTAGCGCACGCCCGCGTCCCTGAGGTCCTCCGTCTCGTCGAGCGCGGTGGCCAGCAGGGCGTACCCCTCGGCCGCGATCGCGGTGAGCAGGCCCGTGCGGTCCTTGAAGTGGTGGGCGGGGGCGGCGTGTGACACGCCCGCCCTGCGGGCCAGGTCGCGCAGGCTCAGCGCGGACGGCCCGTCGGAGGCGATCACGTCGAGGGCGGCCGACAGCACGGCCCGCCGCAGGTCGCCGTGGTGGTAGGGGCGCTGAGGGGTCATGCCCAGCAGGTTACGCCGAATCTAGCCATTGACAAGTTGCGTCTCGGGCGGGCAATCTAGCCATTGTCAAGTTCCTGGGTGGGTACGACAGGTGCGACGAGGAGCGAGCCATGTCGGAGAACGTCAGCGTGTCGGGGAGCGTCACCAAGGCGAGCGGGGCAGTGGCGCAGGCGAGGGGGATCGAGCTCGGCCGGGTCAGGCAGATGTGGCATCTGCTGGAGCCGCTGCACGCCGTGGTCTACTTCGCGCCCGAGTCCTTCGAGGAGGCGGCCGAGCTCGGTTATGCAACCGAGGACCGCTGGCCGAGTTACTTTCCGTTCCGTGCGGCCCCGCTGGGCGAAGCCGGTGCCGAGCGGGTGACCTCCGCTTTCTACAGCTTCAGCCCGCGCATGGTCGCCGAGTACGTGGACCCCGCCCGGCGCACGGCCCGGCCCGGTGACGTGGTTGCCGCGCGGGAGCGGGCGATCGACCGGGCGTACCGGGCGATATTCGGTGACCGGGTGGACAGCCCGGAGCTCGCCGAGGCCGCCGCGCTCGCCCGCCGGGCCGCCGAGGCGGCGAACACCGCGGGCCGCCCGCTCGCCGCTGCCAACGCCGAGCTGCCCTGGCCCGAGGCCCCGCACCAGCAGCTGTGGCACGCGGCGACGATCCTGCGCGAACACCGCGGAGACGGCCACCTCGCCGCCCTGCTCATCGCCGGACTCGACCCGATCGAGGCGCTGGTCTCCTTCGCGGGCATAGGCGCGGCGTCCGCCGACACCTTCCGCAGCCGCGGGTGGAGCGACGAGGAATGGGCGGCCGCGCGCGAACGGCTCGTCGCGCGCGGGCTGCTGGACGAGGACGGCGTGGCCACCGAGGCGGGCCGTGCCCTGCGTGCGGAGGTGGAGCAGCACACGGACAGGCTGGCCGCCGGCCCCTGGGAGGCCCTCGGCCCGGACGCCACCGCCCGGCTCGCCGATCTGCTGGGGGAGTTCTGGGTCGCCGTACTCGGCTCGGGGCTTCTGCCGTCGGAGACGACGCTGGGGATAGGCAAGGTCTGAAAGGCGTGAAAGGCACGGGCTGGGGCGTCCGGGCCGGCCCAACCGGGAAGCCGTCCGCGGGAGTCGGGCGCCGCGGGCGGCTTCGTCAACGTCAGGGGGCGGGCCGGTCGGACTCGTGCTCCCGGTCCGTCAGCCTCTCGTCCAGGTGCTGCTCGGGCGAGTGCGCCTCCGGCCCCTCGGCCCTGTCTGCCCTGTCCCCGTAGGGGCCGGTGGCAGCCGTCCTCTCGTCGGGCTTCGTCTCGGCCGTCTCGGAGACGTGCCCGGCCCTGTGCCGGCCCTGGCCCTTGAATCTGTCGAAGATGCCCATGCCAGAGCTCCTTCCAGAGGGATTCACCCCTGACGATACGCCCGAGTTGTGAAGAATGCTCGGAAGGGTGGTGCCTGGCCCCGACGTGGCCCGAACTGCCCCACCGCTACGGTGGACCGGCGGAGCCGCGCGCGGGGTGCGGACAGGGGAGGAAGAGCGTCGTGACATTCGGGAGCATAGAGAACAAAGGGGATGCAGGGGATATAGGGGAAGGGGGTGGTGCTGGGGATGCGGACCGTGCAGGGATCGCGGCGGCGAGGCGCATGAGCCGCAGCGGCGTCACTCGGTCCTACCGGTCCCACCGGGCCCACCGGTCCTACGTCACGGGTTCCGCCGCGATGCTCGGCGCGGCGCTTCTGCTCACCGGCTGCAAGGGCATCGACGTACCCGTGGACGATGCGTCCTCCCACTCCGCCGATCCGGCCGCCGGGCCCGGCCGGGCGGTGAGCCCCCTGGACAACCCCGACGGGACGAAGCCGGGTCTGGCGCCCATCACGTCGGACGACGGGAGGGCGAAGGCGAGGGCCCTGATCGAGAAGGTGGCGACGAAGGGGCGCGGCCCCAAGACGGGATACGCGCGGGACGAGTTCGGCTACGCCTGGATGGACTCTGCGGACGGCGTGCCGCTGGCGCGGAACGGCTGTGACACACGGAACGACCTGCTGAAACGCGATGGAGAAGACGTCCGTTTCCGGTCCGGTTCGGACTGCGTCGTGATCTCCATGACTCTGCAGGATCCTTACACCGGGAAGACCATCGACTGGGCCAAGTCTCGTGCCACGACGGTCCAGATCGACCATGTGATGCCGCTCTCGTACGACTGGCAGATGGGTGCCTCGCGCTGGGCGAAGGACAAGCGCGAGGACATCGCCAACGACCCGCTCAACCTGATTCCGGTGGATGGTCCGTCCAACAGCGCGAAGGGCGATTCCGGCCCCGCGAGCTGGCTGCCTCCGAACAACCGGATCCGTTGCTCCTACGCGGTGCGCTTCGCGCAGGTGTCGCTCAAGTACGGCCTTCCTGTGACGGCGGCCGACAAGCAGATGATGCTGCAGCAGTGCGGTGGCTGACCTGACGCGGTGACCCGCTCTGCGTCACCTGGTGCGGCGTAGAGCGGGCGCGGCACACCTGGTGTGTGGCGCAGAGCGGACGCGGCCGAATGAAGGAATTCGGTCGCAAAGATGACCAACTCGCAAAGAGGTTCACAAGGGAGAAGCGGACAGTCGACACAAGTCGGGCTGGTTGAGCAAGAAGCAGTCAAAGTCAGACCAAGATCCTTCTTTCCCCCTGTGCACGGCATGTCCACGACGTGCAGGATCAGCGCGTTTCTGTGACCTTCCTGAGCCCGGGAGTCAAAGCCGTGCGCGCTCGGCCTTTCCGCAGTTTCCGCCTCACCCGTGGCGTCCGCCCCACCGGTCGCGTTCGCCGGGTGCGGCGCGGCATCGCGTTTCTCGTCCTGACCGCGCTGGCGGTGATGCTGACGACCCAGCAGGCCATGGCCGACGGGGCCGAGTTGGACGCGATCTCGCTGCCGAGCCTCACCTCGCTGTCGTCCTGGTTCAAGGACCCGCGATGGGGCAAGCTGCCGCACCAGCAGTCCGGGACCGCGGCCGGGCACAAGCACTATGTGTCCGCGAAGGCCACCCAGGCCCACCAAGGGCGCGGCCACGCCCCGGGCAAGGGGCGCGGCGAGCTCGCCGCCTACCACGCGCACAAGCCGGCCGTCGCCCGCGGCAAGAGCCAGGGCGCTGTCGGCTTCAACGCCAAGACCAGCAAGCGGAACGCGGCCAAGTCGTCCCGTACGGACACCGTCTTCGACAACGCCGACGGCACGACGACCCGGGACATATCCCCGACACCGGTCAACTACCAGGTGAGAAAGGGAAAATGGGCGCCGATCGATGTCGACGTGCGGGCCGGGCCGGACGGCCGCTGGCAGGAGAAGGCCAACTCCCTCGACGTCGACTTCGCCCGCACGGCCGATGACCCCGCCCTCGTCTCCTTCGGCGTCGACGGCAAGCACTCCGTCGCGTACGGCCTGCAGGGTGCCGCATCCGTCAAGGGAACGGCCGACGGCTCCACCGTCACGTACCAGAACGTCCTGGACGCGACCGATCTCGAGCTCTCTCCCACCGCCATCGGGCTGAAGGAAGCGATCGTCCTGCACTCGGCGGACGCCGGGAACAGCTGGACCTTCCCCCTCGCCCTCAAGGGCCTCACCCCCGTCCTGACCAAGAACGGGTCGATCGCCCTGCGCAACGCCGCCGGCAAGACCGTCGAGCGCATTCCCGCCGCGTACGCCTTCGACTCGAAGGTGAACAAGCGCTCCGGTGACCCGGCGACCACCTACGACGTCACGTACAAGCTGCTGCACGACAAGAACAGCAAGAGCGGCTACGCGCTCAAGGTGACCCTCGACGACAGCTGGCTGCACGACCCGCGCCGCGTCTTCCCGGTCACCGTGGACCCGACCGTCGACGACGGCTGGCTGACCACCTACGTCGAGTCGCCCGACGTCCAGGACCATTCCTTCGAGCAGACCATCAAGGCCGGCTCCTACGACTCCGGTACGCACAAGGCGATCGGCTTCTCCAACCACTGGGACACCGCCTGGGACGGCAGCAACGCCACCGTCACCGAGTCGCACCTGGACATCTTCGACACCTGGGCCTCCACCTGCACCCCGGAGCGGTTCGATGTCGCCCTGGTGACCCAGGCGTGGACGCCGGAGTCCGTCACGACCTACCCGGGCCCCTCGCACGGTGCCTCGATCGGCAATGTGACGCCGAGCGTGCCCAACGCCTGTGCGAACACCGCCGCCGACCGCCAGGTCGGCGACTGGATACAGGTCCCGCTGTCCACCTCCGCCATCCAGGGCTGGTTCAGCGGCACCACCCCCGACTACGGCCTCGCCGTCTACGCGGCGACCACCGACAACCTGCACTGGAAGCAGTTCGGCTCCTTCAACGACCCGGCCGACGGCCCGCACATCCTGGTCACGTACACGGGCAACACGGCGCCGCAGCTGTACGAGCAGTTCCCGAGCGACAACGCGGTCGTGAATACCACCCAGCCCGAGCTGACCGCCTGGGCCGGCGGTGCCAACTCGACGAGCGGCAGCACCGACCAGTACATCTTCAAGGTCTACGACAGCACGGGCACCAAGGTCGCCGACTCCGGCCTGCTCTCCACCGGCGACTGGACCGTCCCGTCGGGCAAGCTCGCCTGGAACAAGAGCTACACGTGGACCGTTCAGGCGTACGACGGCGGGCTGTACTCACCAGCGGACTCGTACGCGATGTCCGTCCAAGTACCCCAACCCGTGATCACGTCCGGGCTGTCGCAGAACAGCAGCGACCACGGCTTCGACGCCTCGATCGGCAACTACACGACCTCCGACACCGACGCGTCCATATCCACCGTCGGCCCGTCGCTGGACGTGGAGCGCGACTACAACTCCCGTGACCCGCGCTGGACCGGCGGGTTCGGCGCCGGCTGGTCGAGCATCTTCGACTCCCGCGCCACCGAGCAGTACACCGCGTCCGGCGCGGTCTCCAGCGTCAACGTCACCTACCCGGACGGCTCGCAGGTCGGCTACGGCAAGAACAGCGACGGCACCTTCACACCCGGCAACGGCCGCTTCGCCACCTTCAAGTCGGTCACCGGCGGCTACTCGCTGACCGACAAGGACGACACGGTCTACACCTTCACCCAGTCCCTGGGCTCCGGCGGCTACGGCCTCACCTCCGTCACCGACGCCAACGGCCGCTCCATCAACCTCACCTGGACCAGCGGCCATGTCACCAAGATCGCCTCGGCCGTCTCCGGTCGCTCCCTGAACCTGACCTGGTCCACGCCGAGCGGCGCGTCCGCCGCGCACGTCGCAACAGTCGTCACCGACCCGGTCACCCCCGGCGACTCGTCCACGGTCCAGACCTGGACGTACGGCTACACCGGCGACCAGCTGACGAAGGTGTGCTCGCCACTGTCCACGACGGCGTGCACCACGTACGGCTACACGAGTGGCTCGCAGTACAACAACGCCGCGCTCGACCTCGACCCGCACACGTTCTATCCGCTGTCGGAGACGTCGGGCACCACGGCGAAGGACACCGTCCTCGCCAACGAGGGCACCACCAACGCCACGTACGAGAACGTGACGCTGGGGCAGACCGGCCCGCTGACCGGCTCCTCCGCCAAGGCCGCCGGGTTCAACGGCACCTCGTCGGACATCTCGCTGCCCAAGAACCTCGGCAACGACACCGACTCGGGCGCGCTCTCCCTGTGGTTCAAGACCTCCGCGGGCCCAGGCGTCCTCTACTCGTACGCCTCGCAGCCGATCAGCTCCGGGCAGGCCGCCGGCTTCTACACGCCGTCGATCTACGTCGGTACGGACGGCAAGCTGAACGCCGAGTTCTGGTACAGCGGCGGTATCAACCCGATCGTGTCCTCCGCGTCCGTCGCCGACGGTCACTGGCACCACGTGGTGCTGTCGGCCGCGGGCAACTCGCAGTCGCTGTACCTGGACAACGTCAAGGTCGGTTCGCGCACCGGCACCGTCTCGATCAAGAGCGCGGACGCCTTCGGCAAGAACCAGTCCTTCAACTACCTCGGCACCGGCTTCCTCGGCGGCAACTGGCCCGACGAGCCGCACCAGAGCTCCACCGCGCCGGACGGCTACCCGACCTACTTCAACGGCTCCATCGCGGACGTCGGCTGGTACAGCCGCCCGCTGGTCGCGGCCGACGTCAACTCCCTCTACCAGTACGGCACGCACTCCGCGAGCCTGCTGACCTCCATCAAGCGGCCCTCCGGCAAGACGTACGCGGCCATGACGTACGACACGGCCACCACCACGCTCACCCAGCTCACCGACGAGAACGGCGGCGTCTGGGGTCTCGCCGCGCCCACGGTCGCCGGGTCCAGCCAGACCTACCGCGGCGCGGTCCTCGGCGCCGCCCCCTCCGCGTACTTCCGGCTCGGCGAGGCGGCGGGCGCGAGCACGGCCGTCGACGAGGTCCGCGGCGGCAGCGGCACGTACAACGCAGTGACCCTCGGCGTCACCGGGCCGTTCAGCGACCAGAAGGCCGCGTCGTTCGACGGCAGCACGTCGTATGTCGAGGTGCCCACCTCCGCGCTGCACGCCACCAACGACCGCAGCGTCGAAGCGTGGTTCAAGACCGCGTCCCAGGGCGTGATCATCGGCGACCAGTCCGTCGCCATCGGCGGCGCGACCGCCGCGTCCGGCAACTGGGCCCCTCTGCTGTACGTCGGCAGCGACAACAAGCTGCACGGCCACTTCTACGCCGGAAGCGGCTCCGCCAGCGCGACGTTCGGCTCGACCGGCACGGTCACCGACAACGCCTGGCACCATGCGGCGCTCACGGTCTCCGGCAGCACCCAGACCCTGTACCTGGACGGCGTCCAGCAGGCCACCTACTCGGGTGCGCCCAACGACCAGGCCAACAGTCACCTCTACATAGGCGCCGGTTTCGCGAAGGGCTGGGTGAACTCGCCCGCCGACGTCAGCCACTTCACGGGCTCCATCGCCGACGTCGCCTTCTACCACTCAGGGCTCACCGCACAGGACGTCAGCGCCCACATGGAGGCGGCGAAGAACTCCACGGGCCTGCTCCCGGTCGAGACGGTCAGGGTGACCTCGCCGACCAACGCGACCTGGACCTACACGTACGACGTCACCAACGGCAACCGCGCGCTGACCGAGACCGACGGCCTCGGCAACAAGACCAGCTTCGGCTACGACACCGGCGGCTTCGAGCACACGGTCACCGACCCCAACGGCGCCATGACGATCACCGGTCATGACGTGCGCGGCAACGTGGTCTCCTCGACCGCCTGCCAGGACCAGGCCGCGAACAAGTGCCCGACCGAGTACTACACGTACTACCCGGACGACACCACGGCCCAGCTGACCACCGCGGACCCGCGCAACGACCAGCTGCTGACCGAGCGCGACGGCCGCTCGACGTCCGCTTCCGACAACACCTACCTGACGTCGTACACCTACGACTCGGCGGGCAACCAGACCGCGATCACCGGTCCGGCGGTGCCCGGCTTCTCGAACGGCCGCACCACCACGACCGTCTACAGCGACGGCACCAGCACCTACCCGTCCGCCAACGGCGGAGTGGTGCCCAAGGGCCTGCCCGTGAAGACGATCAGCCCCGGCGGCGCGGTCAACACGGTGTCGTACCTCTCCAACGGCGACGTCGCGTCGACCACCGACGCCATCGGCCTGGTCACGTCGTACACGTACGACGGTCTCGGCCAGGTGCTGAGCCAGAAGGTCGTCTCGGACACCTATCCGAACGGCCTGACCACGACGTACAAGTACGACGCGGGCGGCCAGGTCATCGAGGAGCACGACCCGCAGCTCACCGACCGCGTCACCGGCGCCACGCACGCCGCCGTCACCACCACCGTCTACGACGACGACGGCGACGTCACCTCGCAGACCGTCGCCGACGCGAGCGGCGGCGACCAGTCCCGCACCGAGACGCAGACCTACGACGCCTACGACCACGTGCTGACCGAGTCGGACGCCAACGCCGCGGCGGGCGCGTCCAACGGCAACACCACGACGTACACGTACGACACCTCCGGCAACAAGACCAAGGAAGTGACGTCGGCGGGCGTCGACACCCGCTACACGTACGACGACAACGGCAATCTGCTGACGCAGGGCCTGATGTACACGGGTGACCCGGTCAACCCGCAGACGGCGACCCTGCTCACCGAGTCGTCGCGCGCCTACGACCCGTCCGGGCGCCTCGCGTCGGTGACGGACGCGATGGGCAACAAGACGTCCTACACCTACACCGACGACGGCCTGACCGCCTCGGTGAAGAAGACCAGCGCCGACAGCAGCAGCACATACACGCTGGAGTCGGACACCTACGACGGCGCCGGCAACCTGCTCACGTCCACCACCGACAACGGCGAGACCGTCACCAACTACCAGGTGGACGCGGCCTCCCGGACCACCTCCACCACGGTCGACCCGACCGGCGTCGACCGCGTCACGACCGTCTCGTACACGCCGGACGACGAGATCGCGACCGAGAACGACCACGACTCCTCGGGCTGGGACCGCACCACCACCAGCACGTACGACGACATGGGCAACGTGCTCAGCGAGACGCTGTACGGGGACGCCTCCGGGCACCCGGCGGGCTGGTGGAAGCTCAACCAGACCTCCGGCACGAACGTCACCGACGCGTCCGGCACCGGCAACACCGCCACCGCCGGATCGGGCGTGACCTGGGCGGACGACGCGGCCAAGTTCAACGGGACCAGCACCGGCACAGGCGATGTCATTGCCACCGGCAGCCCGGTCCTGGACACCACGGCCTCCTACACGGTCTCGGCCTGGGTCAACTTGGCCGACACCTCCACCTACCGCACCTTCGTCGCGCAGGGCGGCACCAACCGGGCCTCCTTCTACCTGCAGTACTCGAAGGCGGACAACGCGTACCGCTTCCACGCGGCGAGCTCGGACGTGGCCTCCCCGTCCGCGTTCTACGACGCCACGGCTGCCGGGGCGCCGACGCTGAACACCTGGACCCACCTGGTGGGCGTCTTCGACGCCACGACCGGCTCGATGAAGCTGTACGTCAACGGCGCACAGGCGGGGTCGACCACCGACACCTCGCCGTGGACCGGCACCGGACCGCTGTCCATCGGCGGCACCAAGACCGCCGGCGGCACCACCAGCGACGTGGTCAACGGCGAGGTCGACAACGTCCAGACCTACCAGCGGGCCCTCACCGCATCCGAGGTCTCGTCCCTCTACGGCAAGGGCCGCAGCGGCGGCACCGTCGGCTCCTCCGACGAGCAGACCACCAAGTACACGTACGACAAGCAGGGCCTGCAGACGTCCATGACGGACGCCGAGAACAACACGACCACCTACGCCTACGACGAGGCGGGCAACCTCGCGGTCACCACCGCGCCCGCCGTCCAGGCCGAGGCGGACGGCACGAACCCGGCGACCGTGCACCCCGTCACCACCAGCGGCTTCAACACCTTCGGCGAGGCCGTCGAGGAGCAGGACCCGAACGGCCTGACGACGACCACGGCGTACGACGCGAACGGCGACAAGGTCTCCGAGACGCTGCCGTCGTACACCCCGGTGGGCGGCTCGTCGCCCAACGCGGGCACCACCGTGTGGACGTACGACAGCGAGGGCAACCAGACCTCCGAGACGACCCCCGGCGGCGAGACGACCTCGTCCCTGTACGACCAGATGGGCAACGTCGCCCAGATCACGGCGCCGGACGGCACGAAGACGCACGCCACCTACGACACGAACGGCGACCAGCTGTCGGCGACGGACGCCATGGGTGCCGCAAGCCAGGCCACGTACGACTACCTGGGCCGGCAGCTGACCTCCACGACGCTGGAGCGCTACCCGTCGACGAAGACGCTGACGACGACGAACTCGTACGCCGTCACCACCGGCAACGCGTACGGCGCGCACGTCGCGTCGACCACGTCGCCGGGCGGGGTGACCTCCTCCTACGGCTACAACCGGGCCGGCGACGTCACCTCGGTGACGGACGGCGCGGGCAACACCACCCACTACACGTACGACTTCCAGGGCAACCAGCAGAAGACGATCCTGCCGGACAACACCTGGACCGAGACGGACTACAACGCCGCGGGCGACCCGACGTACACGAAGCAGTACGACGCGAACAACAACCTGCTCACGCAGACCTCGCAGACGTACGACGGCGTGGGCAACCTGACCGCGGCGACCGACGCGAACGGCCACACCACGCGCTGGACGTACGACGCGGCGGGCACGATCACGCAGGAGGTCGAGCCGGTCGACGCCTCGACGTCGATCACCTCGACGTTCGGTTACGACGCGGCGGGCAACCGCACCCGGTTCACCGACGGCCGCGGCAACTCCTTGCGCTACACGTACACGCCGTGGGGCCAGCAGGAGAAGGTGATCGAGCCGACGACGTCCACGTACACGTCGGCGGCCGACTCCACCACGACCTTCGCGTACGACGCGGACGGCCAGCCCACCACGGTCACCCAGCCCGGCGGCGTCACGACGACGATGACGTACGACGCCAACGGCCAGCTGAAGACCATGTCGGGTGCGGGCGCGGAGGCGGCGACCGCGAAGCGGAGCTTCAGCTACGACGCGGACGGCCGGGTCCTGTCGGCGGACACGGACGTGGCGGGCACCGCGGGCCAGAACGACTACCAGGCCGCCACGCACGACGCGTTCACCTACGACGACCGGGGCGATGTGCTCACGGCGTCGGGTGCGGCGGGTTCGTCGAGCTTCACGTACAACGACGACGGCTCGATGCTGACGCGCGCGGACGCGGCGGGCACTACATCGTACGGCTACGACACGGCGGGCCGCCTGTCCTCGCTGAACGACGCGGCGACCGGCACCCAGCTCACCTACACCTACGACCAGCTGAACGACCTGAAGACCGTCAAGTACGGCTCGACCGGCCAGACCCGCACCTTCTCCTACAACAGCGCGCACGAGCTGACCGGCGACACCCTGGTGCAGGGCGCCTCGACGCTGGCGAGCTTCGCGTACGGCTACGACAACAACGGCAACCTGACGTCGAAGACGACGACGGGTGTGTCCGGGGCCTCGTCGAACACGTACACGTACGACTGGTCGGACCGTCTGACCTCGTGGAACAACGGCTCGACGACCACGCAGTACGCGTACGACGCGTCGGGCAACCGGATCCGGAACGGCTCGGACGTGTACACGTACGACGCCCGGGACCAGCTGACGTCGGACGGCACGAACACGTACTCGTACTCGGCGCGCGGCACGATGACGCAGGAGTCGTCGGCGAGCGGCTCGATGGCGCTCAAGACGGACGCGTTCGGTAACCAGATCGTGGCCGGCAGCCAGTCCTACACGCTGGACGCCCTCGGCCGGAACATCACGGACACGGACACGGGCGCGCAGTCCACGCGTACCTTCGCCTACTCGGGTGCGGACAACACGATCGCCTCGGACGGCGACAACACCTACACGTACGACCCGGCGGGCGGCGTCATCGGCATCAAGCCGGGCGGCGGCAGCGCGGTCCTGGCCCTGACGGACCAGCACAGCGATGTGGTGGGGACGTTCACGTCGGGTGCGACGGGTCTTACGGGTTCGGCGTCGTACGACCCGCTGGGCAAGGTGCTCTCGACGAGTTCCATGACCGGTCACCTGGGCTTCCAGTCGGGGTGGACGGAGCCGGGCTCGGGTGATGTGGGGACGGCGTCGCGCTGGTACAACCCGGGCACGGGGCAGTTCCTGAACAAGGACAGCGTGTCGCTGGACGCGGTGCCCAACTCGGTGGCGGCGAACCCGTTCGCGTATGTCGACGACAACCCGATGGCGGGCACGGACGAGTCGGGCAACTGCTCCTGGTACGACGTGGTGTGCGGCGCGAAGAAGGTCGCGCACAAGGTCTCGCACGCTGTGCGGCATGTGGCGCACAAGGTGTACCACGCGGTCAAGCACGTGGCGCACCGCGTGGTCCACGCGGTCAAGCACGCGGCGCACAAGATCGCGCACCGGGTGCGGGATGTGTACCGGGCGACGGTGCGGGTGACGCGGCGCGTCTACCACTACGCGGTACGGCATGTGAGACGGGCGTATCGCGCGGCGGTCCATGCGGTGCATTCCGCGTATCACAAGGTCTCGCGTGTGGTGCACCGGGTGGTGCATGCGGTCAAGCACGCGGCCCACAAGATCGCGCACGGGCTGAAGAAGGCCGCGCATGCGGTCGCCCATGCGGCGAGGACGGCGTACCACGCGACGGTCAGCGCGGCGAAGACGGCGGCGAAGTTCGTCAAGCACCACGCCGCGGCGATCACCTCGTTCGTGGTCTCGACGGCGGTGTTCGCCGGCTGTGAGGCGGCGACCTGGGGGGTTGGCACGATCGGCTGCGCGGCGCTTGCGGGCGCGGCGGGCTCCCTGGTGGAGCAGGGCTTCAAGTGCGCGCAGGACGGCGGGGACGACTGCAGCGTGGGGGCGTTCGCGGGGTCGGCGGTCACCGGGGCGGTCGCGGGCGCCGTGGGCGGCGCCCTGGGCAGCCTGGGCGGAAAGCTGCTGTCGAAGGCGGCGCCGAAGGCGATGGAAGCCGTGGGCGGCCTGTTCGGCAAGGGCGCCACGGAAGCCGGGGAGTCCGCGGCAGCCGATGCCACGGATGAGGCGGCTTCGACGGCGGAGTCGGAGGCTGCCGGGACACGGAGCCAGTCGAAATCGGGCGAAAGCTGCGAGGTCCACAGTTTCACTGGGGCCACCCGAGTCCTGATGGCCGACGGCACGACCAAGGCCATCGACCAGGTGCGGGTGGGTGACACGATCGCCAACTCGGTGCCCGGTGTGACAGGGACGGAGGCGCACAAGGTCACCGCAGTGATCGTTACGCACACGGACCACGACTTCGTGGACCTGACGATCGCGAAGGTGGCCAAGGCCGGGGCCAAGGGAGCGCTGAAGGACGGAGTGAAGGCTGGGGCGAAGTCCCTGGCCAAGAAGGCGGCGCGCAAGGCGGCGTTCGGCCTGGCGGCCTCGGCCGCAGTGCTCGGCGCACTGGGAGCGAGCGGCCACGGCCATGGCGACGCCCAGGAGCCGGCGACGGCTCCGGTCGCGGCTGTCAGCACCGCGTCGCCTGGTCAGGACGCGAAGGCGGCCGGCACGAGTGGCGGGGAGGCCGAGGGCGCGCGTTTGACGACGACGTTCCACCACCCGTTCTACGACGAGACCCAGGCGGCGTTCGTCGACGCCAAGGACCTCCACACCGGAGACGTCCTGCAGACCCCGACCGGCACGGCCGAGGTCACTGGTGTCCGCCGCTACCACGCGCACACCACGACCTACGACCTCACCATCGGCACCCTCCACACGTACTACGTCGAGGCCGGCGGCACCCCAGTCCTTGTCCACAATTGCAAGGAAGCGATTGCTGCAGGCCTCAAGTCGCGGGTCGATCAACTGCATGGCCTGCTCCCTGAGGGAGCACAGGGGCGCCGGTCGACGGCCATCATTCGCGCTATCGACCAGGATGGAAACACTCGGGATGTCGTGGGGTGGAGTGGTACCGCGAAGCGTGGCTTGGATCGTCTGATCAAAGAAGGACTCCAGGATGGCGAGGAGATGGCCGACAGGGTCGCAGGCGACGCAGAAACGAGCGCACTCAACCACATCCGGAGCAGGGGCTGGACACCAGTAGCAGGCGCCTCAAACAGGCCAGTATGTCCATGGTGTCAAAACGCGCTGTTCGATCCGTTCAGCAAGTCGGTCGGTCCTGCGCGATTGGTTGGGCCAAGTGATGGCACTGCTATCCTGGGTCGAATTAGATCTACCCCTGATGGCAGCAAGCTGACAGGGCAGAGCCAATTCGTCTGGGACTGAGGGGAATAGCGATGTTCGATCGAGGGCGTGCAGCTGCCGCCATTGAGGGTCTGACGCCCTTCGGTCGAGGCCAGTTGGCGACCCTTTGCCTTGTCCGGGCTGCCAATTTGATGGATGACAGCAGGATCGCGGACGAGTTCGCTTCCATGACCGAACTGATTCATGCAACTCAGGAATATTCGACCATGCGTGCAGAGGGTCGACAGGATTCTGGAGTACTCGACCCGTCGATTCTGGACGGTCGTGTACGTGATTTTCTTGGCCCTGACGAAGATCCTCACGAGGAGCTTCCTGGTTGGGGCGCCTGGGCTATGGACATCGTGTCTTTGGCTGACTACGTCCTGCGAACCTGGTGTGCCCCTTTGGACAGCGCGGAGAAGTCCTTCAACGTGTTGTTGGCTGCATATTCCATCGCAGGCTATTTGGAGGATGATTCCGACAGTCCGGATGTCCCCGCATTGGCAGAGGGAGAATTCCATCGACAGATGGAAGACGCTTCTCGTATTGCTGCGGGAGAGGAGTGGGCTGACCTGGTCGAGCCGTCGATCGACCTGGCGCGCATTTACGCTCAATGGGTGCGGCATGTGACGGTCTGACGGCTCTGACCACTGAAGTGGCGGCATGGCGTGCTGACCAGGCATCGTCGGCGCAGAAGGACAGCGTCTCGCTGGACGCGGTGCCCAATCGTGGTCCACGTGGTGAAGCACGCGGCCCACGGGTAGGGCAGCGCGGTGCGGCGCCTGATCGAGCAGCTGGTTTGCCTTTGAGGCCGCCGGTCAAGTTGCTGTAGCTGACCAGCTTCTGTCGTCAGGCGATCCGCTCTCCAAGGAGGAGGTGTTCAACCTCCGCATTGGTGCCGGGAGTGACGCGATGCATTACCACCCGGCACTGAAGGAGTGGATGAGGAACGGGTGAGCGGTTGTGTGAATCAGATCCACCCCTGATGGCAGAAAGCTGACTAAGTTGTCCAAAGATTCTCGCCATGGATTCGCTAGGTAGGAGCCTGGGATGTTCGAGGGAAGGGCCTGGGGTCTCTCATGTGGGCCGAGATAATCGAAGGCATTTCCCCGGAGGCTGCTGTGCACGGGGCCGAGGGGGGGAGGCGCTTGCAGAGATTGAGGCGGCTCTGGCGTGCAGCATCCCGAGTGATTTGCGCAACCTGCCTCTGGAGGTCGGAGGCGTATCCGGGCGCAACGGACTTCCTGTCGTCTGGGGAGCGCGGGAGATCCTTCGGGAGAACCTTGATCTGAGAGTGCCTCCCCAGGATTCTTGACCCTGAAGAGTTGAACGTGGATACGCTGAAGGTCGGGGGTGAAGGTATCCGTGGCCATGCGGAACAAAATTCTCCCTTCACGCTCTTCTGGTCGCCGATGGGATGATGGCTGATGACTCGGTATCGAGACTTCGCATTCCTTGAAAATGCCTCTGACTCAATCCTCTCACTGTTTAGCGCTGCTGCTGCCGAACGTGTGCTTGGCGTGTATATCTCGTTGAGTCCTGCCGAAGACGGCGAATGGGCTCGGGATGCCATGGATCTCGTCTGGTCGGCCATTGGCGGTGATGCTGATGTAGAGTCTTGCGCTGATGCCCTCGAGGTGCTCGAAGAGAACGAGGACGTCGATGAGGATGATGACGGAGATTGTGGGTTCATCGTGGCGCGTTCGCTTGACGTCGTTGGCCTCGCACTGTCCTGCGCTGTCCGGCCGGAATTCGCACAGGCTGACATGGCGGCCAACACGGTGGAGACCGTATTGGACTCACTGGATTTCATGTTGTCGGGGGAGCGCGTGGTTGTAACCAAACGTGGTGATGCACTGCCTTCACCGGGGGCGTTGCTTTCAAACGAACTGAGCGTGCACGACAGATTCTTCAGTGCATTGAGAAATGCACAGTTGGAGGTGGGCTCTCCGGCTGTGCCGGGCAGGGTCGTCGCCGAGGTGCGGGAAGCTGCGATGCGCGCAGGTGAAATTAATGCCCAAGCCGCTCAAGAGTTGGCTGCAGTCAAGGGGTGGAACCACGTGCCCTGAATCGGTATCAGGGTGACTGAGGTGTCACTCCTTCATGTCGAACCGCTCCGGGCGCTTGGTCCACTCCAGTTCGGTATGAGTCGGGCGAGTTCCCAGGAAGTCCTCGGGCAGCCGGAGGTTTCTTTCCGGAGGTCGGCCTGGGAGAGCCAGCCCGCGGACAGCTACCCAACCCTTGGCCTCACGCTCGAATTCGGCCCCGATGGTGCTCTGGAAGCCATTGAGGCGATGCCGCCTGCTCGTCCGGTTTTCGAGGATGTCGATTTGTTGGCGGGTTCGGGCCGAGACGTACTGCGTCTCCTGACTGAGCGGTCCTGCGCATTTGAATGGAGCCTTGGGGTCTACAACATTGAGACGGCTGGCATCAGTCTGTTCTCGTCGTCGGGCCCCAATCCCGAGGACTCGTTCGGCAGTGCTTCTGTATTCAGGCGCGGAGTCCCTGCGCCACCTGCGTTCTTCGGTGAAAGAACGGAGTTGTCGTCCGAACCGCTTGAGGTCCTGAACGACCGGATCGGGGACGCCCGTCTCGGGATGAGTCAGCGGAATATTCGTTCGATCTTTGGCGAAGGAATGGAGACGGTCCACTTCGGTTGGGCGACGGATATCTTTTTCTCGGGAATTGTCGCTCAATATGATGCGGAGCGGATCGTTCGCAGGCTCGTGGCAACCTCTCCGGCCCAGGTGTCGATCGGAGGTCGCATCGTTCTGGGAATTCCTTTCCGGGAATTCGTCGAACAAGTGAGAGTGACGGTACCCGATTGTGTAATTTCCGATTCCGCGGTCACAGTCGGAAGCGGTGGCCCGCAAGCCTCGATTTCCAGGGCTGGCGCAGATGATCTGCCGATTTCGGCAGTTTCGATCGGCTGCCTGCCGCCTGAACGTTGAGGAGCGGCTCACGCTTCCCGATCCTCGACCAAGCCGCAGGCGAAGGGAAATGACTCCAGGAACTCCCGCCGCCCCGGGTTCGGCTCAGCTTCGGCCAAGTCTCTGAGCGCCTCCAGGAACCGGCCGCGCTGGTCCGGTGGCAGTTGCTGCAGAACCCAGCCCACGCTCTCCATGATCTTCACCGCGGAGTCGGGATCCACCTCGTCGTCCCCGCAGCTCTCAAGAAACCAGACCACGTCGACGACCAGTCCGGCAAGGACGGGCACCAGCGGATCCATGGCAGTCATCCGCGCAACTTATCCGAACGCCACGACAGCAAGAACACCACCTTCGGCCGCGCGCGGTGGTGACAGGCACCGCCTCGCCGAGGCGACCAACGGACGAGGCGTCGTCCTCCTCGAGTGCCCCCGGTGACTCTCCGCCAGCCGGGAACCGTACCGTCCCTTGACGGGCGGGCGGCCGTGCTACCCACGAAGCAGCCCCGTACGCTCCGGAAGGCCGCGCGCAGCGGGGCGGCAGTGGATGACAGGTTCTCCTGTCAGTCTGCGGTCTAGTCCTCTTCTGGTATGGCGGTTGGCGGTTCGGGCGTCGCGATGACGTACGTCCCCTTTGCGGGCAGGGTCGCGACAAGCCCTCGCTTCCGCAGTTCCACGACGGCGCGACGCACGGTGCCGATGCTCACACCGTGCAACTCCGTCATGGCTCGTTCACCTGGTAGCGCGGCCCCCAGCGGCAACTTTCCGGACGCGATGTCAGCAGCGATGACGTCGGCGAGTTTCACGTACTCGTAGCGCGGGAGCTCACTCATGCTCCCACCGTGGCGCACTCCCACGCACTATGCAGGGCTGGGACGCGTCCGGCCGCGGTGGAGTGCATAGGGATTCAGAAGGGTGCAGGGGGACGCAGTTGCGGGTATCGTCGAAACGGGAAGACCCCGGCGAGGTGGACAGACCTCCCGGGGCATGGCCAACGCTGCGAAGGAGCGTCGACATGCACGACCTTATCCGCCGGCTCGCCAAATGGTTGGTGCTGGTGTTCTCTCCGGGGCCGGGGCGGCACCGCGCCGGTGCTCGCCCGGCTCACTCGGCTCCCGTCTGGCGGCTGGACACGACCCACTCCAACGCAATGTGCCTCCCCGCCCACCGGTCACCGTACGGAATCGATGGCCCCATCGACGGGGGCGCGACGGCGCTGGTGCGCCCGTATGTCGTCGTGCATGAGGAGGGGAGTGTGCGGCAGCGACGGCTTGCCCTGGTGCACGCTGACTGCCGGATCGACCTCGACCGGCACCTGATCGGCGCGCGGGAGGTGGCTGCCTGATGGATCCGGTCACCGCACTCCGCCTCTTGCCGTGGTCGTCGCCGGAAGGCAAGCCGTGTTTTCTCGTGTCGGGCAGTAGCGGGTACGTGTCCCGTCTGGCCGACGACGTGGAAGCTGCGCAGCTGGCCATGGGCGCGGATGTGCTTCGTCACGCCTGGAAGGTGCTGGACGACCCCATGTCGCCGTACGCCGAAGTGCGGTACGCGGGTGTCCGGCTTGCCGAGTGCCTGGGGGACGTTCTGCGGGTCGCCGAGTCACGCGGCATGCGCCTTCCCGCGCCGGACATCGAGGATGGTGGGGACGCCGAGAGCGACGACGCCGAGTCGGGAGCTCACGCATGAGCCGCGTGCCTCGTACCGGTATATGCGTCCGTACGATTGGGCAGGTCCGGATGGTGGCGTGATCTATGAGGCTTCTGCGTCACCGCCGACTGTAATGCCGCGTCCGGTCCTCCGGCTGCCCAAAGGGTGTACAGGGCTGGGTACTTGCGCAAACGCGCACCGATCACTGCTTCTTGCGCCGCGTTGTGACCGATCAGCCCACGTGACCTGCGGCGAGTAGACCCTCGCTTACAGCAGTGACCGTACTGAACCACTGGAGTGGGACTCAACAGCCCCCGCCTGCCCTCCGTTTCCCATGGCAGGCGGGGGTTCACCTCCGGATCCCGGACTGGCGGGCATCGAGCCGACGGGCGGCACGGGGGTTCTGGCCCTGACGCAGTCGCACTCAGGTGACGAGGGCGGAAGCTGTCCCGCACACCGGAGACGTCCTCCAGACCCCGACCGGCACGGCCGAGGTCACCGGTGTCCGCCTCTACCACGCGCACACCACGACGTACGACCTCACCATCGGCACCCTCCACACGTACTACGTGGAGGCGGGGAACACTCCGGTCCTCGTCCACAACGACGATGTTGAGTGTCCGCGCAGTCCTGGGCAGTTGTTGCGGGACGCTGAGGCGATCCATGACGCTGGGATCCGTAATCCTCAGAAGCCGCCCACCATTGGGAACAAGAAAGCAGATCAAGGAATTACTGTGGCCACAGGTCAACTGGGCGGGCGCTCCGTCTACACTGTGAGCAACAACGCGACCACTCCTGAGATGCGAGCCCTGGCGAAGAAGCTTGGGTACGAGCGCATCAACGGGATTGAACACACCGTGCCGGGTCTCCAGACAGATGCAGAGCAAATCGTGTTGAATGCAGTGGAGGATGGCACCCTGCCGGATGAAGGCATGATGGCAGCGTCGCGTCCGTTCTGCGGTCCTAATAGACAGGATTGCGCAGCGCGAGTGGCAAGCTTTCCAAAGATAAAAGGTTTTGAACAGGCGAGAATCTCTCCCTGGGAACGTTAAGGGATGATTGAATCTGGGCGGGTGCGGGTGGAGTAGTACCCGCCCAGAGTTGAATATTCGAGGCGCGACAAGAGGTAGCGATGCTGCTCTGGGATTATGAAAGCGAAGGCTGGGAATCGTCGATCTCTGGTATGTCAGAAGAGAGACGAAGAGATCTTTCCCTCAGCTGCATCGAAGCTACAGTGGAAAGCTTTCATCCCTCGTTTGAAGCATCTTTCCGCGCTCATACTGTCAACTTCATCAGGGCTGCCCTGAGAGACTTCAGAGTGAACTTGCAGGATCCTGGCTCCAGTGTCGCAGTTCGGGATGAAGAGGAATTCTTCGACAACCTCCATGCGCTGGTTGATCAAGACCCAGCGCCAGGCCTCGCTGCGCTCGTAATGGCCGTGTCCGAGTATGCGGATTGCCTGCGAAATCGCCCACTGGGCAGCCGGGAGGTCCTTGGCGTTCTGTCGTCTTGCTATGAGGCCGCCCTCAACGAGGAGCGCATTCCAAGAGTCACCCCTGACGCTGAACGTGAAAATGAAAACTGTCGACGTGCTCTTGAAATGCAGCGCGAAATGGTGATGAATTTCGCCGGGCAGTGACAAGCTGCCGGGGCGGTAAGTGTTCAGGGTAATCCGCATGCGGTGTCATGGGCGAGTACTTAACCATGCCTGAGGTGTCGTTCTTTCATATTGAACCGTTCCGGGCATTCGGTCCGCTCTGGTTTGGTATGAGTCGGGCGAGTTGCCAGGGGGTCCTCGGGCAGCCGGGGGTTTCTTTCCGCAGGTCGGCCTGGGAGGGGCAGCTCACGGACAGCTACCCAACCCTTGGCCTCACGCTCGAATTCGGCGCCGATGGCACGCAGGAAGCCTTGCGGAGTCCCTGCGAAACCGTCCGTTGGGTTGGCGACAGCACAGAGCGGGAGAAGTCCGGGGTGGGGAGTGCGGGGCGTCCGGGCTACTGCCAGAAGCACTCGTCGATCACGATCTGCGGATCGGTGGTGCGGGGTACGAAGTGGTACCGCAGCCATCCGCGTCCGTGGTCGAAGTAGAGAACGTGCTCACCGCCGGGGCGGGTGGACTGGACGGGTTCGACGCTCATTCCGGCTGGTAGATCGCGGTCGCTGTCGATGCCCCGGAAGTACGGGTCTTTCGCGGTGACGAGCTCCACGCGTGCGGCGTCGACCAGCGCACGGGCCTGGGTGGGAAGGGCGTTCCTGTTGTCGTCGGCTTCCTTCGTCCAGTCGGCTTGCCAGGGTGGCCCCATGAATTCGCTTGTCACTGGCCGGGCTCCGTCTTCGCGGCCGTACGGCGGATGCGGCCGGCCTCTTCGATGAGGGCTTTCGCACGGGCGTAGTCGGATTCCTGGGCGGCCTCGTCCTCCAAATGGTGGACCCTGGCTTCGAGCTGTGGGTCACGGGCGAGGGCGTATTCGCTCCACCAGCGGGCCATGAAGGCGGGGACGGGAGCGAGGTCGTAGGCGTCTGCGATGTCCCGTCGCCAGTGCCGGTCGAAGTCGACGAGGAGCTTCGGCGCGTACTGGGCGATGGCGGCGCGGAGCGCCTTCGGGTTCCTCTCGGGCATCGGGGGAACGGATGTCCCGCCCCCGAGGGGTGCGGTGGTCATGAGCGGCGGGTTCCTCTCTGCGGCGCGGATCGGTCAGGCTGCGGCGGGGAGCGAGGGGGTTACGGGGCCATCTGCCTCGGGATACGGCTCCGCTTCCCTGGCTCGGCTCTTTCGCACCGCGGCGCGGATCTTGGCGACGCGGTCGCGTTTGACTCCGAGCAGTCGCGCGACGTGTTCGACGCGGCCGTACGGGATGGGGTTGGCCGGAGTCCTCGTGGTGGCGGCATAGACGAGCTCGGCGAGCCTTTCCCGCTCCTGCCGCATCGTCTCTTCCGCCTGGCGGATGACCTCCTGCTGGCGTGCGATGGCGATCAGTGTCGGCGTCCTCAGGTCTTCCTGGTACCGCGCGTCCTCAGCGCTCATGCGGCCGAGCATGACACAAGATAATCGCGCCTAACAATTGATTCTGCCGGTATGCACTCTGGCGTGGAGGGCCGTGAGGCAATCCGCGGCCCGACGGCCACAGGTGACAGGTGACAGGTGACAGGTGACAGGTGGCCCGTGTTTGACACCCCGCCGCTGTGATCGGACAACACCGGTCACGCGGCGACCGCCGGCGCTCGTACGGCGCGCACGCCGCGCCGACCATGCCTCGTCGATTTCGGGCCGGAGTGGTATAGCGGCTGTCCGCGCGAGTCGGCAAATCTGTGTGGGTCGTCTGTAATCCGCAGTCCATTCGCGCTGATGGCCGGCGGCAGAACCGAGTGGGTGAGGCGAAGGGTGCCTGAATGTCCAATGTGGTGACCGTCGAGGTCTGGGATCCCTCGTATCAGCACTCGAAGGTTCCTCTGTCGGACCTCGCGGACGTGTACCGATCGATTCCAGCGACCGCATCCCTCGGGCTGACACTGGACGATGGTGAGGGCGACTGTGTCATTGTGACTGTCGAGTCTGATTTCTCGACGGTCACGGCACTTCGGGAGCGGACGTTCTACAACCTCCAGATCTTCGGCGACTCCGAAGAGGTGGTGATAACCGCCGCCGGTGAGGAGATCACCTGGCCAAAAGGTTGTCTCCTGCCCCGGGAGACGGGCGTCCAAGTTCTGCTGGAGGCCGAGGACCGGGATGCGGTGTGGAATCGGTACACATGGGTCGAACAATGAGCCCCCGGCTTCCCGGGTTCCATGCGGGACGCTCGGCCGCCAGGCGGAGGCGCCCGGCGGTCTACGCCGACCCCGCAAGCCCTCAGCGAGTGACGGGCAGAACCGAAGTGAACCGCCGGCCGTCCCCGCGGTTCTGGACCGGGAATGTGAGCTTCAGGCCCTTCTCCTGGCCGGCGACGGTCAGATGCGTGACCACGGTGAGGCCGAGGAAACCATTCTTGGGTTCCGTGGCGGAGACGTAGGGGCGCGGCAGGTTCATCTGGAGCCGGCCCGGCCTGCCGCCGTTCGTGCCGTCGAAGAACAGCAGGCGCTGGTCGGTCATGACGATGTACATGGGGTGGGGGGTGACAGTCGCCATCACCGTTCCGGCGCTGAGTACGCCGACCACGGCCGCCGTGAGGGCCTGCTTGCGCACGGACACCGAACCGACGGCGGCCAGGGTGGTGAACTGGACCTGCTCGCCCTGTATCAGCAAGGGGGCCGCGGTCTCGAGCAGCTGGCGGTTGCGGCGGGGGTTGAGTGCCACGGTGGACTCCGGGGTTGGGCGACGGACAGGCGACGGACAGGGGACGGTGGGCGACGGGTCGTACGTGCCGACCCGCCGGACCGACCAGGCGGAGGCGGCAGGATAAACCAGGAACGCACGTGACCAGAGCGCGTCCCGAGCGGGTGGGGGGTGGTGCGAGGCGAGCCGCAACAGAAGTGCCCGAACCGCCGGGTTTCGTAGCACTTCGTGGGCGCGCAGCGGAGCGCATGGAGGTGCGGGGAGGCGAACACGCCCAGCCCCCCGACGCGGGCTCCCGTCCAGGCCGCTCCCGCGGTGCAGGTGCAGGGGCAGGTTCAGGGGCCGCTCGCTCGCGCAGTCAGTCTTCCACGCAAGGTGCAGGCCAGAAGCAAGCTCAGGGCAAGGCGGTGCCAAGTGAGCATCAAGGCAGGGTCAAGCACACCCAAACCAGCCCCAAGTCGAAGCCAAATCGACAGCCAGTGGCCCCACATGCCCCTTTATGTCCATCGCGTGGTCGCCTCGTCGCCACGGATAGCCGGTCATCTGTGCCATTTACCATCCGCTTCATGCCAACCGCCGCATCCCTGCCGCCCCCCGACTTCGAGCTCGCCTCGGCGTTCCCCGAGGCCGCCTGGCTGGAGCAGGCCGCCGCCGCGAACGACTGGGCCGCGGTTCGCCAGTACGTCGACGGGCTTCCGCACGGGACCAACCGGAGCTTCGCCTTCGGTGTGCTGGCCGACGTCCAGGGGGTGGAACACCCCCTGCGCGAACTCGTGGCCGCGGTACCGACCGACGTCTTCGCCCTGACGCTCCTCGGAACCCGTGAGGTACGCATCGGCTGGGAGATCAGGACGGAGGGCCGCGCCGAGAGCGTGAGCAGGGAGCAGTTCGCCCAGTTCCATGAGTACCTGCGGCGGGCCGAGCAACTGCTCATCCGGGCCACCGCCCTCGACCCGTCCCACGACGCGGCCTGGGCCGAGCGGCTCAACACCGCGCGGGGACTCCAGCTGGGGCAGAACGAGGCGCGGCGCCGATACGACCGGCTCGCCGCCTACCACCCGGCCCATTTCTCCGGCCAGGCACGCCTGTTGCAGCAGCTGTGTCCCAAATGGAGCGGCAGCTGGGAAGCGGCGCACGGGTTCGCCCGCGAGTGCATGCTGAACGCCCCCGAAGGCGCCCTGAACGGCGGACTGGTGGCCGAGGCGCACCTCGAGCACTGGCTCGACCTCCGCAACAAGGACAAGCGGGCCGAGTACCTGCGCCAGGCCTATGTCCGGTCCGAACTCATCGAGGCCGCCCAGCGGTCCGTGCTCCACCCGGCCTTCCAGCGCCCCTACGGGTGGGTCAGCGTCCAGGGCACCTTCGCCGCGCTCTTCTCCCTCATCGGGGACACGGAGAGCGCCGCCGTCCACTTCCGCGCCATGGGGAACCTGGCGTCCGAATTCCCCTGGAACTACCTCGGCGATCCCACGGAGGCCTTCACCAGACACCGTGCCGCCGCACTCGCGAGAGGCTGAACCATGAGCCAGACCATCCACTCCACCGAGGTGGACGGCATACCCACCCTCTTCGCGTACTCCGCGGGACCGATGCGCGCCGGGCTGGTCTTCCGCGTCGGCGTCGCCGACGAGACGCTGAGCCGGGCCGGAATCACGCACCTGGTGGAGCATCTGGCGCTGCACCGCCAGGGCCTGGCCGACTACCACTTCAACGGCGCGACCACGGCCGCGTTCACCCACTTCCATGTGGAGGGCGCCGAGCACGAGATCGTCGCCTACCTGGACGGCGTGTGCACCTCGCTGGCCGACCTGCCGATGGAGCGCCTGGAGACCGAGAAGGAGATCCTGCGCACCGAGGAGTCCCGTCGCGACCCCGGTCTGCTCCCGCTGTGGCGCTACGGGGCACAGGGCTACGGCCTGCCCAGTTATCCGGAGTGGGGCGTACGGCAGCTGCGCCCGGAGGACGTACGGCACTGGGCGGAGGCCTGGTTCACCCGGGACAACGCCGTGCTGTGGGTCGCCGGGGAACGGCTCCCGGCCGGGCTGACGCTCAAGCTGCCCGCCGGCGTCCGCCGCCCCATGCCGGCGGTCACCTCCGCCCTCTCCGAGAGCCCCGCCTACTTCTCGGACGGTACGGGCGGTGTGCTGCTGGACTGTGTGACGGCGGACACCACCGCGGCCCGGCTGTACTCGGGAGTCCTGGAGCGCGAGTTGTCGCGTGCGCTGCGCCAGGAGGGCGGCTACTCCTACACGGCCGCGACCTCCTACGAGTCGCGCCGGGACGGCTTCGCGATCGTCACGGCCTTCGCGGACGCCCTGCCCGCCAAGCAGGACGCGGTACTCGGCGGCTTCGTCGACGTCCTGGCGGGGCTCCAGGCCGGCCGGATCGAGCAGGCCGACCTGGAGGCGGTACGCACCCGCCGCGACGGGGCGCTGACGGCCCCCGACGGGGCGGTACGGCGGCTGCCCGGCGCGGCCGAGGACCTCCTCGCGCATCGGACGCTCCGCGGTACCGACGAACTGAGGGCCGAGCTATGGGCTGTGACACCGGCGCATCTGCACGCGGTCGCGCTCGAGGCCGCCGGGACGGCGCTGATGCAGGTGCCCTCGGGCCACAGGGCCGACTGGGCCGGGTACGCGGCGGCCCCGACCAGCTCCGCCCACACCGTCGCCGGGAAGCAGTTCCCCTCCGTACGCAAGGACGGTTCGGCGCTGGTCGTCGGGGACGAGGGGGTCAGCCTGACCACGGGGAAGCAGACGATCACGGTGCTCTACCGCGCGTGCGCCGCCGAGCTGAGCTGGCCCGACGGCGGGCGCCAACTCGTTGGCACCGACGGCCTGGCCGTACACGTGGAGCCGGCACTGTACGGGATCGACGCCCACACGATGGCGACCATCGACGCCGCGGTGCACCCGTCCGCCACCGTCTGGCTGCCGCCCCGGCAGACACCGCCGAAGGCCGACGCGGGAGCCACGGCCGGCGGCTCCGCGGCTGCTGCAGCAGGGGCGGCCCGGTCCGGACAGCCGGCGCGCCCGCGACGCACGGGCGCGCAGACGGCGGGGCTCGTCGTGTTCGGGGTGCTCGCGGGCCTCTGGTCCCTCGTCGCGGTCGCCTACACCGTCTTCGGCGCCACGGATCCGGAGACCACCACGGGCGAATGGGCCGGCCTGACCGTCTTCCTCTGGATCATCGCCGCCGGGCTGGCCTGGCCCGCCGTCCGGATCCAGCGGCGAACCCGGCGTACACCCGCGGGAGACGGCAGCTGACCACTGCGACACCCCTGGCTTTGCTGTGCCTTGGGGGATTCTTGTGGCGATCAAGATGCGATGTTTCCCGACCGGCCCGAAGCCGTCGGTTACGGTTCGATCCGCTTTGCGCCCGGCACGGCCGGTGTGCGGCGTGCCCGGTGCAAGTCGCGTGCCGGGAGTTCTCTCGTAGTCGGTTCGCGAAGTCGACTCTCGCAGTCGATCTCGTGTCGTGAATGGGGTGGGGATGTCCAGCCATCGGGTGTCTAGGAAGCGTCGCTACATCGCGTGGGCCGCGGCAGGTGCCGCAGTGCTCGCGGGAGCGGGCATCGCGGCGCAGAACTCCCTGGCCACCACGACGAGCTGGCCGGCGGCCAAGGTCTACACGGGCCGTGCCTTCGACACCTGCGCCGCGCCATCCCTGTCCGCGATGAAGGCCTGGCACACCGGCTTCTACGGCGCCGCCGCCGTGTACGTGGGCGGCAAGAACCGCGGCTGCTCGCAGCCGAACCTCACCGCTTCCTGGGTGAAGTCCGTCAGCTCGGTCGGCTGGAAGCTCATTCCGATCTACGTGGCGGCCCAGCCGCCCTGCCAGACCGGCTCGAGCCCCGAGACGATCAGCGCGAGCACCGCCGCCTCGCAGGGTGCCGCCGACGGCGCGGACGCCGTCGCCAAGGCGTCCGCCCTCGGCATGAAGGCGGGCAGCGGGCTCTACCTGGACATGGAGCCGTACGACACCACCAACACGTCCTGCAACGACGCGGTGCTGACCTATGTGCGCGCCTGGCACAAGGCCGTCAACGCGAAGCAGTACCGCAGCGGTCTCTACGGTTTCAGCAGCTCCAGCGCGAAGGCGGTGGCGACCGCGTCCGACCGTACGAACCTGCCGGGCAACCTCTGGTACGCCAAGTGGGACAAGGTCAACACCACGACCAGCGACTGGCCGTTCAGCTCGACGCTCTACACCGGGCACCACCGCGGCCACCAGTACCTGGTCAACAGCAAGGAGTCGCGAGGCGGTTACACGATCACCGTCGACCGCGACGCCTGGGACGCGCCGGTGGCCATCACCGGCTGAGCCCCGCAGCAGCAGGAGGAGCAGGAGGAGCAGGGAATGAGGGTCGAAAGGGTGCCGGTGCTGGGGCCGGTCGCCGTCCGGGCGGGGCTCGCGGCGCTTCCCGTCGTCAGCCTGGGGCTGCTGTGCCCTGTTCCCTCGCTCGTGATCGCGCTGAGGCGGGGCGGCCGCGCGGACTGGGGCGCCTTCGGAGTCTTCAGCGCGGTGCTGGTGGCATGGGTCCTGGAGCTCGCTCTGACGCCCGAGACCACCCACGGCATGGCGTTCGCCGACGACACGCTGCTGATCCTGATGTCGATGGCGGGAGCCTCGGTGCACGCCTGGACGGTCTGGCCCCGCCGCATGGGACGCCCCAGGTACCGGTAACCGGACCTGCCGCACCAGGGTCGGCGGCCGCCGCAGGCCGAGAAGCAAGAAGTAACGAGAGAAGCGAGCCGGACAGGTGGCCAAGCGGGTCAGACAGGTGCTCCAGGCACAGCGGGCGAAGACGGCGAGCGAGACGGCGCAGCTGTCGCGCGTCGCCGCACGCGCGCGTGGCGCCGTCCTCCGGCTCAGGTCGCTGAGCGGCCGGCAGATCACCGTCACTGCCTCCGCCCTCGTGGTGGTGGCCGCGGTGGCCGTCACGGGGTTCCTCGTCTTCCAGGACGACGGCAGGCCGCCGATCCCGGACACCCGGGCGCGGCACTACACGGAGGTCGACGCCTGCCTGCTGACCGGCAAGAAGGGGATCACGTCTGGGACCACCGCCGCCGAGGTCTGGCAGGGCATGCAGGACGCGTCGCTCAAGACGCACGCGCGCGTGAGCTACGCACCGGTGACGGGTGAGCAGTCCACGGCCAACGCGCGGCCGTATCTGAACGGGCTGCTGCAGCGCTCCTGCGACGTCGTCGTCGCGACGGGCAGTCCCGAGGTGAAGGCCGCGGCCCAGGCCGCGCCCCAGTACCAGAAGGTGGGCTTCGTACTCGTGGGCGCGGACGCCGACTCCGGCACAGGCACAGGCACCGGGCGGGGCGGAAGCGCCCGGCCCGGGAACGTCACCGTCACGAAGACCGGGGACGGGCTGCGGGCCGAGATCGCGGGGGCGGTCGAGCGGGCGGTCGACGCGCAGGGGTAGGGCGAGGACGAGGACGACGTGGGCGCCGGGGTGCCGTAACGCGCGGCGAATCGTTGGTTCTGGGGCATCCCCTGCACGAAGTGCGTGGGAAGGGGTGGCCCAGAACACAGCCACTGCCTACCATCGATCACCGCAAGACTTTGTGCACCGCCGCACAATCTCCTCGGGAGGCTTCCTTGCACCGCCGTCGCCGCATCGCGCTCGCCGTCTCCTCCGTGGCTCTTCTTGCCGCAACCCCGCTGCTCACCGCCTGCGGAAACGATGCACGGCCCGGGGCCGCGGCCGTCGTCGGCGGCGACCGGATCACGGTCGCGCAGCTGGACAGCCGAGTGGCCGAGGTACGGGACGCCCAGCGGGCCGCCACCTCGGACGACACGCAGTACGCGCAGGCCCTCGCCAGTACCGGCGGCCTCGCCCGCGACACCCTCCAAAGCCTGGTGTTCGACCGGGTGGTGCACCGCGCCGCCACCGACGCCGGGGTGGAGATCACGCCGAAGCAGATCCAGGACGCCCGGACGGGCCTCGAACAGCAGGCCGGCGGCTCGAAGCAGCTGGAGGCGGTCTGGCTGCAGCAGTACAACATCGCCCCTGCACGCGTCGACGAGAGCCTGCGTACCGAGCTCGAGGCCCGGGAGCTCGCGAATCGGCTCGGTGCCGACATGAACACGCCGACGGGCCAGGACACGTTCCTGAAGGCCCTGTCCGACGCGTCGAAGGCGCTCGACATCGATCTGAACCCGCGGTACGGCACCTGGGACGTGCAGAAGAACGGGCGTGCGGACGTCAAGACGCCGTGGATCCGCGAGGTGACGGCGGCGGGGAAAAAGCAGGCGTAGGCGTTGCCGCAGCCGAGTACGGAGGCACGGCCCGACCGTCCGGCCCCTCCGTACTCCCGGCGCCCGGGGCTATGTCGGTGGCGTGGGTTACGTTCGATGCGTGAACGCAACCAGCTCTGAGGACCCCGGCCGCATCGTCCTGCTCACCACCAGCCATCGCGTCGCGCCTGGCCTGCTGTCCTGGCCTGCCTGGCAGGCCCTGCGCACGGCCGACCGCGTGCTGTGTGCGGACGCGGCGCACCCGCAGCTCCCGTATCTGCGGGACGCGGGCATCGAGGTCGAGCAGACGGCCCCCACGGCCCAGGAGCTGGTGGACGCCTGTGCGGGCGGGCGGACGGTGACCGTCGTGGCCACGGGGGAGGGCGAGCCGCGGCTGACCGACGGCCTTGCCCGGCTGGCCGGCTCGGGCCGCGTGCAGATGCCCGAACTGGAGCTGCTCCCCGGCTCGTACGACCTGCCGGGCGCCCGCCTCCTCGACCTCGTCCAGGTCATGGACCGCATCCGTGCGGAATGCCCCTGGTCCTCCACCCAGACGCACCAGGGCCTCGCCAAGTACGGCATCGAGGAGGCGTACGAACTCGTCGAGGCCATCGAGTCGGGCGACCGCGCCGAGCTGCGCGAGGAACTGGGTGATGTGCTCCTCCAGGTCGTCTTCCACGCCCGTATCGCCGAGGAGGGCCGTCCTGAGGACGGGACGGAGCCGTTCTCCATCGACGACGTGGCCGGCACGATCGTCGAGAAGCTCATCCACCGTCACCCCCATGTCTTCGGCGACGACACCGCCGAGACGCCCGAGGACGTCAAGGCGCACTGGCTGCGCACCAAGGCGGTGGAGAAGCAGCGCACATCCGTGACCGAGGGCATCCCGCTGCACCAGCCCGCCCTCGCGCTCGCAGCCAAGCTCGCGTCCCGCACCCGCACGGCCGGGCTCGACGTCCCCCTCCCCACCGGCGACGGCATCGGGTACGAACTGCTGGCGCTGGCCGCCCGCGCCGAAGCGGAGGGCGTCGACCCGGAGACGGCACTGCGCGCGGCGGCCCGCTCGTACCGCGACGCGATACGCGCGGCGGAGCGGCCGACGGGCTGAGCGCCGTCCGGCGGGCGAGCCGGCGCCATGTGGATCGACGCCTCAGCAGCCACGCCGCCGGGGCGGGGCCGGGGCGGGAGCGGGTGCGGTCGGCTCGCCGCCGCACCGATGCGTGCCTGCGGCGGCCGTCGGGTCCGCAGACCCATGGACCGTGCCGACCGCCACGGTCCGGCCCGCAGCCCGCGGCCGGGCCGACGCCCGCCGTCCCGCGGCCGGGCCGACGCCCGCAGCCCCATGGGCGAGCCCCGCCCGCTGTCCCTCCCCACCGCGTACTGCGGCTACGGTCGAGACGTGCACGATCAGAACCCGGCCGGGGCCCCCGAAAAGGGGCCCGCTCCCGCAGAGGAAGCCTTTCCCGAACTCTTCAGCTGGGAGTTCGCCGCCGACCCCTACCCTGCCTATGCCTGGTTGCGCGAGCACGCGCCCGTGCACCGCACCAGGCTGCCCAGCGGGGTCGAGGCCTGGCTGGTGACCCGGTACGCGGACGCGCGGCAGGCGCTCGCCGATCAGCGGCTGTCGAAGAACCCGGCGCACCACGACGAGCCCGCGCACGCGAAGGGCAAGACGGGTATCCCCGGAGAGCGCAAGGCGGAACTGATGACGCATCTGCTCAACATCGACCCGCCGGACCACACGCGGCTGCGGCGGCTGGTGTCGAAGGCGTTCACCCCGCGCCGCGTGGCCGAGTTCGCGCCGCGCGTGCAGGAGCTCACCGACCGCCTCATCGACCAGTTCGCGGCCAGAGGGACCGCCGACCTCATCCACGAGTTCGCCTTTCCCCTCCCCATTTACGCCATTTGCGACATGCTCGGCGTCCCCCGCGAGGACCAGGACGACTTCCGGGACTGGGCGGGCATGATGATCCGGCACGGCGGCGGGCCGCGCGGAGGCGTCGCGCGGTCCGTGAAGAAGATGCGCGGCTACCTCGCCGAGCTGATCCACCGCAAGCGCGAAGGCCTGCGCCAGGACGGCGACGACGACCTCATCTCCGGGCTCATCCGCGCCTCCGACCACGGCGAGCACCTCACCGAGAACGAGGCGGCCGCGATGGCGTTCATCCTGCTCTTCGCGGGGTTCGAGACGACCGTCAACCTCATCGGCAACGGCACGTACGCGCTGCTGCGCAACCCCGTCCAGCGCGAGCGGCTGCAGAAGTCCCTCGCCGCGGGCGAGACGGACCTGCTCGCCACGGGGGTCGAGGAACTCCTCCGTTACGACGGGCCGGTGGAGCTCGCCACCTGGCGGTTCGCCACCGAGGCGCTCACGATCGGCGGGCAGCACATCGAGCCCGGCGACCCCGTCCTCGTCGTACTCGCCGCCGCCGACCGCGACCCCGAGCGGTTCGCCGAACCCGACACCCTCGACCTGGCCCGGCGCGACAACCAGCACCTCGGATACGGGCACGGCATCCACTATTGCCTGGGCGCGCCGCTCGCCCGGCTGGAGGGCCAGACGGCTCTCGCCACGCTGCTGACGCGCCTTCCTGACCTGCAACTCGATGCGGATCCTGCCGATTTGCGGTGGCGCGGCGGGCTCATCATGCGGGGGCTGCGAACGCTGCCGGTGCGCTTCACTCCGCGGCCGTAGCCCAACTCGTCAGTAGCATTCCGGAAGCTCTAGCTGACGCACCGTCAACCTTGTGACTTTCACGTGATCTGCGCTGCATTGACTTGTGACAGGCGTTCGACTCCCGCTACGTTCACCGTCGACTCGGGCATCAACTGTCCCAGTCACCCCAATCTTGCCCGGTTGGCTCCGTCGGCCGGGTAAGTCCCGACCGCGAAAGGCAACCGCATGCTCTCCGGGAACGGCCGACACCGTCGCCCCCGCCAGGCTCCGGCCCTCATCGTCGCGGCGGGGGTGACCGGATCGGCCATCGCGATCCCGCTGCTCGGCGCCACCAGCGCCGTCGCCGCGGACACCACCACCTGGGACCACCTCGCCGAATGCGAGAGCGGCGGCGCGTGGAGCGCGAACGAGGGCAACGGCTACTACGGCGGTCTGCAGCTCACGCAGGAGACCTGGGAGAACCACGGCGGCCTCGACTACGCCCCGAGCGCGGATCAGGCGAGCCGCTCGCAGCAGATAGCCGTTGCCGAGAAGGTCCTCGCGGACGAGGGGCCCAAGGCGTGGCCGACCTGCTCCCTGCTCGTCGGTCTCACCAAGGGTGAGGCCGCGGCGGACGTCGACACGGGTGTGTCGAAGGACGCGTCCGGTTCGTCGTCCGAGGCGTCGTCCGGCTCCTCGGATGCGGCGGAGCACTCGGCCTCCGACGAATCGACCGACGACTCCACCACTGACTCGGCAGCCTCCGGCGAATCGAAGGGGAGCAATCGGGGCGATTCGGGCAAGTCCGATAAGTCTAGTAAGGCCGACGGTGGTTCGTCCTCCGATTCGGCCACCGCGGACCCCGCCGAGTCTGGCGAGTCGTCGTCCGAAAGCGCGGGAACGGGCCGGCATCGCGGCGACAGCGCCCAGGAGGGCCTGACGGACACGCGCTCCTCCGACCCCTCCGGCCGCCATGCCTCGCGCTCCGAAGCGGGCCGCGGCGAGGACGATTCGTACACCGTGCGCACCGGCGACAACCTCTGGGCCATCGCCGACGCCCATGACATCAAGGGCGGATGGACTGCTCTCTATCAGGAGAACAAGAAGAGCGTCGGCGCCGACCCCGACCTCATCCTCCCCGGTCAGACCCTGGATCTCGGCCTCGAATCGGCCGATAAATAGCGATAGTTCAGGGCTAATTGTCCGTTTTGGCGGGAGTGAGAGATGAGTCTCAGAAGCCCTGATCGTCTTTGAAATCCACTCCAGCGGATGTTTACGGTCGTGACCGCTCGCCACAGCGGGCACTCGCGGTCGTCACGCCGAATCCTGCCGACGGCCATGCGGGTTCAGTCGTCGCGTTCAGCGCCGTAGGCAGGAGCGGGGGACCCAAGGTTTGCGCCGGCAACGGCCGTTGAGTAGCTGAGCACACATGGTGCCGGCTGACTGCGGCCAGAACCGGCTTGGGGTGAAGTCGCGCGCAACGAAAGCCGCGACCGGGCAACTCTTCCCGAAGCTCTCAAGGAGCACGGGATACCCCTACCGCCCGAACCCGACAGCTCACCTCGCAGGCGTCGGTGAGGGGATCACTCCATGCTGCGTTCCAGCCAGGGCAAGCACCGCCGCGCGTCCGTGCTCAACCGGACTTCTCGCATCGCTTCGCTCGCCGGTGTCACCGGTGTCGCCATCGTCGCCCCGCTGATGGCGGCCGGCTCCGCCTCCGCCGCCACCGCCACCGAGTGGGACGCCGTCGCCCAGTGCGAGTCGGGCGGCAACTGGTCCATCAACACCGGCAACGGCTACTACGGCGGTCTGCAGTTCTCGGCCTCCACGTGGGCCGCGTACGGCGGTACGCAGTACGCCGCCACGGCCGACAAGGCCACCAAGGAGCAGCAGATAACCGTCGCCGAGAAGGTCCTCGCGGCTCAGGGCAAGGGCGCTTGGCCGACCTGTGGCGTGAACCTCTCCAGCACCCCGTACGAGGGCGGCTCGACCGCGACCACCACGGACTCCGCCACCGCTCAGCAGAGCGACAGCACTCAGCAGAAGTCGAGCGAGAGCGCGACCGAGTCGGGTGCGACCGAGTCGAGCAAGACCACGCAGAGCACGGACGAGCAGACCGCCTCCGGCTCCGAGGGCAGCGGCTCGACCGCGACTGTCGAGACCCCGACCGGCGAGAAGGTCAAGAAGGGCGACGGCGAGTACAAGGTCGTGAAGGGCGACACCCTCAGCAAGATCGCCAAGGGCCGCAAGGTCAAGGGCGGCTGGAAGAAGCTGTTCGAGCTGAACAAGGACGTCGTCCAGGACTGCAACGTCATCTACCCGGGCCAGCAGCTCCACCTCGGCTGAAGGACCGCTCTCCCATAGATCTCCCGCAGATCTCTCCAGCCCCTCGCCCCGGCGCGTGTCCCCCCGCGTGCCGGGGCGAGGTTCGTCCCGTTGCGTGCCCGTAGCCGCCGGGATGCCACCCGCCTTTGTTCCGTTCAGAAACAATTTGCTTTCAGTTTGTCCACGGGCCGGTCGGTCGGCTGGCCGTCGCCCCGGAGCCGGATAGGCTCTTGTCGCAAGGCCAAAGACATACAGCCCCGCACTTCCAGCGTCACATCCCAGAAGGAGATGCTCGTGCCGTCCATCGACGTCGTCGTAGCCCGGGAAATCCTGGACTCCCGAGGCAACCCCACGGTCGAGGTCGAGGTCGGCCTCGACGACGGCAGCACCGGTCGTGCCGCCGTCCCCTCCGGTGCGTCCACCGGTGCGTTCGAGGCCCTCGAGCTCCGCGACGGAGACGCCAACCGCTACGGCGGCAAGGGCGTCGAGAAGGCCGTCCTCGCCGTCATCGAGCAGATCGGCCCGGAGCTCGTCGGGTACGACGCCACCGAGCAGCGCCTGATCGACCAGGCGATGTTCGACCTGGACGCCACCCCGGACAAGTCCTCGCTCGGCGCCAACGCCATCCTCGGCGTCTCGCTCGCCGTCGCCCACGCCGCCTCCGAGGCCTCCGACCTGCCGCTCTTCCGCTACCTGGGCGGCCCGAACGCGCACCTGCTGCCGGTGCCGATGATGAACATCCTGAACGGCGGCTCGCACGCCGACTCCAACGTGGACATCCAGGAGTTCATGATCGCCCCGATCGGCGCGGAGTCCTTCTCCGAGGCCCTGCGCTGGGGCACCGAGGTCTACCACACCCTCAAGAAGGTGCTGAAGGCCAAGGGCCTGGCCACCGGCCTCGGCGACGAGGGCGGCTTCGCCCCGAACCTCGGCTCCAACCGCGAGGCCCTCGACCTCATCCTCGAGGCCATCAAGGAGGCCGGTTACGCCCCCGGCGAGCAGATCGCCCTCGCCCTCGACGTCGCCGCCTCCGAGTTCTACAAGGACGGCAAGTACCTCTTCGAGGGCAAGGAGCGCTCCGCCGCCGAGATGACGGAGTACTACGAGGAGCTCGTCGCGGCCTACCCGCTCGTCTCCATCGAGGACCCGCTGTTCGAGGACGACTGGGCCGGCTGGAAGGTCATCACCGACAAGCTCGGCGACAAGGTCCAGCTGGTCGGCGACGACCTGTTCGTCACCAACCCCGAGCGCCTCGCCCGCGGCATCGAGGAGGGCGCCGCCAACGCCCTGCTGGTCAAGGTCAACCAGATCGGCTCCCTGACCGAGACCCTGGACGCCGTCGAGCTGGCCCAGCGCAGCGGCTTCAAGTGCATGATGTCCCACCGCTCCGGCGAGACCGAGGACGTCACCATCGCCGACCTGGCCGTCGCCACCAACTGCGGCCAGATCAAGACCGGCGCCCCGGCCCGCTCCGAGCGCGTCGCCAAGTACAACCAGCTGCTGCGCATCGAGGAGATCCTCGACGACGCCGCGGTGTACGCCGGCCGCAGCGCCTTCCCGCGCTTCAAGGGCTGAGCCGGCCCGGCAGACGCCGGTCTAGCCAGTCGTACGTACGTCCCCGTACTCGGTCCCGTACCGTGTGCGGGGACGTACGCACGTGATGGGGAGGCGGGGCACATGGCCGTCAAGGACCGGGACCGGTTCTCCACCGCGACCCGGCTGCGGCTGCTCGGCGAGCAGACCGCCGCCCGTGTCTACCGCTCCCAGACCCGGCGCCAGGCCCGCCGCTCCCGGCTCACCGGCCGTGCCGCGCTGCTGGCGCTGGTGCTCTGTTCGCTGATCGTCGCGCTCGCGTATCCGATAAGGCAGTACGTCGCGCAGCGCGCCGAGATAGAGGATCTGGAGCGGCAGCGGCAGCAGGCGCGCGAACGGGTCGAGCAACTGCGCGACCTCAAGGCACGCTGGAAGGACGACGCGTACGCGGAGCAGCGCATCCGGGAGCGGCTGCACTATGTGTTGCCGGGCGAGACCGGCTACATCGTGGTCGACCCGAGCGCCGCGAAGCAGACGCGTACGGCCCAGGGGGCGGCCAACCGTCCCTGGTACTCCAACGTCTGGGACGGCGTCGACAAGGCGGACCGTTCCGGCAACTGAACGGCACCCGCCCGACCCCGCCCGCGAACCCCTGTACGACCCCGCATCTGACTCCCGCACCTGACTACTGAAAGACGCAAGCCACGGCATGGAAACCCCCCCGCCGCCCACCCCGCGCACCGAGCCGACCGACGCGGACGTCGAGGCATTCAAGCAGCAGCTCGGCCGGCCGCCGCGCGGGCTGCGGGCCATCGCGCACCGCTGCCCGTGTGGACAGCCGGACGTCGTCGAGACGGCGCCGCGGCTGCCGGACGGTACGCCGTTCCCGACGCTGTACTACCTGACGTGTCCGCGGGCGGCGTCCGCGATCGGCACGCTGGAGGCCGACGGCGTCATGAAGGAGATGACGGAGCGGCTGGCCACCGATCCCGAGCTGGCGGCCGCGTACCGTGCGGCGCACGAGGACTACATCCGGCGCCGCGACGAGATCGAGGAGCTCGCGGGCTTCCCGAGCGCGGGCGGCATGCCGGACCGGGTGAAGTGTCTGCATGTGCTGGTGGCGCACTCGCTGGCCGCCGGCCCGGGCGTGAATCCGCTCGGTGACGAGGCCATCGCGATGCTTCCCGAGTGGTGGCGCAAGGGGGCGTGCGTGGTGTCTGCCGAGGAGTGATCGCCCCCGCCGCCCCTGCCCTTCCCGTCCCCTGGGGGCTGCGCCCCCGGACCCCCGCTTTCGGCCTTGACGGCCTCGTCCTCAAACTCCCCCAGCCAACGCTGGGAGGTGCCCCCAGACGGGCTGTTTCAGCACGACAGGAGATCAGAGTCCATGACCCGTGTCGCCGCCATCGACTGCGGTACCAACTCCATCCGGCTGCTCGTCGCCGACGTCCGTCCCGACGGTGAGCTCGTCGAGCTCGACCGGCGGATGAAGATCGTGCGGCTCGGCCAGGGCGTCGACCGGACCGGGCGGCTGGCCCCCGAGGCGCTGGAGCGGACCTTCGCCGCGTGCCGTGAGTACGCGGAGGTGATAGGGGCCCTCGGTGCCCAGAAGGTGCGGTTCGTGGCGACCTCCGCGTCGCGCGACGCCGAGAACCGCGACGACTTCGTCCGGGGCGTCTTCGACATCCTCGGGGTCGAGCCGGAGGTCATCACCGGCGACCAGGAGGCCGAGTTCTCCTTCACCGGCGCGACCAAGGAACTCGTCGGCCGCGACCACTTGGAGAAGCCCTTCCTGGTCGTCGACATCGGCGGCGGCTCCACCGAGTTCGTCGTCGGCGAGGAGCACGTGCGTGCCGCCCGGTCCGTCGACATCGGCTGCGTACGGATGACCGAGCGCCACCTCGTACAGGACGGCGTGGTCAGCGATCCTCCGACGCAGGGTCAGATCGACGCCATCCGTGCCGACATCGAGGCCGCCCTCGATCTCGCCGAGCAGACGGTGCCGCTCAAGGAGGCGCGCACGCTGGTCGGGCTCGCCGGGTCGGTCACCACCGTCGCCGCCATCGCGCTGGGCCTCGAGGAGTACGACTCCGGGTCGATCCACCACTCGCGTATCTCGTACGAGCAGGTCGCCGCCATCACCCGGCGGCTGCTCTCCTCCACGCACGACGAGCGCGCCGCCATCCCCGTGATGCATCCGGGCCGCGTCGACGTCATCGGCGCGGGCGCCCTCGTACTGCTCTCGATCATGGAGCGGGTCGGCGTACAAGAGGTCGTCGTCAGCGAGCACGACATCCTCGACGGGATCGCTCTGTCGATCGCTTGAGCGCTTCCTATATCGTCTGAGCGCGCCCGAGGGGGCCGGAAAACCCCCTCGGCGGCGGCCCGTCGAGAAACTTCGTGAAGTTCTTCACAAGGAAATCCGCCCGGTAGGGCATGGATTCCTGCAGCCGGGCCCGCCGGGAGGGGGCGGTGGTCCCTGGAGGGTCTCTGTCGGACCCTGGACGGCGGGACGGAAGTCCCCGATGCGGGGTGGGTGGTTCAACCCCTGCGATGCCACTGAGGGGCAGCTCACGAGGCCTTGACAACGCCTCGTGAGGCCCCGCGGTTCCCTGCTGTGACATGACCTCCGTCACGAGGGCCGGGCAGTGTAGCAGAGCCCCCACCCAAGCTTGTGAAGGGGCGCACGAGCGACCCCCTCCGAGCGGGTGGATACTCGATGCCATGAGCACCACGGAGCGTCCCAGGATCCTCGTAGTCGGGGGCGGGTACGTAGGCCTGTACGCAGCTCGCCGCATCCTCAAGAAGATGCGCTACGGCGAGGCGACCGTCACGGTCGTCGACCCCCGCTCGTACATGACGTACCAGCCCTTCCTCCCCGAAGCCGCCGCCGGCAGCATCTCGCCTCGGCACGTCGTCGTACCGCTGCGACGCGTGCTGCCCAAGGCTGAGGTCCTCACCGGCCGGGTCACCACCATCGACCAGGACCGCAAGGTCGCCACGATCGCCCCGCTGGTCGGCGAGGCGTACGAGCTGCCTTTCGACTACCTCGTCATCGCGCTCGGCGCGATCTCCCGTACCTTCCCGATCCCCGGCCTCGCCGAGCAGGGCATCGGCATGAAGGGCATCGAGGAGGCCATCGGCCTGCGCAACCACGTCCTCGAGCAGCTCGACAAGGCCGACTCCACCACGGACGAGGAGGTCCGCCGCAAGGCACTGACCTTCGTCTTCGTCGGCGGCGGCTTCGCCGGTGCGGAGACCGTCGGTGAGGTCGAGGACATGGCCCGCGACGCGGCCAAGTACTACAGCAGCGTGTCCCGCGAGGACATGCGCTTCATCCTCGTCGACGCAGCCGACAAGATCCTCCCCGAGGTCGGCCCCAAGCTCGGCCAGTACGGCAAGGAGCACCTGGAGAGCCGTGGGGTCGAGGTCTACCTCTCCACCTCCATGGACTCCTGCGTGGACGGCCACGTGGTGCTGAAGAACGGCCTCGAGGTCGACTCCAACACCATCGTGTGGACCGCCGGTGTGAAGCCGAACCCGGCGCTGGCCCGCTTCGGCCTGCCGCTCGGCCCCCGCGGCCACGTCGACACCAGCGAGACCCTCCAGGTCCAGGGCACCGACTACATCTGGGCCGCGGGCGACAACGCCCAGGTTCCGGACGTCATCGGCCGCAAGGCCGGCAACCCCAACGCCTGGTGCCCGCCCAACGCCCAGCACGCGCTGCGTCAGGCGAAGGTCCTCGGCGACAACGTCATCGCGGGTATGCGCGGCTTCCCGCAGAAGACCTACAGCCACGGCAACAAGGGCGCCGTCGCGGGCCTCGGTCTGCACAAGGGCGTCGCGATGATCGTCATGGGCAAGATGAAGATCAAGCTCAAGGGCCGTCTCGCCTGGTACATGCACCGCGGCTACCACGGCATGGCGATGCCGACCTGGAACCGCAAGATCCGGATCTTCGCCGACTGGACGCTCGGTATGTTCCTCAAGCGCGAGGTCGTCTCCCTCGGCGCCATGGAGACTCCGCGCGAGGAGTTCTACGAGGCCGCGAAGCCGACCCCCGCGCCGGCGGCCGCGAAGCCGGAGGAGAAGGCCAAGGCCTCCTGACCTGAGGGTCGTTGCCTCCTGACCTCGACGGGGTCACCTGCTCAGCCCGAAGGGGCCGCCCGCCATCCGTGGTGCGGGCGGCCCCTTCGGTGTGTCCGGGCAACCGGTGTCCGGCCCCGGACACGTGAGCCATACGTGTGGGCTGCAAGCATTTTGCGTGGACGTAACGCTCCAGTGGGACTGCGCGCGGGGCCCGTTGGTGTTTACGTGGTGTTGGACCGTTGCGCGATCTGTCGTCACGGAGGTGTGCGCCATGCAGGATGCCGCACTGCGGCTGAAGACTCTTGTCGAGCAGTTGCTGGGGAGCCCGCTCCCGGTACGTGTCCGCGCCTGGGACGGATCGGAAGCAGGACCGCCGGGTGCCCCCACGCTCGTCGTACGCCACCGCCGCGCCCTGCGGCGCCTGCTGTGGAAGCCGGGTGAACTGGGGCTGGTCCGCGGCTGGGTGGCCGGCGACCTCGATGTGGACGGCGATCTCTACGAGGCCCTGGACCTGATGTCCGGGCTCATCTGGGAGCGCGGCGAGGACGCCAGGGGTACGTGGGACACGCTGCGCGCCCCTGAGGCGCGCGCCGCCGTCCGCGGCCTCGTCAAGCTGGCAGGACCCTTCCTTCCGCCGCCCCCGCCGCGCGAGGAGATGCGGCGGCACGGACGCCTGCACCTGCACACCAGGAGAAGCGACAAGCGGGCCGTCAGCCACCACTACGACGTGGGCAACGACTTCTACGAACTGGTGCTCGGCCCGTCGATGGTCTACTCGTGCGCGTACTGGGAGAGCCCTGAGGGCTCCCTCGAGGACGCGCAGCGCGACAAGCTCGAACTGGTGGCCAGGAAGCTGGGTCTGGGGCCCGGGCAGCGGCTGCTCGACGTCGGCTGCGGCTGGGGCTCCATGGCGATCCACGCGGCCCGCGAGTACGGCGTCAGCGTCGTCGGCATCACGCTCTCCGGCGAGCAGGCGGCGTACGCGCGCAAGCGGATCGCGGAGGAGGGCCTGACGGACCGGATCGAGATCCGCGTCCAGGACTACCGCGACGTCGTCGACGGCCCGTACGACGCGATCTCCTCGATCGGTATGGCCGAGCACGTCGGCTCCGCCCGCTACCTGGAGTACGCGAAGAGCCTGTACGCCCTGCTCAAGCCCGGCGGGCGGCTGCTCAACCACCAGATCGCGCGCCGCCCCCAGACCGACGAATCCACCTACCACGTCGACGAGTTCATCGACGCGTACGTCTTCCCGGACGGGGAGCTCCAGCCGGTCGGCGCCACCGTGGGGCTGCTGGAGCAGGCAGGCTTCGAGGTGCGCGACCTCGAGTCGATCCGCGAGCACTACGCCCTGACGCTGCGCCGCTGGGTGGCCAACCTGGAGGCGAACTGGTCTGCCGGCGCCCGGCTGACGAGCCCCGGCCGGGCCCGCGTCTGGCGCCTCTACATGGCGGCCTCGGCGCTGTCCTTCGAGCGCAACCGCATCGGCGTCAACCAGGTCCTGGCGGTCAAGTCGCCGGAGTCCGGCACGTCGGGGATGCCGCTGCGGGCCCGTACCTGGGGCTGACGCACGAACCGACCGGCACACGGACCGGCGCACGGAGGACGGCAGGAGGGCCCGGACGGAATCACCGTTCGGGCCCTCCTGCCGTCATGCGGCCTCCACACGGAACGCACCGACTCGGTTTCATTCGTTGGGGTGACATCTGTTTCGGGGAGAGCCGGGCACCCGAAGGTGTGAGACGGCGGGGCTGCGGGCCCGTGAGGCAGGTGACGGGGCGGTGAAATTCCGTCATTCCGCGCCGCGGGCCCGGGGGAGCGCTCGGGCTCTTGGCAAGTGCGGATTACACGCTTCGGGGCCTGATGCACCCTCAGACGTCAATAAAATAAGACAACATCGGTCTGTCGTTCCGCTGTTCGGGGGATGTGCGCCGGATAGGCTCTGCCCCTGGTGTGGAGCCACGACCTGCCCGGATGGTGGAAAGCAGACACGGCGAGCTTAAACCTCGCTGCCCCTTCGCGGGCGTGCCGGTTCAAGTCCGGCTCCGGGCACTCCCACGCTGCGGCGACCGGCTTGAGTAACGGCCGTCCTCCCGCTCTTCCGAGGGCGCGATGAACCCGCCGGGGGCCTCCCCCTCTCCAGGACGCCCGACGACCCCGCCGCCCACCCGCTACGGCACGCGCACGGTGTTGAAGCGCCCCGCCGTGTGCAGGTCGGCCTCGATCTCCGCGGCCGTCTCGCGAAGGGCGGGCAGCAGGGCGTCGCGGGTCTCCTCGAGAGGCGCATCACCGGAGTGCTGCGCCACGTTGAGGGCGGCGATCACGTGGCCGTGTGCGTCCCTCACGGGTACGGCGATCGAGCGCAGGCCCTCCTCCAGTTCCTCGTCGATGGCCGCGTAGCCCTGCTCGGCCGTGGTCCGCACGATGTCGGCGATGGCAGGCACCGAGGCGACCGTGCGCCGGGTGAGGGGCCGGGGCGGTGCGGCCCCCAGCAGGCGGGTGCGCTCGGCCTCCGGCAGCCCGGCCAGCAGCACCCGGCCCATGGCCGTCGCATACGCCGGAAAGCGCGTCCCGGGCGCGATGTGCACGCTCATGATGCGGACGGTCGGTACGCGCGCCACGTACAGGATGTCCGTGCCGTCGAGCACCGTCAGGGACGCGGACTCGTGGACACGGCCGACGAGGTCGCGCACGTGCGGCTCGGCGAGTTCGGCGAAGGAGAGCGCGGAGAGGCGGGCGTAGCCGAGCTCCAGGATGCGGGGCAGGGGGCGGAAGAGACGGCCGTCGTGGGTCGCGTACCCCTCCTGCTCCAGGGTGATCAGGCAGCGGCGGGCGGTGGCCCGCGGCAGCCCCGTCGCCGCGGCGAGCGCCGTGAGCGGCAGCCCCTCGCCGCGCGCCGCACCCAGCGCGCACAACACGGCCAGCCCGCGCGCGAGCGACTGCAGGAAGCCCGCGCCGAGTTCGGCCTTGGCGTGGCGCGCGGCGTCGGCGGGGGAGGCCGCCTCGGGCCCACCCGGAGTGGCGGCGCCGATGGCGGGTGGCTGCTCGACCGCCTCGGGCCTGCCCCGCGTCGGCATATGGCCGGGAGGAGCCCCCGCGGCGGCGCCCCAGGCCGAGGGCGGCGGCGCCGTGTGTGCGCGTTCGAGCGCCTCGGCGAGCCACGCCGCCTCCTCCTGGAGCCGCGGCAGTACGGCCTTCGCGAGGCCCTCCGCCGTATGCCTGCTCGTATGGCTGACGGCGCTCAGCACGCACCGGACGCCTCCGCCGGGGGCGGGAACCGGCACGGACACGGCCACCAGACCCGGTTCGATCAGCTGGTCGTCCAGCGCCCAGCCCGCCGTTCCCGCCCGCCGCGCCCGGTCGGCGAACTCGGCCTCCGGGACCTGGCGCGGCGGCACCGCCGTGAACGCGTGGGCCGCCGGGTCGGCGGCCCGGCGGGTGCGCCACTCCGCCCACCGCGCCTCGTCCCAGGCCGCGGCGAACAGCGCCCCCGGCGCGCACCGCTCGGCCGGCAGCAGGTCGCCGATGCGGAAGGCCACGGACATGGTGCGGCGCCGGGTCGTCTGTGCGACGAACCGGGCGCCATCCCTGTCGGGCACGGCAAGCGACACCGACTCGTCGAGCTCGTCCGCGAGGCGCGCCGTGCGCTCGGCGATCTCGGCGGTCAGCCCGGCCGCGGCCAGATACGCGTTGCCCAGCTCCATCAGCCCCGGCGTCAGACGCAGCTCCTGACCCTGCTGGCGCACGTGACCGAGCCGGATCAGCGTCGCCACGACCCGGTCCACGGTCGAGCGGGCCAGGCCCGTGGCGCGCACGAGGTCGCCCGCGCGCACCTGGTCCCCGTACGGGGCCGACGCCAGTGCGCGCAGCACGGCGAGGCCGCGCTCCAGCGGGCGTACGGACTCGTCGGCCATCGCGGCCCTCCCTTTCCTGACCTGCGGCGAGACGTCTCGACCCGCCGGTGGCGAGAGGCCCGGCTGTGCCGTGGATTACGGCACGACCCGTTGACACGGGCAGGAAGCCGGAAGAGACTCCCGCTTAAGCAACATTATGAACTTAAGTTCACCACGCGAACAAGTCGCCACCTGAACAAGAGGACAAGGGGTCTCGCATGCGCACCACCGTCGGCATCATCGGAGCCGGTCCGGCAGGTCTCCTCCTCGCCCGCCTGCTCCACAACGCGGGCATCGACTCCGTCGTCCTGGAGAGCCGCGACCGGGCGTACGTCGAGCAGCGCCAGCGCGCCGGGATCCTGGAGCAGGGCACCGTCGACGTGTTGCGCGAGGCCGGCGCCGGGGAGCGCATGGACCGCGAGGGACTGCGCCACGACGGGATCGAGCTGCGCTTCGAGCGCCGCCGCCACCGCGTCGACTTCCCGGAGCTGACCGGCGGCAAGTCGGTGATGGTCTATGCGCAGACCGAGGTGTGCAAGGACCTGATCGCGCTGCAGCTCAAGGAGGGCGGGCCGCTGCTGTTCGAGGCCGAGGCGCTGGCCGTGGAGGGCGCCGACACCGACAGCCCGAGGGTCCGCTTCCGGCACGAGGGCCGCGAGGACGTCCTCGAGTGCGACTACGTCGTCGGCTGCGACGGCTTCTGGGGCGTCGCCCGCAAGGCTGTCCCGGCGGAGCTCTCCCAGGTCTTCGAACGGACGTACCCTTTCGGCTGGCTCGGCATCCTCGCCGACGTGCCGCCCTCGCACGACGAGCTGATCTACGCCCGCCACGATCGCGGCTTCGCCCTGCTCAGCATGCGCTCGCCGGCCGTGTCCCGGCTCTACCTCCAGGTGCCCGAGGGCACGGACGCCGACGAGTGGAGCGACGAGGCGATCTGGGACGAGCTGGAGCGGCGCTTCGAGACGGACGACGACTGGCAGTTGGAGCGCGGGCCGATCACGCAGAAGTCCGTGACGCCCATGCGCAGCTTCGTCCACGAGCCCATGCGCCACGGCCGGCTCTTCCTCGCCGGGGACGCCGCCCACATCGTGCCGCCCACCGGCGCGAAGGGCCTCAACCTCGCCGTCGGCGACGTCGTCACCTTCGCCCGCGCCCTCATCGAGTTCCGGGCGACGGGCGACTCGACCCCGCTCGACTCCTACTCCGAGACGTGCCTGCGCCGCGTCTGGCAGGCCGAGCGCTTCTCGTACGCGATGACGACCATGCTGCACCGCGCCCCCGACGCGACCCCCTTCGACGACCGCATCCAGCTCGCCCAGCTGGACCGGATCGCCACCGCACGCTCGGCCGAGACCGATCTCGCGGAGGGATACACCGGCTTCCCCCTGGACTGACCGGCTCTCCCTGGACTGAGCGGCTTTCCTTGACCAGCCGGCTTCCCCCTGAACCGACCGGCCCGCTGAACCGTTGGAAGAACTGGCCGGCCAGGACAGAATCGTTCAGCCGTCCGGCGCAACCGAACCGCCTCCGGCGGCGTGGTAGCGAGCGGAGGAATATCGGGGGAATGCCAGATCAAACACCGGTGTTCGAGGTCACAAGCGGGGAAAGATCCTCCCCAAGCACTAGAGGCAATTCTTTGCCCGGCCATTACCCTTGGGGCAAGGCCGCGCAGGGCGGCCATGGAGGAGTGAAATGAGGAGCAGTAACCCGGTCTTCTCGCGACGGGGGTTCAGCCGCGACAACGGCTACGCGGGCTTCAACGCGCAGCAGCCGCAGGCCGGGGGACCCGCTGTCGGGACGCAGTACGCCCAGGGCAACCCCTACGCGGGCGGCAACCCGTACGCGCAGGCGCCCAACAACCCCTACGCCCAGAACCCGTACGCGCCCCAGGACCTGCAGTACGGCGCCCCGCCGCAGGCCCCGGTCACCACCGGCCGCATGACGATGGACGACGTCATCATGCGCTCGGCCATGACGCTCGGCACGGTCGCCGTCTTCGCCGTCCTGGCCTGGGCCGTGCTGCCGGTGTCGTCCACGAGCTACGGCCTCGCCGTCGGCTCCGGACTCGTGGCGTTCGTGCTGGCCATCATCCAGTCCTTCAAGCGCAAGGCGTCGCCCGCGCTGATCCTCGGCTATGCCGCCTTCGAGGGTGTCTTCCTCGGCGTCATCAGCGAGATGTTCAACAGCCAGTGGAGCGGCGCGCCCTTCCAGGCCGTGCTGGGCACCATGGCGGTCTCCGCCGCCACGCTGCTGGTCTACAAGGCCGGCTGGGTCCGCGTCACCGCCCGGTACGCACGCATCGGCATGGCGATCGCCATCGCGTTCGTCCTGGTCATGGCGGTGAACCTGCTGCTGGTCGCCTTCGGCGTCGCCGAAGACGGCGGACTGCGCAGCATGGGCCCGCTCGGCGCGATCGTCGGCGTCATCGCGATCCTGCTCGGCGCCTTCTTCCTCACCCTCGACTTCAAGCAGATCGAGGACGGCATCGCCTACGGCGCCCCCCGCGAGGAGGCGTGGCTGGCCGCGTTCGGCCTGACCATGACGCTCGTGTGGATCTACGTCGAGATGCTGCGGCTGGCCGCCATCTTCAGCAGCAGCGACTAAAGGGCCGCGGACGGCTGCCTCCCACGGCAGCCGCCACCGGCACAACGGCGAGGGGCCCGCGAACCACCTGGTTCGCGGGCCCCTCGCCGTTGTGTTGTGACGCCTTCCGGCGGCGCGCGCTCAGAGCAGCTTGCGCGCGGCCCGCCTCAGGTCGTGCTCGTGAATGATTGCCTTGGCGTGCCCGTACGCGAGATTGTGCTCGGCACGGAGCCAGCTGACCTTCTCTTCGAAGCGGAAGAGAGCGGGGCCTTCATCGACAGCCCGAAGCCAGTCGGAGACTTCACGGCCGGTGCACTGAGGGATGCGAGCGAGCAGATTGCGGTGGGTCTCCTCGGAGAAGACTTGGGACATCGGCGCCTCCGGACGCATTCGATGTGTTCCGTCCTTCACGCCACCGTGCCTGAGCGTTCGCCCGTTGGCAACAGCCCGGGTCGGGCGCATAGGGTCGCGGCGTGCTAGATACGACTCCATTGACGTCCGCCGTGGACCATTTCGCCGACCGTCTCAGGGCCGCTCCGCAGAGCCGACTGCAGCGTGGCGCGGCGGCCGAGGCACTGGCCCTGGCCAGGGAACTCTCGCTGCGGGCCCAGCGTCTGGAGGACCCGGAGGCGGAGCCGCGCGAGATGCCGGACGCGGGGATGTTCGCGGCCGCGGACCAGATCACGGTCGCGGTCCGCGACCTGGCGCTCGTACTGCAGGACGAGCGTCAGCTCGCCGAGGCGGTGGCGCTGGTGGCGGAGGCCCAGAAGCGGGCCGGGGTGTAGCCGCTCTTCCGCGCCCGAAGGCGATTTTTTAGGCGCGCCCCGATCAATGGGCGCGTCCCGGGACGACGCCGTGTCCCAGGACGGCAGGGGTGCACCCGGGGGGCGATGGCGCGCGCCGAGCGGAGGGGCGGGGCCCCGGCCAAGGGGCCCGGCTACGAGGCCCCGTAGCGGGGGCCCCGGAAATCAGAGGCTGGCGATGACCCGGTCCGCCAGGACGTACACGTTCTCGTCACCGCACGCGAAGGTCAGCGCGTAGGCGCCGGAGACGGCGGAGCCGCCCAGCAGCACGGGGGCCTCGCCGTCGCGCAGTGCGACGGCCAGCCGCTCGGCCGTCTCGCGGTGGCCCGGGGTCATGCACAGCGTCGTACCGTCCGCGAACACATACACATCGAGCGTGCCCAGCGGCCCTGGCCGCACGTCGGCCAGCGTCGTGCCGGACTCGGCGAGCTTCTCAAGACGGGACATGGTGCGCTCGTGGTCGTCGCCGCCCCGGGTCTGCGCCGGGACGAAGTCCGGGTGCGAGGGGTGACGGCGCCGGGCCGCGGCCAGCTCGGCGGACTCCCCGGCGAACTCGTCGGCTTCGGATGCGGGCTCGGCCACCGGCTCGAGGCGCTCCAGGCCCGCGAAGTCGGACGGGCGGGGCAGATACCCGTCGTCGAACGGCAGTCCGAGCAGCGACGGGGCGTCCGTGGCGTCACGCGCCTCCTGCGCCGCCCAGAACGCACGGGCCTCCGCCAGCTCGCGCTCACGCTCGTCTGCGAGGGCGGCGGCGACGGCAAGGCGTATCGCGTCGGAGTCGGACGTCGTACGGGCGGCGGGCACCGCGACACGGGTGAATGCCGTGCGCCCCTCGGCCAGCTCCACGCGCAGCGCCGCGATCTGCTTGCGCACCCCGTGCAGCGAGCGCAGGGCGGCGACGCCCACGACCGTGGCGGCGGTCGTGGTGAGCAGCAGGGCTAGAGGCATGGCACTCACGACGTACTCCTGAATTCAGACAGAGACCCCCGACTTCTTACCTCAGCTTGGGGCCTGTGCCACCCGGCTGTCAGTGCAATACGTCACCAACTGGACAGTTCTTTGGTCCCGGGTTTCCACCGGCGCCGGACTGACCTGCAGATATGGCTCTCCCCCAGGAGATAAGTCACATCCTGGGGGAGATTGGATCACGAATCGGCCCGGGAGAGGCTCAGCTGAGGCGCTCGATGACCATGGCCATGCCCTGGCCGCCGCCGACGCACATGGTCTCCAGACCGAACTGCTTGTCGTGGAACTGCAGGCTGTTGATCAGGGTGCCGGTGATGCGGGCGCCCGTCATGCCGAAGGGGTGGCCGACCGCGATGGCGCCGCCGTTGACGTTCAGCTTGTCGATGTCGATGCCGAGATCGCGGTAGGACGGGATGACCTGGGCGGCGAAGGCCTCGTTGATCTCGACCAGATCGATGTCGCCGATGGTCAGCCCGGCGCGGGACAGGGCCTGCTGCGACGCCTCCACCGGGCCGTAGCCCATGATCTCGGGGGACAGGCCCGAGACGCCGGTGGACACGATGCGGGCGAGCGGGGTGAGACCCAGCTCGCGGGCCTTGGTGTCGCTCATGATCACGAGGGCCGCGGCGCCGTCGTTGAGCGGGCAGCAGTTGGCGGCGGTGACACGGCCGTCGGGACGGAACACGGGCTTCAGGCCCTGCACGCCTTCGAGCGTGACGCCGGCACGCGGACCGTCGTCCTGGCTCACCACGGTCCCGTCCGGGAGCGTCACCGGGGTGATCTCGCGCTCCCAGAAGCCCTTGGCGATGGCCTGCTCGGCGAGGTTCTGCGAGCGGACGCCGAACTCGTCCATCTCCTCGCGCGTGACGCCCTTGAGGCGGGCGAGGTTCTCGGCGGTCTGGCCCATCGAGATGTACGCGTCGGGCAGCAGGCCGTCCTCGCGCGGGTCGTGCCAGTCCGCGCCCTCGGTCTCGGCGACGGCGGCGGTACGGGCCTCGGCCTCCGCGAAGAGGGGGTTGCGCGTGTCCGGAAGGCTGTCGGAGTTGCCCTTGGTGAAGCGGGAGACCATCTCGACACCGGCCGAGATGAAGACGTCGCCCTCGCCCGCCTTGATGGCGTGCAGCGCCATACGGGACGTCTGCAGCGACGAGGAGCAGTAACGGGTGATCGTGCAGCCCGGCAGGTGGTCCATGCCCATCTGCACGGCGACGATGCGGCCCAGGTTGTTGCCCTGCTCGCCGCCGGGCAGACCACAGCCGAGCATCAGGTCGTCGATGTCCCTCGGGTCCAGCTCGGGGACCTTGGCCAGGGCGGCCTGGATGATCGTGGCGGTCAGGTCGTCCGGCCGCAGATCTTTGAGCGAGCCCTTGAAGGCGCGGCCGATCGGCGAACGGGCGGCTGAGACGATCACGGCTTCGGGCATCACGGCTCCAGGTGTCCGGTGAGGAATCGGGCAGGACTCACTGGGAAGTTACCCGTACGTATCGCGATGGTCATGCGATACGTACTGTGATGAGGGCCGCATTTCTAAGCGCCCGCTCAGTGTCAGGGTACGTCGTGGGTTGCGGCTACCCGTCCCGGGTGCGGGTCCCGCGCGAGGGCGCCGTACGACGTGCGTTGTGCCCACCCTCCCCCATTGCCTCAAGGGCATGGGAGGCACCCCCATCGCCTGGGGGCACCTCCCAGCGGTAGCTGGGGGAGGAACGACTGCCCACAACAGTGGGTCGGGGCCGGCGCGGCCCCGACCCACCCACCGGCAGGTGGCGAACCGAAGCGGACTACGTCGCCCGGTTCGAGGCCGGGTCCGGGGCCGCAGCCCCGGACGCGTCCTGCTCCGGGGCCGGGCTCGGAACAGGGTCTGTCGCCGGGACGCGGCGCCTGCGGCGCCGCTTGAGGAGGGCCCACGGCCCCCGCGGCCCCGAGGGAACCGCGGCCGTGACCTCCGTACCGCCCTCCGCCGCGGCTTCCACGGCCGCCCGGGCCACCGGCAGGAACCCCTCCCGCCGCGAGGCGTCCGGACGCTCCTCCTCGGCCGGCCACAGCCCCAGCGCGGCGCACACGGTGGGCAGGATGGCCATGGCCGCGGTGGCGTACCCCTCGGCCGACGGGTGGTAGTTGTCGGGGCCGAACAACTCCCGCGGGTTCGCCGCGAACTCGGGCCCGAGCAGATCGCCCAACGACACCGTCCGGCCGCCCTGCTCCACCACGCCGATCGTCTGCGCGGCGGCCAGCTGGCGCGAGGCGCGGCGCGCCAGCCAGCGCAGCGGCTGCTGCACCTGCTCGACCGTGCCCAGATCAGGGCAGGTCCCGACGACCACCTCGGCGCCCGCGGTCCGCAGCCGGCGTACCGCCGCAGAGAGGTAGCGCACGGAGCGCGTGGGCGGCATCCGGCGCGTCACGTCGTTCGCACCGATCATGATCACGCAGATGTCGGGGACCCGGTCCGAGTCCACGAGTGCCCGCGTCACCTGCCGGTCCAGGTCGTCGGACCTGGCCCCGGGCAGCGCCACGTTCCGCAGGTCGACGGGCCGTTCGGCGACGGCCGCGAGCCCCGAGGCGAGCAGCGCCCCGGGCGTCTGCCGGGCCCGGCGCACGCCCTGCCCGGCCGCCGTCGAATCGCCGAGCATGGTCAGCCGGAGGGGTCCGTCCGGCGCGGGGTACTGGAGCCCGAACAGCCCGTCCGCGCGCGGCGGCGGATCCATGGCGCCATTCCCGACGTGACGTTTTGCCATCTGCACCTCGGTCAGTAACACCCCGACCGCAGCAGCGCCCAGCAACCCGATCCCGCCACCGCCGTACGCCGCGCCCGCGGCGATTCGCCGTGCCACCCTCGCCCTCGACATACGCCGGAGCCACCTCCTCGTAGCCGTACAACCACACCTTGCCCCGTGAAGTGGGCGGCCCAATCGCAACGGCACGTGAACGGAGGCCCCTGCGGCCTTAGGCTGACGGCACCATCCCTATGCGGATCCCTGATGGATCCCTGCGCAGATTCCTGTGCAGATCCCTGTGCGGCTTCCTCTTGCAGCTCCGGAGACAACGGTGCAATTCCACGACTCGATGATCAGCCTCGTCGGCAACACCCCGCTGGTGAGGCTCAACAACGTGACCGCGGGCATCCAGGCGACCGTCCTGGCGAAGGTCGAGTACTTCAACCCCGGCGGTTCCGTGAAGGACCGCATCGCCCTGCGCATGATCGAGGCCGCCGAACAGAGCGGCGAGCTGCAGCCGGGCGGCACGATCGTCGAGCCCACCAGCGGAAACACCGGCGTCGGCCTGGCGATCGTGGCCCAGCAGAAGGGCTACAAGTGCATCTTCGTCTGCCCTGACAAGGTGTCGACCGACAAGATCAACGTCCTTCGGGCGTACGGAGCGGAGGTCGTCGTCTGCCCCACGGCCGTCGCCCCGGAGCACCCGGACTCGTACTACAACGTCTCCGACCGGCTCGTGCGGGAGACCCCCGGCGCCTGGAAGCCGGACCAGTACTCCAACCCCAACAACCCGCTCTCGCACTATCACTCGACCGGCCCCGAGCTGTGGGAACAGACCGACGGAAAGATCACCCATTTCGTGGCGGGCGTCGGCACCGGCGGGACGATCTCCGGTACCGGCCGCTATCTGAAGGACGCCAGCGACGGCCGCGTGAAGGTGATCGGCGCCGACCCCGAGGGCTCCGTCTACTCCGGCGGTTCCGGGCGTCCGTATCTCGTCGAAGGCGTCGGCGAGGACTTCTGGCCGACCGCCTACGACCGCACCGTCGCCGACGAGATCATCGCCGTCTCCGACAAGGACTCCTTCCAGATGACCCGCCGCCTCGCCCGCGAGGAGGGCCTGCTGGTCGGCGGCTCCTGCGGCATGGCGGTGGTGGCGGCACTGCGCGTCGCCGAGCGGCTCGGCCCGGACGACGTCGTGGTCGTGCTCCTCCCCGACAGCGGCCGGGGCTACCTCAGCAAGATCTTCAACGACGAGTGGATGGCGGACTACGGCTTCCTGGAGGACGCCGGCCCCAGCGCGCGCGTCGGCGACGTACTGAACGACAAAGAGCGCGGCAGCATCCCCTCGCTCGTCCATATGCACCCGGACGAGACGGTCGGTCAGGCCATCGAGGTGCTGCGCGAGTACGGCGTCTCGCAGATGCCGATCGTCAAGCCGGGCGCCGGGCATCCGGACGTGATGGCCGCCGAGGTCGTGGGCTCGGTCGTCGAACGCGAGCTGCTGGACGCCCTGTTCACGCAGCGCGCCTCGCTCGACGACCCGCTGGAGAAGCACATGTCGGCGCCGCTGCCGCAGGTCGGCTCAGGTGAGCCGGTCGGCGACCTGATGTCCGTACTGGGCACCGCGGACGCGGCGATCGTGCTGGTCGAGGGCAAGCCGACCGGCGTGGTGAGCAGGCAGGACCTGCTGGCGTTCCTGGCCAAGGGCGGCAAGCAGTAACCGATTCCGGGGGAACGCGGGTTCGGGTCGGCGGGAACGCCGGTTCGGACCTTCGGGAACTTCGTGGAAGTGGTACGCACGCGTCACGTCCGCGCAGCACCCGCTTAACACGGGTCCGGCACATTAGTGGTTGTCGGCAGGGAGGGAGCGGCTCCCCTCCCAGGCCGGCAACCCAAACGGCGTCAAGGACCTCCGGAGCGGCTCCCGGACCTCCATGGACGCCACGGACGCGCAGCCCGGCCCTGACCCGGCCCGCGTCCCTCGCGGGGACCGCCGTCGTCCCGCCCCCCGGTAACGGGGGTGCGGCGGTCCCCGCGCAATGCTTGCCGCTGTGGCTCAGCGGGTCGTAGGGCGCCCCAGATTTCTGGGGCGCCCTGTGTCGTGGTGTGCGAGGCGTCTACTCCTCCCAGCCGGAGGGCTTCCCCCTGCGCGTGCCGAAGCCCGGGCGGGTGCGCAGGGACTGGACCGTGTTGACGCCGACGATTCCTGCCCAAGCCACGGCGAGGCCGGGGAAGCCCGCTGTTCCGGCGCCGATCGCGGAGAGCGGGATGGCGAGGATCAGGGAGACCAGGCCGAAGCCGAAGCGTTCTGCCCATGAGTCGCCGGAGCGCGGAGGTCGCGAGCCCCGCGCGGCCGCCATCTGCTGCTCAGCGAGATGGCGCCGTACCCGCTGGTCGACCATGGCGTCGAGGCGTTGATCGACCTTGTCCAGGAACGACTCGACCAGCGCGGAGTCGTACTCCTCGCCGAGCTCCCTGCGCGCCTGCAGGGTGGCGTCGAGTTCCTTCTTGAGTTCGGCGTCACGGGTGTCCATGCCACCACGCTACGGAGCCGGCGCGGCTCGGTCACTGGGGCTAACCCCCCTCTTCGAGTGCGTCGCCCCGGGGCTTACTGCGCCTTGGTGAGCTCCTTCCGGGCCGCGTATGCCTGAGCCACGTCCTCCGGGTCCTTCTTGTCCTTGTCCACCTGCCGATTGAGTTCGGTGAGGTCCTCCGTCGTCAGTACGTTGCCCAGCTCGGCGAGCGCCCTGCGGACCGTCGAGTCGGCCTTGCGGTCGGCGATGAGGGGGACGATGTGCTGGCCGGGGATGAGGTTCTTGGGGTCGGTGAGGACGACCCAGTCGTTGGCCTGGATGTCGGTGTCGGTGGTGAAGAGGTTCGCGACGTCCACATCGCCCTTCTTCAGGGCGCCCTTGACCAGTGGCCCGGAGGAGTCCAGCGACTTGAACTCCTTGAACTCGACACCGTAGACGTCCTTCAGGCCGACCACGCCGACGGCGCGCTTCTTGACCTCGGGGGCGGCTCCGATGACGAGCTTGCCGTTCTGCTTGGCCAGGTCGGCCAGTGACGTGAGCCCGTACTTCTTCGCCGTCTCGCGCGTGACGACGAACGCGTCCGAGTCCTCGGCCATCCCGTACGGCAGGACCTGCAGGCCGCTGGGCAGGGCGATGGCGAGGGCGTTCTGCATCTCGCCCTCCTCCGTGGCCTTCGCCTTCGGCGCGAGGTAGTGCAGCAGCGCGCCCTGGTACTCGGGCAGGAGATCGATGTCGCCGCCCTTGAGTGCGGGGATGAGGATCTCGCGGGTGCCGAGGTTGGGGCGGACCGTGGTCTTCACGCCGGCCGCCTCCAGGACGGCGGCGTACAGGTAGCCGAGCACCTGGTTCTCGGTGAAGTTGGCGGTGCCGATGGTGATGCCGTTCTTGCTGGAGCCGGCGCCGGTGCCGACGCCGCCCTGGCCGTCGAGCGAGGTGATGCCGCTGCCGCAGGCGGCGAGTGCGGGGACGGAGGCGGCGGCGAACAGGCCGCCGAGGAGAGTCCTGCGGTTCATGGTTCGTTGCTCCTTGGCCCTAGGCGGGGCGGTGTCGGAAGAGGGCGCGCTGGAGGCCGGCGAGCGCGAGGTCCAGGGCGACGGCGATGACCGCGACCAGAACCGCGCCGCCCAGCACCTGAACGAGGTCGCGCTGGGCCAGGCCGTCGAAGACGTACCGGCCGAGGCCACCGAAGCTGACGTACGCGGCGATGGTGGCCGTCGCGACCACCTGGATCAGCGCGAGCCGCAGGCCGGTCATGATCAGCGGCAGGGCGAGGGGGAGCTCCACCTGGAAGAGGACCTGGTGGGCGCGCATGCCCTGGCCGCGGGCCGCGTCCTTCACCTCCGGGTCGACGGCGGTCATGCCCGCGTAGGTGTTGGTCACGATGGCCGGGACGGCGAGGGCGACCAGCGCCACGTACACCGGCCACATGGACAGGCCGCTGGCCAGGAAGACCAGCACCACCAGGCCGACAGTGGGCAGGGCCCGGCCGAACGACGAGAGGTTGATGGCGAGGAAGGCGCCCCGGCCGGTGTGGCCGATGAGCAGGCCGACGGGCAGGGCGATGGCAGCGGCGATGAGCGTGGCCAGCAGCGAGTACTGGAGGTGCTCGGCGAGGCGGTGTGTGATGCCGTCGGGGCCGGACCACTGGTCGCCGCTGACCAGCCAGGCGCCGAGGTTCTTGAACAGCTCGTACATGGGCTCAGGCCCCCCGCTTCTGACGGGTCCAGGGAGTCAGGACGTGCTGGACGGCGACCAGTAGCGCGTCCGCGACCAGCGCAAGCAGCAGTGTCAGGGCGACGCCGACCAGGACCGGGGTGGGGAAGTTGCGCTGGAAGCCGTCGGTGAACAGCTGGCCGAGGCCGCCGTCACCGATGTAGGTCGCCACCGAGACGAGGGAGATCGACATGACCGTGGCGATCCGGACGCCCGCCATGATCACCGGGAGCGCGAGCGGGAGCTCGACGGTGAGCAGCACGCGCAGCGGCCTGGTGCCCATGGCCGTCGCGGCCTCCTTGGTCCGGGTGGGGACGGAGTCGAGGCCCTCGACGGTGTTCCGCAGCAGCACGACCAGGGTGTAGATCGTCAGGCCGATGACGGTGGTGGTGCGGGTCAGACCGGAGACCGGGAGCAGCAGTACGAAGATCGCGATCGACGGGATCGTGAAAAGGACGTTCGACAGGCCGAGCAGGAAGCCGCGGAGCGGGCGGATCCGGTGCGCCACGACGGCCAGCGGCAGGGAGATCAGCAGCCCGAAGAAGACGGCGGACAGGGCGGCCTGGAGATGCGAGACGGTGAGGGTGGCCAGGTCGCCCGCATGGTCGGATATCCAGCTCCACTCGATGGTCATGCGGCGACACTCGCTTCGGCGTGGGCGCGTCCCGCGTGGATGTGGATGTCGTCGCGCGAGGTGACGCCGGTGAGGGCACCGTCGGCGTCGACGCGGGCCACGAGCCCGGCGGGTGAGGCGACGGCCTCGTTGAGCGCGGACAGCAGCGCGTCGGCGTCGCGCAGGGGGCGTACGGGGGTGAGTGGAGCGTCCTTCGGGGCCTGCGTGTCGCGCCAGCCGAGGGGCGTACGAGCACTGTCGAGGACCAGTTCCCAGCGGGCGCCCTCCGGCGCCGGGCCCTGCGGGACGTCCGCCAGCGTCGTCAGCGAGAGCAGCTTCAGGCCGCGTTCGGCGCCGAGGAAGTCCGCGACGAAGTCGTCCGCCGGGCGGGCGAGGAGTTCGGCGGGCGAGGCGCACTGGACGAGATGGCCGCCGGTGCGGAAGACCGCGATGCGGTCGCCGAGCCGGACGGCCTCGTCGATGTCGTGCGTGACGAAGACGATCGTCTTGCTCAGCTCCTTCTGGAGCCTGAGCAGTTCGTCCTGGAGCTGGGTGCGGACGACGGGGTCGACGGCGCCGAACGGCTCGTCCATGAGCAGCACGGGCGGGTCGGCGGCGAGTGCGCGGGCCACGCCGACGCGCTGCTGCTGGCCGCCGGAGAGCTGGTGGGGGTAGCGCTTGCCGGCCTCGGCGGGCAGGCCCACGGTCTCCAGCAGCTCCGCCGCCCGCGTACGTGCCTTCCTGCGGCCCCAGCCGAGCAGCAGCGGCACGGTGGCGATGTTGTCGAGCACGGTGCGGTGCGGGAAGAGTCCGGCCTGCTGGATGACGTAGCCGATGGAGCGGCGAAGCTCCGCGGCGTCCTGCTGGAGGACGTCGCGGCCGGCGACCCGGATGGTTCCGGAGGTCGGGTCGACCATTCGGTTGATCATGCGGAGGGTCGTGGTCTTTCCGCAGCCGGAGGATCCGACGAGTACGGTGACGCCGCCCTCCGGCATGTCGAGGGAGAGGTCATGGACCGCCGTTGTGCCGTTGGGGAAGCGCTTGTGGACCGCATCGAATTGGATCATGAGATGTCCCTTGCCCGGTCTGCATATTGTCATGCAGAGTTCTCGGTAATGAATAGGTTGTCAATGCTTCAGCGTTAATCGCTGGTTACATATGGCCGAGGACGACCGAGGGGTAAGACACCGACGTCCGGAGAGGGAGGATTTGCGTGTGATGTCGTCTCGCAACATGGACACGGCGGCTCGGGAGCCGTCCGGCAGCGTGGTCCTCGACGGGCAGGAGCTGGCGGTCGCCGATGTCGTGCGGCTCGCCGACGGCACCGCCCGCCCCGTGGCGGGCGCCGAGGCGATGAAGCGCGTCAAGGAGTCCTGGGACGCGGCACGCGAGATCGCCGCGACCGGGCGTGTCTACGGCCGCTCCACCGGCGTCGGCGCCAACCGCAGCGAGGACGTGCCCACCGAGGCCGCCGCCGAACACGGGCTGCGCCTGCTGCGCAGCCACGCCGGCGCCATCGGCGAGGAACTGCCCGCCCGGCAGGTCCGTGCGATGCTCGCGGTGCGCGCCAACCAGCTGCTCGCGGGCGGCGCTGGCCTGCGCCCCGGTGTCGTCACCGCGCTGTGCGACGCCCTGGAGGCGGGCGCGCACCCCGTCGTCAACGAGTTCGGCTCGGTCGGCACCGGTGACATCGCCGCCCTCGCCCAGGTGGGCCTCGCACTCGCCGGCGAACACCCCTGGCGGGGGCAGGGCCCCGAGCCGCAGCCGCTCGACAACAACGACGCGCTCGCCCTCATCAGCAGCAACGCCCTGACACTCGGCCAGTCCGCGCTCGCCCTGCACGAACTGCGCGGCCTCATCGACGCCACCCAGGTCGTCGCCGCCCTGTCGCTGCTCGCGGTCGACGGCTCGCACGAGGCGTACGCGGAGCCGGTGCACGCGGCACGCCGCCACCGTGGCTCGTACGAGGTCGCCCGGCGCATGCGTGAGCTGATCGGCGCCGCCGACCGGCCCACCCCGCCCCTCGGCCGCATCCAGGACCCGTACGGCCTGCGCTGCCTGCCGCAGATCCACGGGCCCGCGCACGACGCGGCCGACACCCTCGCAGAGATACTGACCATCGAGATCAACGCGGCCGCCGAGAACCCGCTGATCTCCCCCGAGGACATGGCGGCCTACCACCACGGCGGCTTCTACATGGCGCAGCTGGCCCTGGCCCTGGACCACTTCAGGCTGGCTCTCGCCTCGGTCGCCCGCCTGTCCACCTCGCGCCTGTCGACCCTCAACGAACCGGCGTACACGCGTCTGCGCCCCTTCCTTGCCGATCACGAGCCCGCCTCGTCCGGGGTGATGATCCTGGAGTACGCCGCCGGGGCCGCGCTCGGCGATCTGCGGGCCTTCTCCGCACCGGCCTCGCTCGGCCACGCTGTACTCTCCCGGGGCGTCGAGGAGCAGGCCAGCTTCGCGTCGCTCGCGGCCCGGCAGACGCTGCGGGCCTGCGGGGCGTTCCGGCTCGTCGTCGGCTGCGAACTCGTCGCCGCCGTACGCGCGCTGCGCCAGCGCGACCTGCGGCCCGAGCCGGAGCTGCCGGTGGGGCGGGCGCTGGAGCTCGCCGAATCGGTGCTCGACCCGGAACTCGCGGACCGGCCGCTCACCGACGACGTGACGGCCGCGGCCGCACTGCTCGACCGGTTCACGGAGCTCATGTCCGAAGTGGTGAAGCGGGCCGACGCGATGACGGGCTCCGCTGTGAGCGATGTGATCACGGGCTCCGCTGTGATGAAGGGTGCGACGCCATGACGGGGGCGGACGCGAGAATGAGGGCCGACGTCGTGACGGGGTCGGGAGCTCAGGACGAGGACCGACGCGGTGACGGAGCCCGAGGCGAGGATGAGGGCCGACGTGATGAGGGGGAAGACGGCATGAGCGTGAGCGACAGTCCGGCCGCCCGGCTGCAGGCGCTGTTCGAGGGGCACCGGCTGACCCCCACCCAGCGCCGCATCGCGCACAGCATGGTGCGCCGGGCCGCCGACGTGCCGTTCCTGTCCAGCGTGGAACTGGCCGAGCTCGCCGGCGTCAGCCAGCCGTCGGTGACCCGCTTCGCCGTCGCACTCGGCTTCGACGGCTATCCCGCGCTGCGCAGGCACCTGCGCGAGGTGGCGCCGGCGGAGGCCCCGGCCGGCGCGACCTCGTCCAACGAGTACCAGCAGGCGGTCGAGGCCGAGATCGAGAACCTCCGCCATCTCGCGGAGCTGCTCGCCGATCCGCGGCCGGTGGCCCGCGCCGGACGCCTGCTCGCGGCGTCCCGCCCGCTGCCGGTCCTCGGCCTGCGCGCGGCCGCGTCCCAGGCGTACGGCTTCGCGTACTTCGCCGCGAAGGTGCATCCGGACGTGCGGCTGCTGAACGAGGGCGGTTCGATGCTCGCCGACCGCATCGACGCGGCCGTCCGGGCCGGGGCGACGGCGCTGCTCTGCTTCGCGCTGCCGCGCCATCCGCGGGAGGTCGTGGACGCGCTGGCGTACGCCCAGGAGGCCGGTCTCACGGTGGTCACGGTCGCCGACAGCGCGTTCGCCCCGGTGGCGAAGGTGTCGGACCTCCTGCTCCCTGCCGCCGTCGGTACGGGCCTCGCCTTCGACACGGCCTGCGCCCCGATGCTGCTGGGCCGGGTGCTGCTGGAGGCGATGTGCGACGACCTGCCGGACGCCCAGGCCCGGCTGGAGGAGTTCGACACGAAGGCGGCTGCGCGGGGCCTGTTCGTCGAGTAGCCGGCGCGGGGCCTTCGTCGTTTCTCATCGGCTCCTCAGAGTCCGCCACTACCCTCCCTCGCTGAACAGGCCGGCGAAGGAGCTGTCAGGAGGCGGAACGTGGCACGCGGAGGTCAGGGGCTTGCTCGGGTCGCGGTGGTCGTACGCGCCGGAGCCGCACCGCTGTGGTGGCTCGGTGTGTTCGCCGCCGGCATCGGCGTACTCCCGCCCGGCCTCACCGGCCGTCGCATCGGGGTGCTCGCAGGCGCCGCTCTCTTCCTGGTGGCCGCCGCCGTCGTGGCGTATGCCCACAGGAAGCGGTATGCGGCCCTCGCCGCCGGTGCCGCGCGCGCGGGCAAGAACGACGTGCTGCAGGACCGCGCCGTGACGGTCCGCAACTGGCGGCGCGGCCACCGCTGGTGGCTGCTGCTCGCCTTCCTCGCCGCGCTGGGCAGCGCGTTCGCTGTGCCGGCGGCCGGCGGGATGCTGCTCGCCGGCACCGGCGCAGGCCTCTGGCTGAAGGCCGCCCGTCTGGGCCGCCGCGAGCGCAACGACGCCGCGCTGCTGTGGGTACGCGTCGACTGGCTCGGCCGGGGCGCCGGCGCCCCGGCGGGCAAGCGGGCCAAGGGCTATCGCACGACGGGCGTCGCGGCGGGCGACGCCGCCCCCGGTGGCTCCCGCCGACGGACGGGCGCACTCGTCTAGGCCCTGTCGTCAAATTCCCGTCGTCCGCCCGGAGGGCGGGCCTCGCGGTGTCTGGTGCGTGCGATCGCAAGGCGCCGGAGCGCCCTCGTG
>NZ_JBSFWK010000047.1:0-70552 GCF_053594815.1 Streptomyces sp. NPDC002577 | reverse complement strand
CACGAGGGCGCTCCGGCGCCTTGCGATCGCACGCACCAGACACCGCGAGGCCCGCCCTCCGGGCGGACGACGGGAATTTGACGACAGGGCCTAGGGCCCCCCGCGGCGGCGAGGTGACAGCAACACGCTCTGCGCCAGGTCTTGTGACCTCGCGTCACCTCGCACACAATCCTCTGAGGTTCCGAAGCCAACTTCGAAATATCGAAATCAATCCGTGGGACGCGGTGGCGAGGTCGTCCGACGCGCACTTGACGCCCCGTCAGCCTGTACCACCCTCGGCGACACCTGCGCGCCTCCACACACTGTGCATCCGTCCCAGACCGCCGCACGTGGGGCCCGGCCACCGGCGCGCGCCCTGGGCTTTCGAACGCACGACGCACCACCGCCCACCGGCACCTCCCCGACACGCCGCCCTTCCTGGAGCGACCATGACGCAGAACCCGGAGACCGCGGACCTGCCCGACGGCGACGCTGTTGTCGACTACCCCGGCCGACTGAGGCTCGACGGCCGCGGCATCATCGTGCTGGGCGCGGGCCAGGGAATGGGCCGGCAGGTCACCCACGCCCTCACCCAGTGCGGGGCCCAGGTGCTGGCAGTGGACCTCGAAGAGGCCCGCGCCGCACAGGTCGCCAAGGAGACAGGCGCCCTCGCCTGGTCCGGCGACGCGACCTCCCGCGACGATGCCGAGCGCCTGTGGCACGACGCCGAGGAACGCCTCGGGCGTATCCACTCCGTCGTCGACATCATCGGCATGAGCCGTTACAAGGACCTCCTCGCCACGACCGACGAGGACTGGGCCTGGCATCAGAACATCGTGCTGCGGCACGCCCTGCTGGCCATCCGGTACGGCGGCCGGCACATGGCCGCCCAGGGCGGCGGAACGATGACCTTCGTCGCCTCCGTCTCCGGCCAGACCGGAGCACCCATGCACGCCGCCTACGGCGCCGCCAAGGCCGGGCTGATGGCCCTCGTCCGCTCCGCGGCCGTCGAACTGGGGCCCAGGGGCATCCGTGTCAACGCCGTCGCACCCGGGACCGTCTGGACCCCGCGGGTCTCCGGATACCTCGGGGCCAAGGGACACCGGACCAATGCCGACAACGCGCCCCTGCGCTCCGTCGCGCTGCCGTCCGACATCGCCGCCGCGCTGCTCTTCCTCACCAGCGACCTCGCCCGCTACGTCACCGGCCAGGTGCTCACCGTCGACGGAGGGGTCAGCGCGAAGTTCCCCTACCCCATGCCCGACATGAACGTCGCCCCGCACTGAGCCCAGCATCCCAAGCCCACATCCGTCGCGCCCCGCCCGCGTGACTCACCGAACCAGCGCAGGCGAAGGGGCCCGTGCAGGCGACCCAGGAGGAAGACATGCCCGAGACCCGGACCTCGTCCCCCGATCTGGCGGCGCTGAGCCTGACCGGCAGGACTGCCGTCGTCACCGGCGCGGCGTCCGGCATCGGACGCGAGACCGCCCTCGTCCTCGCCCGGGCGGGCGCCGCCCCGGTGATCTGTGACATCGACGCGGCGGGTCTGGAGAAGACCCGTCAGGAGCTCATCGGCCTCGGCGTCGAGGACCCTCTCACGGTCGCGGTCGACCTGCGCAACCGCTCCGCCGTCGACGCGCTCGCACAGCAGGCCGCGGCCCGGCACGGCAGCCTGGACATCTGGGCCAACATCGCGGGCGTCATGCGGACGGGGCTGGTCACCGACACCACCGAGGAAGACCTCGATCTCGTCCTCGACAGCAACCTCAAGGGCACCTACTTCGGCTGCGCTGCCGCGGCCCGCATCATGACCGCCCAGCGCTCCGGCGCCATCATCAACACCGCCTCGGCCGGCGCCGACATGCCGGCCGCCGGCATCTCCGCCTACGCGATGTCCAAGGCGGCGGTGCTCATGCTCACCCGCAGCCTCGCCACCGAGGTCGGGCGCTACGGCGTGCGGGTCAACAGCATCGCCCCCGGTTTCGTCGACACCCCCATGGTCAGCCACAACTTCGTCCGCTCCGACGGCGCCGTGAACCGCGAGGCCCGCGAGGCCGTGTTCACCGACCGCGCCGCGCAGTCACCGCTCGGCGTCACGGGGGAGCCCTGGGACATCGCCATGGCTGTCCTCTACCTCGCCTCCGACGCGGCACGCTTCGTCACCGGCCAGACGCTGCGGCCCAACGGTGGCGTCGTCATGCCGTGACACCGCTGCGTACCGCACTCTCCACCCACCCTCAGGAGGCCCCCGTGCCCATGCCGGCCGAGTTCACGGAGATCGCCAAGCGCGTCAACAACTGGGGCCGCTGGGGCGCCGACGACGAGATCGGCACCCTCAACCTGATCACCGACGAGGTGGTCAGGGAGGCCGCCAAACTCATCCGCACCGGCAAGCGCATATCCCTGGCCCTGCCGCTGCAGCAAGACGGCGTGCAGACCGGGGCCATGCCCGGGCGCACCAACCCGCTGCACACCATGACCCAGATCAACTACGAGATCTTCGGCCCGGGCACGGTCGCCAGCACCGACGACACCGTCTCCATGGGCCTGCAGGCCGCCACCCACTGGGACGGTCTGACGCATGTCTCGTACGAGGACCGCCTCTACAACGGCTTCTCCGCCAAGGACTCCATCACCGCCCACGGCGGCGCCGAAAAGCTCGGGATAGAGAAGGCCAAGCACATCGCCTCGCGTGGTGTCCTGCTCGACGTCGCCAGGGCCTACGGCGTCGACCGACTCGACGACGCCCTCGCGATCGGGCCCGCCGAACTCGAAGCGGCCGAGGAACTGGCGGGCACCGCGGTCCGCTCCGGCGACATCGTCCTGGTACGCACCGGGGTGATGCGCAGCTATCTCGCAGGTGACAAGACGCGGTACTACCCGCCGGCGGCCGGGCTCTCCCTCCACGCCCCCGAGTGGTTCCACGCCCGCGATGTCGCCGCTGTCGCTGTCGACACCGTGGCGTTCGAGATCTTCCCGCCGGAGATCGAGAACTGCTTCATGCCGGTGCACGCGCTGCACCTCGTGGAGATGGGCATGCTCCAGGGCCAGAACTGGAACCTCGAGGAGCTCTCCGAGGACTGCGCCGCCGACGGCGTCCACGCGTTCTTCCTCGAGGCCTCACCGGAGCCCTTCGTCGGCGGCAGCGGCACCCCGGTGAACCCGATCGCCATCAAATGACCTGCGCCGACCGGCGCCGGCAGGGGGCCCACGGCGCAGGCTCTGGAGAACGTGGGGCGCTTCGTCGGCGACTGAGGCCTGCCCGGCCAGAGAGGGATGATCGATGCCGATCGCACTCGCCGAGCTCGTCACCCCGGCGTCCACCGTGCTGCTCACCCAGGAGGTGCAGCGCGGGGTCGTCGGCAAAGACAGCGCACTGCCCGAACTGGCCGAGGCCGCCCGGGCGACGGGGGCTCTGGAGAACATTGCACGCCTGGTCGGCGCTGCCCATGCCGCAGACGTTCAGGTGCTGCATGCCATAGCGGCCCGCCGGGCGGACGGCAGGGGGGCCAACCGGAACGCTCGGCTTTTTCGTGCGGCCGAACGCAGGCCCGTCATCCAGCTCCTCGGCTCGCCGATGGTGGAACTGGCCGAAGAGGTGCCGCGGGACGCACGCGACCTGGTGAGCACGCGGCTGCACGGCCTGTCTCCGATCGCCGGTACCGACGTGGACGCGCTGCTGCGGAACCTGGGGTGCCGCACGCTGGTCGTGGTCGGGGTCTCGTCGAACGTGGCCATTCCGAACGCCGTCTTCGACGCGGTAAACCTGGGATATCAGGTCGTGCTGGTCCGGGATGCGGTGGCCGGGGTCCCGCCGGAGTACACCGACGTGCTGATCGCACACTCGCTGTCGTTGGTCGCCACGGTCACCACGACGGCGGACCTGGTCACCTGCTGGACCGGCGGCTGAGTTCGCGAACGGCGCGCCGGCGGGCGTCGGTCGACGTCCGCCGGCGAATTGGGCAGCTGTGCACCTCGGCCATCGGCGCGGGGCGGTATGCGCTGTCCGTGTGGAAGGCGGCGCCGCGCCTACGCGCCATCATTCGCGGTATTCGACCACGCAGTTGCTCAGCACCGAGGCGTCGTCCCGGTCTGCCGCGGTGGCTCGGACCAGCAGGCGCGTGCCTGGCCCCTGCCAAATCCGTACGCGCATGGTCTCGCCCGGAAAGAACACGCCGGCGAACTGGCCGCGGTAGCGCGCCACTCGGGACGCATCGCCTCCCAGACAGGTGTCCACCGCGGCTTTGAGTACCAGGCCGTAGGAGCACAGGCCGTGCAGGATGGGGCGGTCGAATCCGGCCGCGGCAGCGAACGCGGGCTCGGCGTGCAGCGGGTTGCGGTCGCCGCTGAGTCGATACAGCAGGGCTTGGTTCGGCCGGGTCGGCTTTTCGACGACGAACTCCGGGGCGCGGTCGGGCGGGGGGAAGGTGGTCGTAGGGCCGCGATCGCCGCCGAAGCCGCCTTCGCCGCGGACGAAGATCTCGTTGCGGGAGGCGTAGAGGGGCGTGCCGTCCGGGAGCGTCGCGGTGGACTCGATCACGATCACCGCCGCCTTGCCCTTGTCGTACACGGCGCTGACGCCGCTGGAGACGATCGCTGTGCCCTGGGCAGGGATCGTGCGGTGCACGATGACCTCCTGGCCGCCGTGCAGGACAGCCTTGAGGTCGAGCTTCAGGCCCGGCAGCGCGTTCAGCCCGCCCTTCCCGACCACGCCGCCGCCCACCACGGTGGCGAAGGACGGAAGCACCTGCAGGTCGCGCTCGTATGTGTAGCGGAGTTCCTTGGGATCGGTGGCACTCGCGCCGGCGCCGATACCGAGGTGGTAGAGGAGAACATCGCGGTCGGTCCAGCTGACCTCACGAACGAGGGGAGGGGCGTCGAGTGCCACGGCCGTGTCGATGGGCATAATGCGGCGTCCTCTCTCGGGCCGGCTTGCGGCAGCCCGGGTCAACGATTGGGAAGCGCAGCCTAGTTAGATCTAATATATATAAAATAAAACTTAGGGTCTGCTGGCTGAGGGACCTCGTGCCGAGGTTGCTGGGTGCCGCTGCGAGGTGCGGCGCCTCGTGCGGTGCGAGGCTCGGTGACGCCGGCCCCGGCCGATCAGGCCCACGCGCGTTGCTCGAGGTGCGCGAGGAGGCGGCGATCGACTTTGTCCATGGAGGTCAGCGGCAGCTCCGCGGCCAGACGCAGCGCTTCCGGCAGCTTGTATCGGGCCAGCCGGAGAGCAGCGAAGGCACGGAGCTCGTCCAGGGTGACCGCGGGTACGCCCGGTCTGGGCACCACCACGGCGACGCCGATCTCTCCCATGACGGGATCCGGTCGGGGGACCACCGCGACTGCCTGCACGCCGGGGTGGTCGAGGAGCACGGACTCGACCTCGTGGGGGAACACGTTGTAGCCGCCCCGGATGTACATGTCCTTGATCCGCCCGGTCACGCGCAGGCAGCCGTCTTCACCGAGGAACCCCAGGTCTCCGGTGCGGAGGTGCCGGTCGGGCGAGAGAACCCGCGCGGTGGCCTGCGGGTCGCGCCAGTAGCCGGCCATGACGGTGTCTCCGCTGAGTACGATCTCACCTGTCTCGCCGAGGCCCATCCGGTGTCCGGTGTCCGGGTCCCGGATCTCCAGGGTGATGCCCGGCCGGGGTCGGCCCGCGGTGTGCAGGGTCTCCTCCTCCGGTGCGTCGAAGCGGGTGAGGGTGCCAAGACCGCCGGACTCGGTCAGTGAGTAGCGGACGGAGTATCCGGCATCGAAGCGCGCCCGGGCTTCCCGCACGGTGGCGGCGGGGGAGGGGCCGCCGCCGACCATGAGCCCGCGCACGTGGCTGAAGTCGTAGCTTTCGAAGGAAGGATGGTGCAGCAGCAGAGAGATCTGCGCGGCAACCCCTCCTATGTAGGGGACACGCTTCCGGGCGATCACCCGCAGTGCGTCCGCGGCTCGCCAGTGCCCCAGCACATGCATGGTCGCTCCCGCCTGGAGGTGCCCGGCCAGTTTGGTCATGAAGCCCACGTGCGGCAGGCCGGTAGCGACGAGCAGCGGCCCGCCCGTTCCCCACTGTCCCCCCGTGTCCATGGCGGTGATCGCGGCGATCTGGCGGCTGGCGAAGAGGGCTCCCTTGGGGGCCCCGGTGGTGCCCGAGGTGAACACCACGGTCTCCGGCCGGTCCAGGTCCTCGGCCGGCTCCGGAGGCGGTGCCGTGTCCTCCAGCAGGCCGTGCCAGACTACGGAGGCCTCGCGTGCGGGGACGCAGCGGAGGACCGGGCAGCCCGAGGGCACGCCCTCGGCCAACTCCTCAGTGGCGAGAACCAGCTGGGGAGCGGCAGCGGTGAGGACGGCAGCCCGCTCGGCAGGGCGCAGGCGCGGATTGACCCCCGTCGTCACGGCGCCGATCCGGGCCAGCGCCAGATACGCGGCAACATACTCGGCACCGGCAGGCAACGACAGTGCCACCAGGTCGCCCGCGCGCACGCCCTGCCGGGCGAGGCCGGCCGCGAGGCGGTCGACGAGCATGTCCAGCTGCCCGTACCGAAGCGCCAGCGACTCGTGAACCAGCGCCATACGCCCGGGGAACCGATGGGCCGCGGCGCGGAGTGACGAGGACAGTACGGTCATATCGGCTCCCTTCGCCAACCCGTGGCGCCGGAGTGCGACGCACGGGTGAGAGACCGCGGTTCAGAACACCTCGGGTAGGAACGCTAGATAAAAGGGACCTGACGGGGCGATTAGACGAAACTGTGACGAGTGATTAGATCACTCCTCCAGGGCCTCGGGAAGACCTCGGTGGCCCCTGCCTGCCGACTGTGACCGTCGGAGCCGAACCGCTCTCCAGCCGCCTCCGCCTGGTCAGTCGACCGGTCCGGCAACCCCCTCCGCACGCATCTTCGCCACCTCAGCTCTGTCGAAGCCGAGTTCAGCGAGTATCGCGTCGGTGTGCTCCCCCAGAGCAGGAATCGGATCCAGGCGCCATGTCCAGCCCTCCACCTCGGGCGGGGGCAGCAGGCAGAGTACCGGCCCGACCGGGGAGCCGACCTCACGCCAGCGGTCACGCTCCACCAGCTGGGGATGGTCCAGCACCTCCTGGGCGGAGTTGAGCCGGGCGTGCCCCAGCCCTGCCTTCTCCGCAGCAGCCCGGCACTCGGCGAGGGAGCGCCCGGCGGCCCAGTCGGAGATGACCCGATCGAGCTCCGCACGGAGTGCGACGCGGTCCGCGTTCGTCGCGTACCGCGGGTCGTCGGCGAGATCCACGCGGTCCAGCAGCCGGCGGGCCAGCCGTTGCCACTCCCGGTCATTGGTCGTCCCGAGCACCAGCGTCTGCCCATCGGCGGTGGCATAGGCCCCATAGGGGGAGACCATCGGGGAACTGAGGCCGTTGGGCTCGGGCGGCGCGCCCGCGTACCGAGCCTGGTTGAGCGCGAAGCCCATCCACTCGGCCACAGCGTCGAACAGCCCGACCGAGATCGCGGCTCCGTCTCCGGTGCGCTCTCGCGCGTAGAGGGCTCCGAGCACCGAGGAGAAGGCATACAGTCCGGCCCCGATGTCGGCGAGCGGGATACCCGGCTTGGCGGGGTGCCCAGGTGTCCCGGTGATCGCGCACGAACCCGCCTCCGACTGGACGAGCAGGTCGTAGGCGCGAGCCCCGGCGAACGGGCCGCCCCGGCCGTAACCGGAGATGTCCACGGTGATCAGCCGTGGGTACCGGGCCCGCAGGCTTGCCGAGCCGAGACCGAGACGGTCGGCCGCGCCGGGGGCGAGGTTCTGCACCAGGACGTCCGAGCGGGCCGCAAGCCGGTCCAGTACCGCCTGACCGACCGGATGCTTGAGGTCGAGGGCCAGCGACTCCTTGTTGCGGTTGGCCCAGGCGAAGTGAGCGGACATGCCGTGCACCACGTTGTCGTAGTCCCGGGCGAAGTCGCCGCCGGCCCGCGGTTCCACCTTGATGATGCGAGCCCCCAGATCGCCCAGGTGACGGGTGCACAGCGGAGCCGCCACCGCCTGCTCGACCGCTATGACGGTGATTCCGCGCAGCGGACCGGAAGCGGAAACGTCGGGATCAGCCGGACCCGTCGCATCGGGCAGCTCAGGAGGGACCGGCTGCGGGGCGTCGCTCACGTGGGCCCGATCCGGAGACCGATCCGAAGCAGGGGTATACGCACTGGTGTGTCCTCCACTCTGCCGCAACGGAACTCCATATGCGCTTGACTTTGATGTGGCGGCCCGCCGCCCCTTCCGGGGTTCATGAGGCCGCGTACGAGCTGATCAGCTTGTGCCGCAGTACCTTGCCGATCTCCGACGTCGGGAACGAGTCGACGAACCGGATGTCGACCGGGATCTTGTAGGCGGCGATGCGCTCGCGCAGGGCGGCACGTAACTGCTCCGGGTCCGCGCTGGTGCCGGGCGCGGGTCGGACCCAGGCGACGGGCACCTCGCCCAGGCGGTCGTCGGGAACGCCCCCCACACAGGCGTCGGCGACGCCGGGCAACTGGCGCATGGCCTCCTCGACCTCCTGGGGAATGACCTTCAGCCCGCCACGATTGATCACGTCCGAGACCCGGCCCTCGATCCACAGGAAGCCGTCGGCGTCGACGCGGCCCAGGTCTCCGGTGCGCAGGTACCCGTCGACGAGGCGGTCACGGATCTGTGCCGCGAAAGGGGACCGGATGTAGATCTCGCCTACGGCGTTCTCTGGCTGCTCGTGGTCGTCGCCGTCCAGGATGCGGATCGACACACCAGGGTGCGGACGTCCGACGGAGCCGAGCTTGGCCACGCCGTGTTCGCGCAGTTCGGCTGCCGTCCAGCCGACGACTTCGCTGCCGAGTTCGGTCTGGCCGTAGCAGTTGAGGACGGACACCCCGAAGCGCTCGTGAAAGCGGTGGGCCTGGGCCGGCGTGAGTGGTGCTGTGATGGAGCGGACGTAGGTCAGCGGGCCGAGGTCGGTGATCTCCGGGTCCTCGGTGAGCATCGTCATCATGGCCGGGGCCAGCACCGTGGAGCGAATGCCGAAGCGCTTGACCATCAGCGCGTAGTCCCGGGTGTCGAACCTGTCCAGCAGGATGACGGGGGCGCCGATCCGGAAGGCGAACAACGTGTTCCACATGCCTGCCCACAGGGCCATCGACGTGGGAATCAGGTTCGGCATCGGGGCCGTCCGGCGCGGCCCTCGCCTGAGTTTGCCGAGCACGGTGTCGATGCCGTCGCGTACGCCGGCGTGGCTCAGCACGACGGGCTTGGGGCGCCCGGTGGTGCCCGAGGTGTGCATCACCAGTGCGTCCCCGGGAGCGAACCGCTCCCCGGTCCATGGTTCCCCGCGCTGTGCCGTCCAGGTGCCGCCCGGCTCGCGCAGCGCCCGGCTCAGGCCTCGCGGGATCCGGTCGGCGTCCGCCGATCCGGCGATCACGGCCGCCGGTGCGTTCTCGGCGAGCAGTGCATGTATCTCGGGGTCGGGCAGTCGGCCGTTCACCGGGATGTACACCGCTCCGGCCAGCCACACGGCGAACCACGCGGCGACCGCCTCCGCGCCCTTGTTGACGACACAGGCCACGGGCTCCTGAGGTCCCACGCCGCAGCGGCGGAGTTCCCCGGCGAGTTGCCGGGCCGACGCGGTGAGCTCCGCAAGAGTGCAGCTGCCGTCCTTCCAGTAAAGGATCTCGTCCCGTGCCGAGGCTGGTGAGCCGGTCAGGAATTCAGCCAGGGAGTTCTCACCGGGGTCGTCCGAGGAGCGGTTCGCGGGCTGCGACATCTGCCCTCCTGAGTCGTGTCGCACAGATCGGGAGACAGCATTCATCCTGGTTCGACGCTTCATCGTCATAATCATTACTAGCATGAGTATGTTGCGGAGAGGTGACCGGACATCAAGCCGGTGCGGTGATCGGGCATCGAACCAGAACGGGGTGCGAGGCGCTCCGGCCCACCCCGTTCCCGTTCTCTGCCTCCCGTTCTCCGGCGTCCCGTCAGGTACCCACGACCACGTGCTTGATCTCCTGGAAAGCCCGCAGCCCAGCGACGCCGCGCTCGCGGCCGACACCGCTCTGTTTGACGCCCCCGCTGGGGGTGTACGCAGTGGCGCAGGCGGTGTTGATCTGTACGGTGCCGGTGTGGATGCGGTCGGCCACTGCCACGCCGGCGGCCTGGTCATCGGTGTACACGCCGGCGGACAGGCCGTAGTCGGTGTCGTTGGCGATCGCTACGGCCTCGTCCAGATCTGCGTAAGCCTGGACGGTGATGACCGGTCCGAAGATCTCGTCCCGGCAGGCGGGGTTGTCGTTGCCGTCCACCGAGATCACGGTCGGTTCGTAGTACCAGCCCGGCCGGTCGATGGGGCGGCCGCCGGTGACAATGCGCCCGCCGGCCCGGGCGCCATCGGCGACATAGCGGGCGCAGCGGTCGCGCTGCGCCTCGGTGATCAGCGGGCCGACCAGGGTGCCCGGGTCGCGCGGGTCCCCGGCCGCCAACTGCGGGGCGAACGCGGCCAGAGCCTGTAGCACCTGCTCCTCGTGCTCCTTGAGTACGAGCATGCGGGTCTGTGCCACACAGGCCTGGCCGGCGTGGTTGGCGAAGACACCCGCGGCTCCGGCGACGGCGCGTCCCGGACCCTCGGCCAGCGCATCGGGCAGGTACAACTGGACGCTCTTGCCTCCCAGTTCCAGCACGAGTCGTTTCATGGTGGGGGCGGCCTGGGCTGCGATCTGCCGTCCGACGCCGGTGGAGCCGGTGAACGTCACCAGGTCGACGGCCGGGTGCGTCGTCATGGTCACCGCGCCCTCGGTGCCGCTCTCGGCCACGGTGTTGAGCACGCCCGGCGGCAGCCCGGCGGCCTGCGCGGCCTCGCCGAGCAGCAGCGAGGTGAGCGGGGTCCGCGGGCTGGGGCGCAGCACCACCGTGCAGCCGGCCGCGAGCGCCGGGAACACCTTCACCACGTCGAGCATCAGCGGATAGTTGTAGGCCGAGATCGCCGACGCATCTTGCCGGGCGCCGCGAAGTAGTCGTCGAGGGGCATCTCGTTGTGCTCCCACTGCGGCTGCCGCTCCAGCAGCGCAGGGAGCTGGCGGGCGAAAGCCAGCGGCATGTCGATCTGCCCGGGCCTGGCCGCGACCAGAGGACACCCGGTCTCGGAGATGACCTCGTCGAGCAGGGCGTCGCGGCGTTCCTCGAGCCAGTCGGACATCCGCGCGAGGGCCGCCACCCGCTCACGGATCGTCAGCCGTGGCCAGGGGCCTTCGTCGAAGGCCCGGCGGGCGGCCCGTACTGCCTGGTCGATCTCGGCCGAGGTGGCCGTCGCGACCTCGGTGAACTGTTTGCCGGTCGCGGGGTCCTCCACCCCCAGAGCGGGGCCGCTTCCGCCGAATCGGCCGTCGATCAACGGCCGCCGGGGTTCTGTCACTGGTCGTCACCTTCCTCATCGTCGTCAAGGGCCGTCCCGGCATCGGCGGCCAGGTGCGGGGTGTTCGGGAAGGGTCCGCTGTCACGCGGGACGGCCCCACACGACGGGCACCGCGGTCGGGCCGCGCTCGTACATGCCGGTGATGCGCGGCGCCTCGGCGTCGGGGTCGCGACGCACGTCGGGGAAGCGTTCCAGCAGCGCGCCGATCGCCGTGGCGATCTCGGTACGGGCCACATGCATGCCCAGGCAGATGTGCGGCCCTGCGCCGAAGCCCAGGTTCGCCCGCGGGGGGCGCGACGGATCGAATTCGTCGGGCCGCTCCCAGCGCCCGGGGTCGCGGTTGCCCTCGGCCAGACACACGTGTACGACCGAGCCGGCCGGGACCGGGACCCCGCGCAACTCCCCGTCCTCGCGGGCGAAGCGGGCGAAGACCGGGTCGGTGGGCATCCAGCGGAGCGACTCGTCCACCGCCGCCCGCAGCACGGCGGGGTCGCGGCGCGACTCCGCCAGCCAGTGCGGGTGCTGGAACAGCGCCAGGAGGGTGATGCCCATCTGCTTCCAGGTGGTGCCGGAACCGGCGGCGAGCAGCAGATAGGCGAAAGACAGCACGTCGCGATCGGACAGGGCGTGCGTCGTGCCGTCCTCGTCCGCGACCTCCGCCTGCACCAGGGTGCTCAGCAGGTCATCGCCGGGGTCCGCCCGGCGGGCGGTCACCAGCGGCTGGACGATCTCCATGAATCGCCTGCCGGCGTCCGCGGACGCCTCCACGATGACGGCTCGGATGTCGAGGGCCTGCCGCACGTCCACGCCCAGGCTGCCGCAGATGGTCAGCAGCGGGATCGGGGCGAAGAACTCGACGTTCAGGTCCGCCCGGCCGTTCGCCTCGATGGTGTCCAGCAACGCGTCCACGGTGGAGGTGATCCAGTTCTCCACCCACCAGCGCATCCGCCGCGGAAGGAAGGACGGCTGCACCAGCGTGCGGTAGTTGCGGTGCCGCTGCCCGTCCATGTACAGCATGCTGGTCTCGTACAGCGCCGCGTCCTCGCCCAGCACGGCCGGGGAAGCCGAGAAGCGCTCGCTGTCGCGCAGTACCTCGTCGCAGGTGGCGTAGTCGAACGCCGACACGTGCGGGCGGTCGGGGAACGGCAGTCCCTGGAAGAAGGCCTCGCCGTGGTAGCCGACGAGCGGACCGACGATCCCCGGGTGGACCGGTCCGGTCTCCCGCAGCCGCTTGAAAGCCGGGTATGGATCGGCGCTGAAGTCACCACCGCGCGAGGTGTACCCGGTCGCACGCAGATCGAACAGTTCCTGGATCCGCGCGGGGTCCAGTGCCGCTGCCCCCGGCGCGGTCATGACGGGCTGTCCTTGCGCTCGAGCACCACCACCGGAATGAGGCGCTCGGTGCGCTCCTGGTACACGTCGTAGTTCGGCCACACCTTCGTCATGACCTGCCACAGCCGCTCGCGCTCCGGCCCTTCGGCGGTGCGCGCGACCGCCGGGAACCGGTCCGCGGCGACTTGGAGGACCACCTCGGGACCTGCCAGCACGTTCAGGTACCACGACGGGTGCCCGGCCGAACCGCCGTTGGAGGCCACCACGATGTAGCGATCGGCGTCCGTGCCGTAGATCAGGGCACTGGAGCGCTGGAGGCCGGAGGCGCGCCCGGTGGTGGTGAGCACCAGGCAGTGGACGCCGTTCCAGGTGTGGCCGACAGCGCCGTCGGTCTCCAGGTAGCGGCGGACGTGTTCCGCGCCCACCAGTGAGATGTCCGGGGGAGTGTAGGAGTGCGACAACGCAGCCTCCGTGGCTCAGCGGGCGGTGTATCCGCCGTCGATCGGCAGCAGGACACCGGTGATGTTCTTTGCCTCGTCCGAGGCCAGGAAGGCGATCGCGGCCGCGCAGTCCTCTGCCTCGATGTGGCGCCCGAGCGGGTGGTACGCGCCCGCCTCCGCGAGTTGTTCGTCCGTCAGTGCCCGCTCGGGCGTGGTTGCGTCCGCGACCCCGAAGTTCGTCAGCGGCATCGCGGCCGGCGCGATCGCGTTGCAGCGGATTCCCAGCGGTGCGTACTCGATCGCCACGCCCTTGGTGATGTGGTTGACCGCCGCCTTGGACGCCCCGTACACCGTGCCGCCCCAGCCGACCATGCCCGCCACCGAGCCGGTGTTGACGATCACGCCGCCGCTGCCCGTACCGCTCTCGGTCTGGCGCTTGAACTGCAGCACTGCGTGCTTGCAACCGTAGAAGACCCCGCTGAAGTTCACCGTGGCGAGAACTTCCCAGTCCTGCTCCGTCGTCTCGTGCAGCGCCAGCCCCGGGCGCCTCGTCACCCCGACGTTGTTCACCATGATGTCGAGCCGGCCGAATGCTGCGACCGCCCGGCCGATCGCCGCCTCCACCTGGGCTTCGACCGCCACGTCGCAGCGCACGGCCACGGCCTCGCCGCCCTCTTTGGCCGCCAGTTCAGCCGTGTGCTGCGCCCACTCATCGCGGATGTCCGCGCACACGACCCGCGCCCCCTCTCGTACGAGGCGCAGCGCCGTCGCCCTGCCCACGCCCGAGCCGGCGCCGGTCACCACCGCGGACCGTCCCGCGAGCCTTGCCCGTCCCTCACTCATCGACCCACCGCCCTTCCTGATACGGCGCGTGATGCACATTGGTAATCTATCATTATCAAGATAGCAATGCTTGATGTCTAAGTCATGGCGAGAGTACGGTCGCCTCGTACCTGCCCCGAAGCCCGTGCGGCTGCCGCAACCGGTAGGGCCGATACCGGGAGGCGCGGCGCAGAACATCGGTACCGACCTATTGCGCCGGCGGTGCCCGCGGTGCATCCATGGACGAGCGATGAGCACGGGAGAGGGGACGCGCCATGCGCACGAGCCTGTGGGCTGCGGTGAAGGAGCGGGCTGACGCGACGCCGGACGCCGAGATGCTGGTCGACGAGCGCGGGCGCCGTATGACGTTCCGTCAGTACCGTGACGCCGCAGAGGAGGCCGCCGCTGGGCTGGCCGCTCTCGGCGTCGGTGAAGGCATCCGGGTCACCTGGCAGCTCCCCACCTGGATCGAGTCCGTCGTCCTGGTCGCCGCGCTCGCGCGCCTCGGCGCGGTGCAGAACCCGGTCATGCCCAGCTACCGGGAGCGGGAGCTGGCCTTCGTCACCCGGCAGACGAAGGCGCGCCTCCTGATCGTCCCGCCCGTCTGGCACGGGTTCGACCACCCCGCCCTGGCCCGTGCTGTCGCCGCGGGGCAGGACGGGCTGCAGATCCTGGTCGTCGACGGCGCGCTGCCCAAGGGCAACGCCGAAACCCTGCCACCGGCCCCGGAATCGACTGGTGTGCGCTGGCACTTCTACACCTCCGGCACCACGTCGGAGCCCAAGGGCGCCCGGCACACGGATGCCACGGTCATGGCCGCCGGCTACGGCATGGCCGAGCGGCTGGAGGCCCGCGGTGACGACCGCGCGGCCATGGTCTTCCCGTTCGCCCACATCGGCGGATGCACGACCTGGCTCACCACGTGTCTGGCGAGCGGCCTGACCATGATCCTCACTGAGGCATTCGACCCGGTGGCCACCGTCGAGCAACTCGGCCGCGAGGGCGTCACGCTGGCCGGCGCCGGCACCGTCTTCCAACTCGCCTACCTGGCCGCCCAGCGCCGGACCCCCGACAAGCCGGTGTTTCCCGCGATCCGCTACGGCCTGGCGGGCGCCGCGCCCAAACCCCCCACCCTGCACGCACAGTTCAAGGCCGAGATGGGCGGCGCAGGCGTGGTTTCCGGCTGGGGGCTGACCGAGGCCCCCATCCTCACCATGAGCAGTCCGCACGATCCCGACGACGTCCTCGCGCGCTGCGAGGGCCGCCCCACAGCCGGAGTGCGGCTGCGTGTGGTGCGAGCCGACGGCACCGAGGGCGGAGTGGGGGAGGAGGGCGAACTGCGCGCCAAAGGCCCTCAGGTCATGCTCGGCTACCTCGACGCGGCGCTCGACGCCGAGGCCTTCGACGCGGAGGGCTGGCTGCGCACCGGTGATCTCGGCCGCCTCGACGAACACGGGAACGTCACCATCACCGGCCGCCTCAAGGACGTCATCATCCGCAAGGGCGAGACCATCAGCGCCAAGGAGATCGAGGACCTCCTCGCCGAACACCCTGACGTCGCCGAGGTCAGCGTCATCGGCCTGCCCGACCCGGCCACCGGCGAACGCGCCTGCGCCGTCGTCGTCCCCGCCGACCCGGCCGCACCGCCGAGTCTGCGGAATCTGACCGACTATCTGCGCGGGCGCGGCCTGATGCCGCAAAAGCTCCCTGAGCAGGCCGAATCAGTCGCCGTGCTGCCGCGCAACCCGGCCGGCAAGGTCATCAAGACCGAGCTGCGCGACCGTTTCACCCCGCACTGATCCCACGTGGCCGACACGGCCACCCGGCAGGAAGGACACCCGTGCGCATCGGAGAGACGGCCAACCAGCAGGCCGCTGCCTGGGGCAAACCGCTGGACGGCGTTCGCGTCCTGGCCATGGAGCAGATGCAGGCGCTGCCCTACGCGACCCAGTTGCTCGCCCGGCTCGGCGCCGACGTCGTCAAAGTCGAGCCGCCGGTCACAGGTGAGTCCGGACGCGCATCCCTGCCCGCCATGCTCGACCCCGAGGGCCGCAAGGTCGGGGTCACCTTCACCCGCAACAACTTCGGCAAACGCAGCGTCGGGATCGACCTCAAATCCCCCGAGGGACGCGACCTGGTCCTGCGTCTGGCCCCTCGCTTCGACGTCATCGCGGAGAACTTCAAAGCCGGCACCGCGGACCGCCTCGGACTGGGCTATCGGGACATCGCGGCCGTCCACCCCGAGGCCGTCTATCTGTCCGTCTCCGGCTTCGGCGTCGGCGGGGACTCGCCGTACGCCGGTTGGCCCGCCTATGCGCCCATTGTGGAGGGCATGGCCGGACTGTACGACTTCAAGCGCGATCCCGAGACGCCCCCGGTCACCTCCCCGCTCGGTGCCCTTGGTGACACGGGGTCGGCGCTCTTCGCGGTCGTCGGAGTTCTGGCCGCGCTGCGCCACCGTGACCGGACGGGTGAAGGGCAGCATGTCGACATCGCCATGTACGACGCGATGGTCGCGTTCGGTGACGCCGGGATCAACTACTGGTCCATGGGCCTCGAGCGGCAGCCGGGCAACGCGCCAGGCATCAACCACTCCTTCCGGTGCGCCGACGGATTCTTCGTCCTCCAGTGCGGCCGCCCGCACATGTTCGCCGGCCTCGCTCGACTCGTCGGGCATGAAGAATGGCTCGAGGACGAGCGACTGACCGGTCCGCAGGAGTGGCTCGACCACGTGGAAGACGTCATTCGGCCCGGCGTCGAGGGGTGGGCGGCCGGACTCACCCGTCTCGAGGCCAGTGCCGCCCTCGGCACCGCCGGTGTCGCGGCCGGCCCCGTCCACTCCCCGGCCGACGTGGTCGCCGACGCGCATGTCCGTGAGCGCGCCATGCTCGTCGAGATGGCCCGTACCGACGGGGTGGAGCGGCCGATCCTGTCCCCGGGCAACCCGGTCAAGCTCTCCAAGGTGACGGAAGGCCCCGAGACGCGCATGCCCTGGGTGGGTGAGCACACCGCCGCGGTCCTCGGCGCCGAACTCGGCCTGGGCGACAGCGAACTCCGGCGTCTCGCCAAGACCGGGGTCATCACGCCCGCTGCTGAAGACCGCTGACCGGTTTCGTTTTCCGCCTCCGCGGCCCATGCCGACGCGTGCTGCCCGTGCTAAGGTCGAGTCATGTCTATCTATATAAAGATAGCATCTTTGTGTCGCCTGAGGACTCGGTGATGACGGCCGAACAGAGTGTCAAGAGACCTGCCCCACCGTTGACGGAGCGAACGGCCGGCTACTGGACTTCTGGTGCCGACGGCGTGCTGCGCATCGCCCGCTGCTCCGCCTGCGGCCACTACCAGCACCCGCCGCTCCCGTTGTGTCCTCGCTGCCACGGCAGCGAGACGCGCTTCGAACCGGTCGCCGGCCGGGGGACGGTCTATTCCTTCACGATCAACCGCTACCAGTGGAACCCCGACATGACACCTCCTTATGTTCTGGCCGAGGTCGAACTGCCCGAGCAGCAGAACCTGCGCGTCATGGCGGCGATCACCGGCTGCGAACCCGAAGAGGTGTACGTCGGCCAGCCCGTGACGGTCGCCTTCGAGCGCGCGGGCGAGACCTGGATCCCGGTGTTCCGCCCGTGAAGCGCCCCGTCGAGACCCAGGCCGTCATCACCGGTATCGGCGCCTCGCGCATCGGCCGCCGGTTGCACTGTGACCCGTGGACGCTCACCAGCGACGCCGCCCTGGCCGCCATCGCCGACGCCGGACTGGAACCCGCGGACATCGACGGGCTGTCCACGTATCCCGGCGCCACCGGCTCGACCCCCGGTATCACCGGAGCCGGAGTGGACGACGTGCGCGCCCTGCTCGGCCTGCGCCTGCGCTGGCACACCGGGGGAGCGGAGGTGCCCGGCCAGCTCGGGTCGATCGCCAACGCCGTCCTGGCCGTCGGCGCCGGGTTGGCCGAGCACGTCCTGTGCTTCCGCACGGTCTGGGAGTCCTCCGCTCAGGAACGACTCGGCGGACGCTCCGAGACCATGCGCAGCAGCACCGCCCGCGAGCGCACCCAGTGGACCGCGCCCTACGGCGCCGGCTATCCCACCTACGGCGGTCTCGCCATGCAGCGCTATCTGCACGAGAGCGGTTCCACCCGCGAGCAGATCGGCCAGATCGCGGTCACCGCCCGGGCCCATGCGGCACGCAACCCGTCGGCGGTCTACCGGAACCCGATGACCCTCGACGAGTACCTCACGGCTCGTATGATCTCCGACCCGCTCTGTATCTACGACTGCGACGTTCCCGTCGACGGCTCGATCGCCGTTGTCGTCTCCCGGGCCGGAAGCGGCACCGTCGACCCGCGGCGGGCCATCACCATCCAGGCCATGGGTACGGCCTCCGGTTTCGAAGCCTGTGCCGACATGATGTGGTCGCGTACGGACCTCGCTCCCGCCGATGTGGACGTCGCCGAGCTGTACGACGGCTTCTCGATTCTGGCGGTCCGCTGGCTGGAGGCGCTGGGTCTGTGCCCACGCCTGGAGGGCGGGCGGTTCATCGAGGGCGGCAAACGCATCGCCCTGGACGGGGAGCTGCCACTCAACACCGGCGGTGGACAGCTCTCCGCCGGCCGCCTGCACGGCTACGGCGCGCTGTACGAGGCGTGCCTGCAGCTGCGGGAAGTGGCGGAGGGCCGCCAGCTACATCCCCGCCCGCAGGTCGCCGTGGTCTCCAGCGGCGCCGAGAACTTCACCTCCTCCCTCTTGCTCGCGCGCTGAGCGCGAGTCGGCAGAAAGGAAAGGCGATGCTGCCTCCCGACACCAAACTCATCTCCGCCGACGACCACATCATCGAGCCGGCGAACCTGTGGGTGGACCGGGTGCCCGTCGGCTACCGAGACCGTGCCCCGCGCGTGATCGAGAAGGACGGCCGCCAGGCGTGGCTGTACAACGACGAGCTCACCTACATCCCCATGGGCAGCTGCCGCCCACTGCCCGGCCACCCCGAGAAGGGCTACCCGCCCGCCCCCGGGACCGCCCGTTTCGACGAGATCCGCCCCGGCTGCTACGACCCCGTCGAGCGGCTGAAGGACATGGACATCGACGGCGTGTGGGGCCAGCTGACGTTCCCGAACTACGCCCGGTTCGCCGGGCACCGCTTCTTCCTCGGCGTCCAGGACCTCGACGCGGGCCTGGTCTTCCTCAAGACCTACAACGACTACCTGATCGACGAGTGGTGCGCCACCGATCCTGCCCGCCTGTACGGCGCCGCGATCCTGCCCCTGTACGACATCGACCTGGCGGTCGCCGAGGCCGAGCGGGTCATCGACAACGGCGCCAAGGCCATCGCGTTCTCCGAGAACCCCACAGTCCTCGGGCTTCCTTCCTTGCACACCAGGCACTGGGACCCGCTCTGGGCGGTCATCGACGAGGCCGGCCTGCCGGTGTGCCAGCACATCGGCAGCTCCTCCCGCCTGGTGACCACCTCCGACGACGCCCCTCCCGGGGTGCTGGTCACGCTGAACGGCGTCAACTCGATGATGGCCGCGGCCGACTGGCTGATGTCCGACGTGCTGGAGCGCTTCACCAACCTGAAGGTCATCCTCTCCGAGGGCGGCGCGGGCTGGATCCCCTACCTGCTGGAGCGCGCCGAGAAGGCCTTCAACGACGCCCGTCTGGGCCGGGATCTGTCCATCGGCCAGGCCGGTATGGGCCGGCGCGCCCCGCGCGAGCTGTTCGCAGAGCACATGTACGCATGCCTCGTCGACGAGCAGTTCGCGCTGCGCTCGCTGGGCGACATCCCTGTGGACAACCTGCTGTGGGAGGGCGACTACCCGCACGGCGACGGCCGTTGGCCCAACAACCGCAAGGAGCTGTCCGAGGCCCTGGTCGACGTGCCCGACGCCGACGCGGTCAAGATCGCCGAGACCAACCTGAGCGGACTGCTGGGGATATGAGCTACGACGTACTGCAAGGCGTCAAGGTGGTCGAGGTGGCGATGTACGCGTTCGCCCCCTCGGCCGGCGCGGTGCTCGCCGACTGGGGCGCCGACGTGATCAAGATCGTGCCCCCCGGTACCGCCGACCCCATGAACGGCACCCCCGTGGCTGCCCTGCCGGCCAAGGACGTCGGGGTCAAGTTCATGTGGGAGATCCTCAACCGCGGCAAGCGCTGCATGGGCCTGGACGTCTCCACCGACGGAGGCCGAGAGGTCCTGTACGACCTCGTCCGCGAGGCCGACGTCTTCATCACCAACCTGCTGCCCAGCGCCCGGACACGCTTCGGACTCGACCTGGACGACCTCGACGCGGTCAACGACCGCCTGATCTACGCCCGTGCCACCGGTCACGGCGACCGCGGGCCGGAGCGCGAGCGCGGCGGCTACGACATGACCGACTTCTGGAGCAGGTCGGGCATCGGCCACGCGGCCAGTCAGGTCGCCGACGAGTTCGTCCCGCTGGTCTCCCCGGCCCTGGGCGACCTGACCTCCGGAACCTTCCTGGCCGGCGCCGTCGCCGCGGCCCTGTTCCGCCGCGAGCGCACGGGGCGCGGCGCGGTGGTCGACGTCTCGCTGCTGTCCTCGGGCCTGTGGGTGCTCTCCCCGGGCGTCGTGGCCGCCCAGTTGTACGGCGTCGAGGGCATCCCGCGGTTCCGGCATGCCCAGTCGCCCAACCCCACGGTCAGTGCGTACCGCACCCGCGACGGACGCTACATCAACCTGTCCGGCATCCTCACCGAGGGCAGCTTCGAGAGGTTCTGCGAGGTGATCGGCCGCCCGGAGCTGGGCGCGGATCCCCGTTTCAACAGCGGTGAGGCCCGACTGGCCAACGCCGCCGAATGCGTTGCGGCCCTCGACGCCGTCTTCGCCGAGCGGGATCTCGCCGAGTGGACCAAGATGCTGGCCGGCCTCCCCGTGCCGTGGAGCGTCGTGCAGTCCGCCCGCGAGGCAGGCGAGGACGTACAGGTGACGGCCAACCAGTACGTCACCCAGGTCCAGGGACCGGCCGGTCCCTACCCCCTCGTCGCCAGCCCGGCGCAGTTCGACGACACCCCGCCGAGTCTCACCCGCGCGCCCGAGCACGGCGAGCAGGGAGACGAGATCCTGCTGGAACTCGGCCGCGACTGGGACACCATCCTGCGGCTCAAAGCGGCGGGAGACGTGCTGTAACCACGCCCGGTCCTCGCGAGCCTCACCGCGCTGCGGGTGGCGCGGCGGGGGCACCGCGGCCGTTCACCACAACGGCCGCCCGACATCATCCAGGAGTCGAACCATGGGTCGAGTTGCCGGCAAGGTCGCTTTCATCACCGGCGCGGGCCGCGGACAGGGTCGCGCGCACGCGGTCCGCCTCGCCGAGGAGGGCGCCGACATCATCGCCACCGACATCTGCGGCCCGGTGAGCGACCGTGTGCTCTACCCGATGGCCACGCCGGACGATTTGGCGGAGACCAAGGAGCTGGTGGAGAAGCTGGGCCGCCGCTGCGCGACCGCCGTGGCCGACGTGCGCCGCATCGGCGAGCTGAAGGCCGCCGTGGCTGCCGGCCTGGAGGCGTTCGGGCACATCGACGTGGTCTGCGCCAACGCGGGCGTCATCACCTTCCACCCCAGCGCGCTGGAGATCCCTGAGGACGCGTACGACGCGGTCGTCGACACCAACCTCAAGGGCGTGTGGAACACCATCCAGGCGACCGCGCCCGCTATGATCGAGGCGGGGCACGGCGGTTCGATGATCCTCACCAGCTCCGCCGCCGGCATCCGAGGTCAGGTGCCCTACGCGCACTACGTCGCCTCCAAGCACGGTGTGGTGGGACTGATGAAGGCGTTCGCGAACGAGCTTGGGCAGCACCGGATTCGCGTGAACACGGTGCACCCGACCGGCGTGGCGACGCCGATGGGCAGCGACGGGAGCGCGCTGGAGATGGCCGCGGCGGTGCCGCTGTTCGTCTCCGGAGCGGCCAACATTCTTCCCGATCTGGACAGTCCGACGGACGCGGCGGCCCCCCTCGGCGTCGGAGTGATCCAGCCGCGGGACGTGTCGCAGGCCGTTCTGTGGCTGGCCTCGGACGAGTCCCGGTACGTCACAGGCCTCCAGCTGACCGTCGACGCGGGCAACACCAACAAGCCCTGACCGACCGCCGGGATGACATCGTCACCGACCCGAGGAGTCGCCATGCCGTTCGTGCCGAGGCCCGGCAGGCTCATTCCGGATCTCACGCCCGCCCAGGAGATCGTGCTACTGGCCCGTACGCTCTGGCGAGAGGGCTACGACGACCACCTCGCCGGACACATCACCTGCAACCTGGGCGACGGCACGCTGCTGTGCAACCCGTGGCTGCTGGCGTGGAACGAGATCCGGGCGAGTGACGTGATCCGTATCGACCTGGACGGCAACGTCGTGGCGGGGGACTGGCCGGCGCCGCTCGGTATTCCGCTCCACCTCGAACTGCACCGGATCCGCCCCGACGTGCAGGTCGCGCTGCACCATCACCCCAGGTACGGGACCACGTGGGCGGACATGGGGGAGATCCCGCCGGTCTATGACCAGAGTTCCAGCCTCGGCGGCGGCGACCTCGTGCTCGTCGACGAGTACGAGGGCGGCGTCGACGACTCGGCGGTCGCCGCGAAGGCGGTCGCGGCGATGGGTGGCGCCGAACTGGCTCTGCTGGCCGGACACGGCGTCTTCGTGCTGGGCTCGACCGTGCGGGCGGTCCACCAGCGCGCGGTCGCGTTGGAGCAGCGTTGCCGCAGTGCCTGGATGGTCCGGGCGGCCGGCTGCCAGGCGCCGAGCCGGGTGCCCGATTTCTGGCTCGAACGCTCCCGCCGCAGCGACGGCAACGGATTCCACGGCTTCTGGGAGGCGAGTGTGCGTGCGGAACTCGCCGCTGACGCAAGGGTGTTGGACTGACCGCGTGTCTCGGCGACCTGGCCGCTCGCGAGGGGGCCCGGGGGCCAAGAGCTGTACGGGCTGTCGCATTCAGCCTGTGCGGAAAGCCTGCTGAAGGGAGTCACCCGAGGACATGGAAAATACGGACAGCGAAACCACCCCGAAGGACCTGGCCGCCTGGCGTCTGCCCGCGCTGCGAGAGGGTCACGCGGCTCCGGCCGACCTGGTCGAGATGCGCCGGACGGCCGAGGCGGCCGCCGCTGTTCCGAACGGCGTCCCCTGGCATCGCGACAGCATCGGAGGCATCCCCTGCGTGGTGGTCGAGCCCGAGCACGGGGCTGTGGGCGGCTCGGCGGACGGGGCGCAGCCGCCGGTGCTGGTGCACCTGCACGGTGGCGGCTACCGCTTGGGCGCGCCGGTCATGTGGGTCGCCTTCGCACACCGCCTGGCCCGCTCCACCGGACACCGAGTGGTCGTCCCGGACTACCGGCTCGCGCCGGAGCACCCCTTCCCGGCGGCCCTGCACGACGCGGCTGCGGTCTGGCAGGCGCTGGCCCCGGAAGAAGGGGACGGGCCGGTGCTCTCCGGCGACTCGGCAGGCGGTGGACTCGCGGTGGCGCTGGCTCTGTGCGCACGGAGCGCCCCCGTGTCGCCACCGAGGCGGCTGGTGCTGTTCTCCCCGTGGCTGGACCTGACCGCGGCCTCGGCCTCCTTCGATTTCAACGCGCAGAGCGACGCTTTGTTCTCCCGCGAGTCCGCCCAGGCGGCCGCCGACGGGTACCTGCAGGGGCTGGCCGCGGCGACCCAGCCGCTGGCCTCGCCGCAGGAGGCCGACCCGACCGGCCTGCCGCCGGTGCTGCTCTTCGCCGGCACCGGCGAGGTGCTGCTCGACGACGCCGCCGTCTTCACCCGGCGGGCGGCCGGCGCCCAAGTGCCCGTACAGACGCACCTCGTTCCCGACCTGCCGCACGTGTGGCCGGTGGTGGTTCCGGACGACCCCCGGTCGGCCGCGGCGTTGCAGGCGGTTGCGCGCTTCGTCGGTGAGTGACGCGCCGCCACGTGGGAGGACGGGCACGGGCACGGCAGCGCGCGCCCGCACAGCCCGCGGCTCCCGGACGTAGCAGCGTCCGGGAGCCGCGGGCTGGGCGGCCCTTCCGTTACTGGTCGGAGGAGCCGAGTCGGAAGCGGGCGGTGCGGTGCACCGGGTCGGGGTCGATCACCGGGATCACGTGCTCACCGAGGAGCCGGATGGTGGTCAGCGTGTCCTCGACGGGCCCGCCCATGGGCAGCGACAAGGCCGCACCGACCTCGCTCGCCTGTACGGCGCCGCGATCCTGCCGCTACCGCAACCTTCCTGGCCGGCGCCGTCGCCGCGGCCCTGTTCCGCCGCGAGCGCACGGGGCGGGGCGCGGTGGTCGAGGTCTCGCTGCTGTCCTCGGGCCTGTGGGTGCTCTCCCCGGGCGTCGTGGCCGCCCAGTTGTACGGCGTCGAGGGCATCCCGCGGTTCCGGCATGCCCAGTCGCCCAACCCCACGGTCAGTGCGTACCGCACCCGCGACGGACGCTACATCAACCTGTCCGGCATCCTCACCGAGGGCAGCTTCGAGACGTTCTGCGAGGTGATCGGCCGCCCCGAGCCGGCCGCGAATCCCCGCTTCGCCGGTGGCGAGACCCGGCTGGCCCATGCAGCGGAATGCGTCGAGCTCCTCGACGCCGTCTTCGCCGGTCGTGATCTGGCGGAGTGGACCAAGGTGCTGATCAATTTCCCCGTCCCCTGGTCCGTCGTGCAGTCCGCCAGGGAGGCGGGCGACGACCCGCAGGTGACGGCCAATCAGTACGTCACCCAGGTCGAAGGGCCTGCCGGAGCCTATCCCCTCGTCGCCGGCCCGGCGCAGTTCGACGACACCCCGCCGAGCCTCGCCCGCGCGCCCGAGCACGGCGAGCAGGGAGACGAGATCCTGCAGGAGCTCGGGCGGGACTGGGACGCGAATCCTGCGCCTCAAGGCGGGAGGAGACGTGCTCTAGGCGAGTCGGCAGGTCTGGGACGGCCAGACGCAGTCCCAGACCTGCCTATGCCCTTGGCCGCATCGGCACCGGTGATCAGGGTCGGTTCGCCTTCGCATGACTCCCCGGCTGTCGAACGCCTGCCACTCGCGTCGCCGGTGTCTGCGGGCGGTCAGGCACTCAGCACGCGCAGGAGGAGCTCGGCGACGGCCTCGGGTTCGCTGATCATCAGGTCGTGGCCGGTGTCGATGTCCCAGACCTGGCCGATCCCGCGGGCCTTCGTCAGGCGCGCGGCGTCATGGTAGAGCGGGGAATCGGTGCAGATGATCTGGGTCTGAGGGATCTCTGACAGCTGTGCCTCGTTCGCAAGGCGCAGCTTCTGGACGAAGCACTTGCTGGGGTGGGGGGTCAGTTTGGGAGCCATCCAGGCGATGGCGTCGGGGTCGGTCACGCCGTAGTTCGGGGTCGGTTCCTGGCCGGGTTGGAGCAGGACCTCGACGCCGTTGACGAACTCGCCCTTGATACGGGTCTCTGCTATCTGCGACGGCCAGGCGTCGGCGAGGGACATGCCATTGATCGGCGTGACGGAGTCCAGGTATACGAGGTGGCCGATCCGGTCCGTGGCGCGGTCGGCGACGCCGGTGACGACCACGCCGCCATAGCTGTGGCCGGCCAGGACCACGTCGTGGAGGTCTTCGTACTTCAGGACCTGGAGGATGTCGTTGATGTGGAATTCGAGGTCGATGTCGTTGCTCAGCAGATGGGATCGCTCGCCGAGGCCGGTCAGGGTCGGGGTGTAGACGTCGTGTCCGGCCTGCCGCAGGATGCGGGCGACCCACTGGTAGCACCAGCCGCCGTGCGCGGCTCCGTGGACGAGGACGTACGTGGCCATTGTCGTTCTCCTCGACAGAAGTTCCTGCTCTTCAGTGGGGTCCCTGGTGGGGGTTTTGGGCGATGCAGGACGTACCGGGCGGGTGGGCGGTGTGAACCTCGGTCCACGGGCCCGGGCGGCGCTCGCGGACCGGGGACCGGGGACCATGCCGACCAGGTCCCGGAGTAGCCGTAGCAGGCCCAGGGCAGGCGGAGATCGCCGGCCACGGGTGGACCGGGTCGGCCGCCGTGCCGAGGCCGCCGACCAGGTCGAGGTGTCCGCCGGTGCGCGCCTGGGACTCCGGCACGAGCATCAGGGCCGGGCGGTGTCGGAACCCAGCCGGAAGCGGGCGGTGCGGTGCACCGGGTCGGGGTCGATCACCGGGATGACGTGCTCGCCGAGGAGCCGGATGGTGGTGAGCGCGTCGTCGACGGGCCCGCCCAGGGGTACCGACAGGGCCATCTGGTCGGCGCCCGCCTGGTCCCACCGCCGGCACTGTGCGACCACCTCGGAGGGGTCGCCGCACACCAGCGCGCCCTGGGCGATGGCCGCCTCGACGACCTCCGTCGTGTACTCGGGGAGGACCTCCGGCCAGGCGGGCACGTCACTGGGCCGCGGGAAGGTGTCGTGGTACCGGAAGACGAGTGACCGCACATAGCCCAGGCCGCTGCGGACCGCCATCTGCACCGCCTCCTCGTGGGTGGGCGCGCAGAAGGCGGGCATACAGACCAGGACGTTGTCGTTGACGTAGGCGCCGGCCGGGTCGGGATCGGCGATCGCTGCCCGATAGCCGTCGACGACCTTCTCCATGTCGCTGACGCGCGCGATGCTGAAGCCGAGCACGCCCAGCCCCTTGCGGCCCGCCATGGCGTACGAGGACGGCGATCCGGCGGCGTACCACATCGGCGGGTGGCTCGGGCCGTACGGCTTGGGCAGGATCCGGCGCGGGGGCAGGGACCAGTGCTTGCCTTGGAAGCCCTGGTACTCGTCCTGGAGCCACATCTTGGGGAACTCCGCGATGGTCTCCTCCCAGTACTCCCGAGTGATGTCCATGTCGGGGGCATCGGGCAGGAAGCCGAGGATCTCATGGCTGCCGGCGCCCCGGCCGGTGCCGAACTCGAAGCGGCCACCGGAGAGCTGGTCCAGCATGGCGGCCTTCTCGGCAACGACGGCCGGATGGTTGACCGGCGCGAGCGGGTTGAAGATGCCCGAACCCAGGTGGATCCTCTCGGTGGCGTGGGCGAGATAGCCGAGGAACACGCTGTTCGCCGACAGGTGCGAGTACTCCTGCAGGAAGTGGTGCTCCGAGGCCCAGGCGTACTTGAAGCCGCTGCGGTCGGCCTCGATCACGATGCGTGCCTCGTTGAGGAGTGCGTGGTGCTCGGCGAGCGGACCGCGCTCGGCCCGCATCTTGGGAACGTACCCCTGCACGAACAGTCCGAATTCCACGATGCCTTGCCCTCCTGACAGTCCGAGGCAGTGTCATCACGCGCGGCGCCACTGCCGGTTCCGGACTCCGTGGCGACGCCCTGCCTTCATCTGTAGCTAGTATTGCTATCCTGTAAAAGATGGCAATACTTGGCGGAGGGTTCTGCGGACCGCCACGGACCACTTCGAGAAGACCATGGCCGCCGTCTGGACGGAAGTGACCGATTCATGAGCCAGGATGAAGAGATCAGGCGCACTGCCGACGAACTGGCCGTGCGCAACACCATCGCCAAGGTGTCCCTGTACACCGACGGTGGCGACGTGGACTCCTATGTGGAGCTGTTCGCGAAGGACGCCGTCTGGGAGATGCCGGGCAACCAGCGGACCGGCCACGACGAGATCCGCGCCGGGAACGTCAGCGGGTATGCTGCCGGGCTTCTCGGCCCGGGCACGGGCAGTCGCCACATCGTGGGCACCACCGCCGTGGACATCCAGGGCGACACTGCCACGGCGGAGTCGCAGTGGGTGTTCGTCACCGGCGGGCCCGGCACCCCGGCCATCTCGGCGGCTGGTCACTACCTCGACACCTTCCGGCGTACGAGCGAGGGCTGGAAGATCACCCGCCGACAGCTCACCCCCGGCTGACCTGGGCACGGGCGGCGTCGCGCCGTCGGTCCTGCCATGCAGGCGGCGCGTCACGCGAGAGGAACAAGGCATGCCGACGAATCGTCCAGGCGGAGCGTTCGCCCTTCGTTTCGACTTCCGCAACCCGGAGCTCGCCGGGACGACCATGGCCGACCGCTATGCGGCCGCCCTGGACATGGTCGAGTGGGCCGACCGCCTCGGCTTCGTGAGCGTGACCGTGTCCGAGCACCATGGTTCTCCGGACGGCTATCTTCCGTGCCCGGTTCAGATGCTCGCGGCAATGGCGGCCCGTACGACGAACATCCGCTTCCTCATCGCAGCGCTGATAGCCCCGTTCCACGACCCGCTGCGCCTCGCCGAGGAAATGACCGTGCTCGACAACCTCAGCAGGGGGCGGGCCGACCTGGTCGTCGCCGGCGGCTATGTGGCGGACGAGTTCGCGATGTTCGACGTGCCGATGGACGAACGGGTAAGGCGCGTGACCGAGGTTGTCACCACCTTGAAGGCCGCATTCACCGGTGAGCCGTTCACCTACAGGGGCCGGACGGTACACGTCACGCCTGCCCCGTTCCGGCCCGGCGGCCCGACCATCCTGCTCGGCGGCAGCAGCGAACCGGCCGCACGCCGCGCCGCCCGCATCGCCGACGGCTTTCTCCCCTCGGTGCCCGCGCTCTGGGAGTTCTACCGGGACGAAGTCCGGAAACTCGGGCGGCCGGACCCCGGCCCGGGCTCCCTGGGCGACACCCGGGTCGTGGCGCTCGCCGAGGACCCCGACAAGGGCTGGGAGCAGATGGCGCCGTACTTCCTCCACGAGACGAACGCCTACGGCACCTGGCACGTTCCGGGCGACCTCACTGCCCCCTACCGCACTGTTGCCGACGTCGACGAACTGCGGGCGACCGGGCAATACAGGGTCCTGGCGCCTGAACAGTTCGCGGCAGAGCTGGCGGCATCGCCGTACCCGTTCGCCCAGTTCCATCCGTTGTGCGGCGGCATGCCGATCGAGCTGGCGTGGTCGAGCCTGCGCCTGTTCGAACGCGACGTGATGCCCTCGTTCGCCAGTTGACCAGTGGTCAAGGGGCACTACCGAAAGGAGGGTTTCCCGTGGACGACATCGAGGCCATCAAGCAGCTCAAGGCCAGGTACTTCCGCACGCTGGACACCAAGGACTGGGACGGCATGCGTCAGGTGTTCACAGACGACCTGGTGATGGACACAACCGAGTCGGGCGGCATCGTGACCACCGGCGGTGACACGTTCATCGCCTACGTCAGCGACCTCCTGGGCGACGTGTCGACCGTGCATCAAGGTCACACACCGGAGATCAGCCTGACCTCCCCGTCCAAGGCCACCGGAATCTGGGCCTTGGAGGACCGCCTCTGGTACCCCGACGGCCGGGAGGTGAGGGGCTTCGGCCACTATCACGAGACCTACGAGAAGGCCGAGGGCGTGTGGCGCATCAAGACCTCGAAGCTGACACGCCTCCGCATGGACACTTCGAAGAAGCCGTCCCCGGATGACCTCGCACCCGCCGAGCAGCTGACAGCCTCAACAGGGCGCAGCTGATGGATGAACCCGTCGGCCTGAGCGGCGACGATCTGGGGAGTCCCTACCTCCGGCTGGAGCGCAGGGGCCCGCTGGCGTGGTGTGTCGTCGACCGGCCGGACTCGCGAAACGCCCTTACCAGCTCGATGTAGTTCGGTCTGCGTCGGGCGGTGGATCTCGTCAACCGTGACCCGGACCTGGCGGCCCTGATCATCACGGGTACCGGCGATGTGTTCATCCCGGGCGGGGAACTGCGCGGCCGCGAACCGGACCGATGGATGGACTTCCCCGATCTGCTGGGCCTTGATGCGACGCCCTTCGAGTCGATCCGTCGATCCGCGAAACCGGTGGTCTCCGCGGTCAACGGCCTTGCGCAGGGCGGCGGCCTTCTCATCGCGATGCTGTCCGACGTTTCCGTCGCCGCACAGAGCGCCACCGTCCGAGCCCCCGAGCTCCTGCGCGGCATAGCGGACATGGGCTACGCCGCCTACCTGCCCACCCAGATCGGAGTCGCCCGCGCCCGCGACATGCTGCTCACGGGACGAGTCGTGACAGCTGAGGAGGCCGAGCGATGGGGCATCTTCACACGGGTGGTCCCGGGCAACCAAGTGCAGGACGTGGCAACGGAAGTCGCCACCCAGATCTGCCGAACGGCGCCGGAGGCGCGGTTCCAGGTCAAGCGGGTCATCAACGACCACTACGCGCCCGTCGACTGGATGACGTATGACGCCAGGCTCCAGTCCGAGGAAATGGCCGAAGGGCTACGTGCTTTCGCAGAGAGGCGCGAACCGTCCTGGGTCCCGAAGGAGTTCCGCACCGGCCGCAGGCTATGACCGCGGATCAGCACGCAGCCTCGGTGTCGGCGTCCGGGTACTTCGGGGCGAACAGGCCGCGCTCGGTGAACAGCCGCACCACCAGCTCGCCCTGTTGGCGGAGCATGCCTGCATACGCCTCGCTCGCCGCCTCGCCGTCGCGCCGGGACAGCGCTTCGACGATGGCCGCGCCGCCCGCGCGCTCCACCTCGATCGCGCCGGAGACGAGGGCGAAGAAGTTGCCGGGGATGAGGCCGACCATGGCGCGCAGCAGCGATCGCAATCGTGGGGAGCTGGCCGTCCCCCGCACCAGGCGGTCGAACTCGAGGCTCAGCCGGGCGAACGCCTCGGGGTCGTTCTCGGCGGCGAGCAGCCCGGAGAGCTCGCGCAGCCGGGCCAGGGACTGCGTGCTGATCCGGCCCGCCGCGCGGCGGGCCGCGAACCCGTGCATGAGCCCGTACAGCGCGTAATGGTCGGCGACGACGGTCTCGTCCAGCGGGGCGATGAACGCGCCGCGGTGCGGCCGGATGGCGACCCAGCCATCCTGCTCCAGGGACAGCAACGCCTCCCGTACCGGGAGGCGGCTGACGCCTAGTGCCCGCGCTATGTCGTTTTGGGGCACCCGGTCCCCCTGCCGCAGTCGGCCGTCGAAGATCAGCCGGCGGATGTACTGGGCGGTCTTCTCGCCGCTGCTCTGCCGGACGACCTCCATCTCCGGGGGCGGTAGCGGTCCCTCAGCGGCGGCGGCTTCGTCTTCGCTCAACAGAACCCCTTGGATCGGAGAAGAACTCTTCTCACAAGTTCTGACATGTGGTCAGCTCCGCCGTGCGGCCCGCTGGGCGTGACCGGCTTGACCGCTGCACATGAATGCCGGTCTGGTTCACGGACCACTCCTGGGCGGCTGATGCCGGACGGGTGCGCTGAACAGTCACTATCCCGCCGAGCCGCAGACCAAGCTAGTATTTTATCTAAAATAGAATCTCCAAATCGGCTCCCTGTACTCAGCGTCAGCCGGGGGCCACACCACCCCGAGGAGACCCCCTGCGCCCGCCGCCTGAAGAGCGGGCCGGCAGCGTGGCAGCGCTGGTCGGCCTGCTGCGTCATGAGGCCAGGGAGCCGGAGCGGAGTCTTCCGCGGAAACTCTAGGGAGTGAGACCGATTCCTCGCCGTCAGCAGTCTCTTGAGTCCCCGCTTCCGCCCGCGGAGCGGTCGAGCGTGTCTCTGCCGGGTGAGCAGTTGCATCGGCTGAGCAGTGGTGAGCAGGTTCGGCTGTACGTCCGGCGGTTGATATTCGCGGGCGTGCTGAAGCAGGGGCAGCGGGTGCCGCAGGATGCCATCGCGCAGACCTTGGGCGTCTCGCGGGTACCTGTCCGCGAGGCGCTGCTCACTCTGGAGCGCGAAGGCTGGATGACCATCGTCCCGCACCGCGGGGTCTTTGTGAACGGTCTCGACGAGCCTTCGGTACGGGACCACTACGAGCTGTACGGGTTGTTCTACGGGTTCGGGGTCAAGCGGGCGGTGGAGCGGCAGGGGCCGGAGCTGGCGCGGTTGCTCGAACCGATCCGGAAGGAGATCGCGCGGACCAAGGATCCGGTCAACCTCTACGAGTACACGCTCAGTTTCCACCGTACGGTCATCGACGCGGCGAGGTCACCGCGGCTGCGCACCATGCTGCGGCAGATGACGGACCTGGTGCCGGGCAACTTCTTCGAGCTGGTGCCGGGCACCGACGTCGTCGCCCGCGAGGGCGCCGCGGCGATCCTGGCGGCAATCGAGCGCAATGATGCCGCGGGTGCCGAGCGCGAGTACGCGGCCATGCTGCGCCGCCAGGGAAGCCTCGTGGTGGAGTTGTTCCGCGGCCGCCACATGTTCGACTCCGACGAGACCGTCTTGAATATTTTATAAAACATCACGTAGCCTGGATTCATGCATGGAATTCTGGCCTGGGGCGGCTACCTGCCCTACCGGAGACTGGACTTGGGTTCGATCACCGCCGTGGCCGGTACCGGCGGCGGCCGGGGCACCCGTACCGTCGCCTCATACGACGAGGACGCGACCACCCTCGGCGTCGCCGCGGCGTCGCTCGCGCTGCGCGAGGCGCCCATCATGCCGAGGGCCCTCTGGTTCGCCACCACCGACCCTCCCTACACGGACAAGACCAACGCCACCGCGCTGCACGCCGCCCTGCGGCTGGACCGGGACGTCCCGGCCTACGACGCGGCCGGGTCGGTGCGCTCGGCCGTCGGGGCGCTGCGCGCCGCGCTGGATGCGGCGATGCCGGTGCTGGTGGTGGCCGCCGACCTGCGCTCCGGCCGCCCGGGTTCCCCGGATGAGGCTGCCGGAGGCGACGCGGGCGCGGCGCTGCTGGTCGGCAGCGAGGCCGACGGCCCCGTGCTGGCCGAGCTGGTGGCCGCGGCCTCGGCGACCGAGGAGTTCCTGGACCGTTGGCGCATTCCAGGCGAGCCGGCGTCTCGGCTGTGGGAGGAGCGGTTCGGCGAGAGCCGGTACACCGCGCTCGGGACCGAGGCGCTCAAGCGGGCGCTCGGCGACGCCGGGGTGGACCCTGCCGAGGTCAGGGCCCTGGTGGTGGCGGGCTTGCACGGGCGCGCGGCGCGGGCGGTCGCGGCGGCCTCCGGGGTGCCGGCGGACCGGGTGGCCGATCGTTTGGAGAGCCGGGTCGGCAACCCCGGGGCCGCCCAACCCGCGCTGCTGCTGGGCGCGGCCCTGGAGCAGGAGGCCGCCACCGGCGAGGCAGGGCGCATCCTGGTGCTGCTCACCCTGTCCGACGGCGCGGACGCCGTGGTGCTGCGCACCACCGACGCCCTGGCCGCCAGCCGGCCCGCCCGCCCCCTGGCGGCGCAGCTGGCCACTGGCGGTCCGATCGACTATGGCCGCTTCCTGGCCTGGCGCGGCTTCCTCCCGGTGGAGCCACCCCGCCGTCCGGAGCCCGCGCGGCCGTCCGCCTCGGCCGCCAACCGCAACCGGGAGTGGAAGTACGGCTTCGTCGGCTCGTCCGGCACGGACGGCATGGTCCGACTGCCGCCGTCGCCGCTGGACGGCGCCGCGGCGCCGATGGCGGACACGCCGGGCACGATCGTGACCTTCACTGTGGACCGGCTGGCGTACTCGCCGAGTCCGCCGGTCGTCTTCGCCGTGGTCGACTTCGACGGCGGTGGACGCCTGCCCATCGAGCTGACCGATGTGGACGAGTCCGAGATCCGCATCGGGGGGCGGGTGGAGCCGACGTTCCGGCGGCTTTTCACCGCCGAGGGCGTGCACAACTACTTCTGGAAGGCCCGGCCGCTGCGGGAGCCGGAGAGGGGTGCGTGACATGGGTTCGCACGGCATCAAGGACCGGGTCGCCATCGTCGGCATGGGCTGCACCCGGTTCACCGCGCACTGGGACAAGGGCGTCGACGAGTTGCTGATCGACTCGACCGGTGAGGCGTTCACCTCGGCCGGGATCACCCAGGCCGACGTGGACGCCTACTGGCTGGGCACCGCCCAGTCGGGGATGGGGGGCCTGACCCTGGCAAAGCCGCTGCGCCTGCACGACAAGCCTGTGACCCGGGTGGAGAACTACTGCGCCACCGGCTCCGAGGCGCTGCGGCAGGCCGCCTACGCGGTTGCCGCCGGAGCCTACGACGTGGCCATGGCGGTCGGGGTGGAGAAGGTCAAGGATTCCGGCTACCAGGGCCTGAACGCCTTCCCCATCCCGAACGACGGCACCCAGCGCACGCTCACCGCGGCAGCCATGTTCTCCATGGTGGCCCCTGCCTACGCGCACCGGTACGGCGTCTCCGACGAGGAGATGCGCACCGTCCTGGCGCGCATCGCGTCGAAGAACCACGCCAACGGCGCCCGCAATCCGCGCGCGCAGTTCCGCAAGGAGATGCCGGTCGAGCAGCTCTGCACGATGCCGGCTGTGGCGGGCGGCCTGTCCGTGTTCGACTGCGCCGGCGTGGCCGACGGCTCGGCCGCGGCCATCGTCGTCCGGGCGGAGGACGCCCACCGCTACACCGACAAACCGCTCCTGATCAAGGCTCTTTCGCTCGTGGCCGGTGACGGCTCCGGCCTGATGGACCCCGCCTACGACTACACCACCTTCCCGGAGGTGGCCGCGTCGGCCCGCGACGCCTACGCCCAGGTGGGCATCACCTCACCCGCCGACGAACTCGCCATGGCCGAGGTGCACGACTGCTTCACCCCCACCGAGCTGGTACTCATGGAGGACCTCGGCCTCGCCGAACGCGGTACTGCCTGGAAGCGGGTGCTTGACGGCGACTTCGACCTCGACGGCCGCGTCCCGGTCAACCCCGACGGCGGCCTGAAGTCCTTCGGGCACCCGGTCGGCGCGTCCGGCCTGCGCATGATGTTCGAGGCGTGGCTCCAACTCCGCGGCGAGGCCCCGGCCGACCGCCGTATCTCCACCTACGGTTCCCGTTCCCTCGCCCTCACCCACAACCTCGGAGGTTATCCGGGCGAGATGGTCAGCTTCGTCTCCATCCTGGGTACTCCCTGAACCCGACCCGAGCACACAGGCGCCAACCGGGCTGCACCTCCTGCCCGTTGGGAGCGTCGCCGATATCCGTCTTTCAACTGTGAGGAAAGGTGGTGGATGCCCGTGGCCGATCAACCGAGCGAGTCGGAACTGCTGCGGACACAGAGCGCCGATGGGGTTGTCCGGCTCACGCTGAACCGCCCGCGCGCGGGCAACGCCCTGTCGCCCACGCTGCGGCAGGCGCTCATCGACCGTCTGGCCGAGGCCGGCCGTGACCCCCTCGTGCGGGTCGTCGTACTCACCGCCACCGGCGACCGGCATTTCTGCACCGGCGCTGACCTCGGCTCATCCGCGCCGGTGGCCGACGAACAACCGGAGGACCTGCCCCAGCAACCGGCCGGGTCGGTGGCGCGAGCCATCTCCGACGGGGCCCAGCGACTGATCAACGCGGTCCTTGACTGCGACAAACCGGTCATCGCGGCGGTCAACGGCGCCGCGGCGGGCATCGGCTGCCACCTCGCCTACGCCTGCGACTTGGTGCTGGCCGCGGAGTCCGCGAAGTTCATCGAGGTCTTCGCCCGCCGCGGCCTGGTGGTGGACGGTGCGGGTGCGTACCTGCTGACCAGGCGGATCGGTACTCACCGGGCGAAGGAACTGATCTTCTTCGGGGACGACCTGCAGGCGGCGGACGCCGAGCGCATCGGCCTGGTCAACCGGGTGGTGCCGGGGGAGAAGCTGGCGGAGACCGCCGCCGAGTGGGCGGCGCGGCTCGCCGCCGGGCCGACCGTGGCGCTGGGTCTGGGCAAGCGGCTGGTCAACCGGGCGCTCGACGTGGACCGGGCGACCGCACTGGCCGAAGAGGCGATGGCGGCGGAGATCAACATGACCAGCGCCGACGGCCAGGAAGGGCTGCGCGCCTTCCTGGAGCGCCGCCCCCCGCGATTCCGCGGCTGGTGAACCCCGGCGCCGGCCTCCCGGCGTGACGACAGGATCGGGCCGGGGCCGGCCCAGGAATACCGACAGGAGCCCGCGAGGACCCACGTGCTCGCGGACGAACTGTCGCATCAGGGTTTATCTGTGTCCGTCAGCGCGGCCGCCACCCGATGCGCCGCCCGGAGCGGAAGGCCCGCTGTCCCTCGGCGAGGGACTCCTGGTCGGTGCCGAGCATGACGAGGGTTCGGCCGACGTCCAGCGCCTGGCGGTAGCCCAGCTCCTGCGCGTACCAGATGGCACGTACGGTGGCCTGGACGGCCAGAGGTGGTTGAGAGGCGATGACCTCTGCCGCCCGCTGGGCGGCTTCGTGCAGTCGCTCGGCGGGAACGACCTCCTGGACCAGACCGACTTCGTAGGCCCGCTGCGCGGTCATGCGCTCGTGCGAGCCCATCAGGGACAGCCGCATGATCTCGCCGATGGGCATCCGCTGGAGCATCATCATCGGTTCCATCACCGCGGCCATGCCGAAGGTGGTGTGAGGGTCGAAGAATGTGGCGTGGTCGGCGGCGATGATGAACTCCGCCTCCCCCAGCAAATAGAAGGCGCCCCCACAGGCCATCCCGTTCACTGCCGCGATGACCGGCTTCCACAGGTCGGCGGCCGTCTTCGGCGGAAGGAATTCGTCCGGTTCGTTGTGGTGGAACGGTGTCGCACCGCGCTGTCCGATGTCGTTCAGCAGACCCGGTGCCCCGACGTGAGCCGCCTTGCGGTCCAGACCGGTGCAGAACGCCTCGTCTCCGGAGCCCGTGAGGACCACGACACGGACGTCGTCGTTGTCCCGCAGCTCCCGCCAGCAGGAATGCAGCTCCTGCATCATCGTGAGATCAAAGGCGTTGTGCACTTCCGGCCGCTGCAGAGTCACCCACGCCACCGGCCCGTGTTCCTCGTATTTGAGCGTCTTGTACGTGGACAACAGCTCACCTCCTGGCAGGCGGGACGATTTGTATCATGTATATTTAATTGCGTCCAGAGCGCTGAGACCAGCCTCGACGGTCAGCTGGCACCATGTCGTGCTCAGTGGTGCACTCCTGATGGGGCACGCTCACCGTTCCCGCCCCCGTGCCTCGCTCAGTCCGGTCTCGACGGCGGCCCACAGGGCCCGCTTGGTCGCAGCCACAGCTTGGGGATCGTTGTCCGCCAGCCGTTGTCCCAGTTCCTGAGCGGCGGCGCGCAGCCGGTCGGGGGCGACGACGTCGCTGACCCAGCCCAGACGCAGCGCGTCCGCAGCGCTGACACGTTCGTGCGACCCGGTCAGCGCCATACGGGCCACCGAGCCGAACGCGGCGCGGCGGACCATCCCGATCGGCTCGAAGGCGCTGGCCTGACCGATGCTCACATGAGGATCCAGGAACACCGCGTCGGTCGAGGCGATCACGATGTCGGAGTCGACCACGAAGTGCAAGCCGCCGCCTGCGCAGACGCCGTTGACCGCGGTGACCACTGGCTTGGCCACGCCGAGGTGCCACGCCGTCAGGCCTGGGTCGGCGCGGCGGGTGCGGCGGGACATCTCGCGCAGCGCCGCGGGATCGCGGCTGAGTTGCTGTACGTCGAGGCCGGTCTGAAAGGCCTGGCCGTTGCCGGTGACGACGATCGCGCGCACGTCCGCGTCGGTGTTCAGCTCGGTCCATGCCTCGGGTAGCGCGGTCATCATCTCCGCGTCCATGGCGTTGCCGACGTGGGGGCGGTTGAAGATCAACCAGCCGACCGGGCCGTGCCGTTCCAGATGAAGGACGCCACTCACGCCTCCCCCTAAGGTATTTATCATTTATTCAATATCTATCATAGTGGTCACGTGCAGACGAGGAGTCTCGCCGGCGAACAAGCCGTGCAGAGGGAGGCTTGATGGGTTACGAGACGTTGGAACTCTTGCGACGCGGCCACGTCGGCTGGCTGGTCTTCAACCGTCCCGAGCGCGGCAACGCGATGAACAACGCGATGCGCGACGAACTGCGCCTCGCCTGGACCGAGCTCGCCGAAGACCCCGAGGTACGGGTCATCGTCAACGCCGCCAACGGCCGGTCCTTCCAGACCGGGGCCGACGTCATGGAACTGGCCACAGACGGACTCGGCATGGAGCGGTACCGGGACTCGGTGCAGCGCTGGGACATGGGTTTCACCTCGTGGCAACTCGGCATCGACAAGCCGGTGGTCGCTGCGGTCAACGGCGTCTGCGCCGGCGGCGGCCTGCACTTCGTTGCTGACGCCGACATCGTGCTGGCCGCCGCGGACGCCACCTTCACCGACCCGCACGTGTCCGTGGGCCAGGTCAGCGCGATCGAGACGATCGGTCTCATGCGGCGCATGCCCGCCGAGGCGGTCCTGCGGATGGCACTGGTCGGCCGCTATGAGCGGATGAGCGCACAGCGGGCGTATGAGCTCGGCATGGTCAGCGAGGTCGTCGATCCGCCCGAGCGGCTGCACGAAGCGGCCCAGGAGCTCGCGGAGAAGATCGCCCGCAACTCCCCGGCTGCCCTGCGGGCGACCAAGCGGGCCCTGTGGGGCGCACTCGAGATGGGCCTGACCGATGCCTGCAAGGCCGGGGCGGCGGAGATGATCAGTGTGTGGGGCCACCCCGACCAGGCCGAGGGTCCCAGGGCCTTTGCCGAGAAGCGCGCACCGCGTTGGGCGGTGGACTGATCCGCTCCGCCGGCCCGTCACGTTTCGTCCGTACCAACAGGAGGGGTTTTTGTGTCCGACGCGCTGGAATTGGTGGGTGGCAGCCTCCTGCGGGGCCTGCGAGTGGTCGAGTGCTCGATGCTGGGTCCCGGCGCCGTCTCCACACCGCTGGCCGATCTCGGGGCCGACGTGATCAAGGTCGAGCCGCCGTCCGGTGACTACATCCGGTCCATGAGCTGGCCCATCGTCGAGGGGAGTTCACTCCTGCACCTGCACATCAGCCGGGGCAAGCGGAGCATCGCTCTCGATCTGCGCACGGAGGCGGGGCGCGAGGTGTTCCTGGACCTGGTGGCGGGCGCCGACGCGGTGATCGAAGCGATGCGTCCGGGAGGTCTTGACCGGCGCGGCGTCGGATACGAGCGTCTCCGCCAGGTGAACCGGGCCGTGGTGATGTTCACGATCAGCGGGTACGGGATGACCGGCCCCTACCGTGAGCTGCCCAGCCATGGAATCGCCTACGACGCCTGGGCAGGCACCGTGGCTCCCGTCGCCGGGCCGGACGGCCTGCCGTCGATCCCCGACCACACCTCGATCGGTATCGCGGCCGGCCCGCTCTTCGGGACCGCGGCGATCCTGGCAGCGGTACTGCGTGCGCGCGCAACCGGAGAGGGGTGCCATCTCGAAGTCGCGCAGTCAGACGCGGCCGCGGCTTTCGACTGGCTGCGCAGTGAAGGCCATCGCGCTTACGCGCGGCCGCAGAGCGAGGTCACCGGCAATGCGGCCGACGGCTACGAGCGGCGGCCCCCGGGTACGGCCGGCATGGCCGACAGCGTCCGCTACCAGTTCTACGCATCGGCGGACGGGCACGTTCTGTTCATGGCATCGGAACGGAAGTTCTGGCGCAACTTCTGCTCCGCCATCGGCCGGGACGACCTGTTCGAGGCGCACCCCGGCTCAGAAGTGGCGGACCACGCACGTGGCGATCTCGCACTGCGCCGCGAACTGGCGGCCGTCTTCCGTCGCCGTACCACTGAGGAATGGGTGGAGTTCGGCCTCGACCACGACGTGCCCCTCTGCCCGGTCAACACCCCGGCCACCATCGGGACCGACCGGCAGTTCGCGGACCGCATGCCATGGCAGCCCTCCGACCGTTTGGTCGCCGAGCAGCTGCCGTTCCCCGTACGGGTGGCGGGTGAGGCTCCGCCCGCCGCCGGGCGCCGGGCTCCCGCTGCCGGCGAGCACACCGAGGAGATCGCCCGCGAACTGCTCGGATATGACGAGGAGCGGTTCGAGCGCCTGCGGAAGGCCGGTGCGTTCGGCGGCTGACGTCGGGCGAGGCGGGCCGGTCAGCTCCCGTCGGGGGCGCCTGCGGCAGCGGCCAGCCGCTGCCGCAGCTCGTTCTTCAGCACCTTGCCCGATGCGTTGACCGGCAGGTCGTCGACCACGTGCACCTGGCGGGGCACCTTGTAGTTGGCCATGTGCCGGCGCGCCCAGGTGATCAGCTCGGCAGCGGCGATCGCGGCCCCGCGCCGCGGTACGACGAATGCGGCGCCCACCTCGCCCATGCGTACGTCCGGGACACCGATGACCGCGCTGCGCGCGACGAGCGGGTGGCTGTCGAGGATCTTCTCGATTTCGGCAGGGTAGGCGTTGAACCCGCCGACGATGAACATGTCCTTGAGGCGATCGGTGATCCGGATGCGGCCTTCCTCGTCGAGGACTCCGATGTCGCCTGTGTGCAGCCAGCCGTCCGCGTCGACGGTCGCAGCGGTCTCCTGCTCTTCGTCGAAGTAGCCTTTCATGACGGTGTAGCCGCGGACGACGATCTCTCCCTCGGTGTCCGTGGGTACGGGTTCGCCCGCCGGGTCCACGACGCGGACTTCCAGTCCCGGCAGCGGCCGGCCCGCCGTGGCGGCCACGACCTCCAGCGGGTCGTCGTAGCGGCACATCGACACGATCGCGCACGACTCGGTCAGCCCGTAGCCCGTCACGATGTGTTCAAAGCCCAGCTCCTCGCGGATGCGGTACAGCAGACTCGGGGGCACGTTCGCCGCGCCGGTCACGGCGAGGCGCAGGTGCGATACGCCGTCGGGGCTGAAAGCGGGGTGCTCCAGCATCGTCTGGTAGAGGGTCGGTGTGCCGGGCAGTACGGTCACCCGCTCATCCCGCACCACCTTCAGGACGTGCGGCACGTCGAGGGTCCGCTCGGGCAGCGCGGTGGCGCCCACGATGAACGAGGCCAGCCACCCCGATTTGTATCCGAATCCGTGGAAGAACGGGTTCACGATGAGGTAACGGTCGCCCTCGCGCAGCCCGACCACCTCGCACCACACGCTGTACGCCCGCAGCGTCTGCCCGTGGGTGCACATCGCGCCCTTCGGGTGGCCGGTGGTGCCGGACGTGAACAGCATGTCGGACAGGTCGTCGGGCCCCAAGCCGGCCGCCGCCTGTCGCAGATCCTCGTCACCGACCGCCGCTCCGGCAGCGACGAAGTCGTCCCACGCCGTCATACGAGGGCCGGGACTGCCCTCCAGCACGATCACATCCTCCAGATCCGGCAGTTCGGCGTAAGGACGGCCGTCGCCCGGGCCGCCGGCCCCGCTCTCCAGCGAAGCCGGGTAGTCGCGGCCCAGGAACTCACGGACCACGCACAGGACGCGGGCCTGGCTCTTGGCCAGGATGTAGGCCGCTTCGGCCCCTTGGAACCGGGTGTTCAGCGGCACCAGCACACCACCGGCGCGCTGAAGGCCAAGAGCCGCGACGATCCATCGCGCACTGTTGGGAGACCAGACGGCCACCCGATCGCCCTTGGTGACACCTGCTTTGACGAAGGCGCGGGCCGCCGCCGTCACCGCGGTGTCGAGGTCGGCGTAGCTCAGCCGCGTGTCGCCGTCGACGATCGCTTCGGCCGGCCCGAGGCGGGCGGCGGCGTCGGACAGCAGCGCGCTGGTGGTGCCCCAGCGCAGATCACCGCGCGGGTCTGTGAAGGCACGGGGGCCGGTGGCAGAGGATGAGGAAGCCATGAGTACCTCCAAGGGGAGAGCCTTACTCTGGCGAGGGCATTGATAATGTATATATTCTTCACTTGGGGTCGGGCCAGGTCCAGACCGCCGTAGCGTCCGATCGTCAGGGAGGGCTTGTGGAGCGTCTGCTGGAGGGCAAGATCGCCATCGTGACGGGCGCGGCCCACGGCATCGGCCGTGGGCATGCGTTCGAGCTGGCCAAGCACGGTGCCACGGTCGTGGTGGCCGACTTGGGCAGCGACGTGCGCGGCAAGGGTTCGGGTGGCGACGCGGACGAAGTCGCCGAGCTGATCACCAAGCGTGGGGGAACGGCGATCGCCGACTACGCCGATATCGCGGACGAGACGCAGGCCTCCGCGCTGGTCGAGCGGACGGTCAGCGAGTTCGGGCGCCTCGACATCCTCGTCAACAACGCCGGGATCGTTCGCGACAAGGTCATCTGGAACATGCCAGCCGAGGACTTCGACGCGGTCATGCGGGTGCACGTCCGTGGGACCTGGCTGATGACGCATCTGGCCGCGGTGGAGTGGCGCAGGCGGGCCAAGACGGGGGAGAGGTTCACCGGCCGGGTGATCAACACCACGTCGGGTGCGGGGCTGTTGGGCAACTTCGGCCAGTCCAACTATGCGACGGCGAAGGCGGCGATCGTCGGCCTGACCCTGACCACGAGCCTGGAGCTGTACAAACTCGGCATCACCGTGAATGCCGTCGGCCCCGGCGGCATGACCCGTCTGACGGCCACTTCGGGCAAGGACCTCAAGGCTTTCGAGCCCGACGAGCTGCCGGAAGGGCAGTACCACCCGATGGACCCCGCGGGCAGCTCCCCGCTGGTGGCCTGGCTCGCCAGTGACGAGGCGCAGCACGTGACGGGTCAGGTGCTGCGCGCGATCCACGACAAGATCTATCTGATGCGCGGCTGGCATGAGGCCGCCACCATCGGCAACGCCGAGAAGAAGTGGGACGCCACCGAGCTCGGCATGCGGATCGCGACCGGTCTCTACGGCACCCGTGCACCTGGACTCGGCGCCTGAGCCGTGCCCTCCGCAAAGGCTGTGTCCCAGTCCGTCCCGGGTGTCCCAGCCCGTCTCGGGCCGGTCGAAGGGAGTCACATCACCATGACCCAGGCAGCCGTGCCCGAGATGGTTCCGGGCCCCGATGACCGGGTCGGCGCTGTCGCCGACGAGTTGGCGATCCGCAATGTGATCGCCCGCATCGCCCACTACTCGGATGCGGGGGAGCTGGACGACTACGGAGCCCTCTTCGCCGAGGACGCCCGCTGGGAGATGCCGGGCGTGCCGGTCAAGCGAAGCCGCGACGAGATCGTTGCGGCGGGCGCCGAGCGGCGTGCCGCCGGAACCACCGGGCCCGGTAGCGCCACCCGCCACCTCGTGGGCACCACGGCGGTGACCGTACGAGGCGACACCGCCGTTGCGGACTCGTACTTCCAGTTCTACGGCGACACCGGAGGGACTCCGGTGCTGCAGCAGATGGGTGCCTACCGCGACTGCTTCCGGCGCACGCCCGACGGCTGGCAGCTGACGGAACGGCTGATCACGCCGGGCTGACGACGGGCTGGGAAACCACGCGCCCAGGCGGCGCATGAGACTCATGATCGAAGGAGGCCCTGATGACGGAGACCACGATCGGCCGCGACGTGCTCGACGAGCGGCTCGCGAAGATTCCGCAGCTGATCGACGTGGACGCCCATGTCGTCGAGCCCTCGGGGGTGTGGAGCGACCGGCTTCCCTCCCGGCTGCGTGACCGCGGACCGCACATACTGCATGCGCCTGCGGGCTCGGTGAAGCTGGTGGACGGCCGGTACATCGAGACGCCCGGCACCGACGGACCCGACGTCGCCTGGTGGGCCTACGAGGACACCTTGGCCCAGATCAAGCGCTACATCGCCGCTGCCGGTGTGCCCGCCGACGAGGTGACCAACGACGGCATCACGTACGCGGACATGCGCCCCGGGTGCTGGCAGCCCGCCGAGCGGATCCTCGACATGGACATCAACGGCGTCGAGGCGCAGATGTGCTTCCCGAACTATCCGAGGTTCTGCGGGCAGATCTTCCTCTGGGCCAAGGACAAGGAGCTCGCCCACCTGTGCGTGAAGGCGTACAACGACTGGATGGTAGAGGAGTGGTGCGGTGGCAGCGGCGGCCGCCTCATCCCGCTGTGTCTGGTCCCGCTCTGGGATGTCGAGCTGGCCGTGGCGGAGCTGCGGCGCAATGCCGCACGCGGCGTGCGTGCGGTCGCGTTCAGCGAGCTGCCCGGCTACCTGGGCTTGCCCAGCATCCACTCCGGTCACTGGGACCCGTTCTTCGCCGCCTGCGCCGAGACCGGGACCGTACTCGCCATGCACATCGGTTCCGGTACCAAGACGCCGCAGACCTCGCCCGATGCTCCGCCGGCGGTGGGATCGACGATCATCTTCGGCAACAGTGTCGCCAGCATGACCGACTTCATGTTCTCCGGTGTGCTCCACCGATTCCCGAACCTGAAGCTGCTGTACGCCGAGGCGCAGATCGGCTGGATCCCCTACCTGCTGGAGCGTATCGACGACGTCTGGGAGACCCACCGGGGCTGGGCGCGCGGTCAGCAGAACTGCCCCGAGCCGCCCTCCACGTACTACCACAGGCAGATCTTCAGCTGCTTCTTCAAGGACGCCGTGGGCGTGGAGCTCCTGGAGAAGGTCGGTCGCGGCAACGTGATGTTCGAGACCGATTACCCGCATCAGGACGGGACGTGGCCACGCTCACGTGAGGAGGCCGCCCTGCAGTTCGGTCACCTTGCTCAGGCGGACATCGACGGTATCGCGCGGGGCAACGCGATCGCGTTGCTGGGGCTCGAGATTCCGGAGCATTGAACGGGGTCAGCGCGGGAATGCTTGCCGTCTTCGGGGCCATCGGCGCCTCGGCGAGCACGGCGGTCCTCACCTCCATCCTGGTACGACACCCGTTCCAGGTCGCTACCCAGACGTCCGCCGGCAAGGTGGTGACCGACATCCCGCAGGTCTACGCCGACGCCGGCTACACCCAGGTGTACCTGTTCGTCGGCGGGATCGGTGCCGTCATGGCCCTGCTACTGGGCATCGCCCTGCGCTTCAGCAAGGCCCCCGCGATCGATCAGCCCGTCCCCGCTGGAGCGGCCGACGCGGCCGCGGCTTCGCCCACCGCGCTGGCCTGACGGCAGGTCAGGCCGTCAGGCCGGCGCCCAGCCTCGGGAACCGCGGGCACGGAGCGGCTCCTCCGGTCATCCACGCCCGCCCGAACCGCTCCGGCGCGGAAGGCAGGACGCGATGGTGAATCGAGCGGTGTGCATGCGAAGCCGACCCGTTCGCCGAGCTGTCACTCACCCCGCCAAATGGGCCGCCGCCGCTCGTTGAACGCCCGCGCTCCTTCCACCGCGTCCTTCGACTGCAGGACCGGGCCCGCGATCTCGTCCTGCTTGGCGAAGGCCTCCGCACGGCTCCAGTCCGCCGACTCCACGATGATCCGTTTGGCAGCGACGGTGGCCAAGGGCGCGTTTTGCGCAATGTCTGCGGCAAGCTGCTTCGCGGTCGCCAGCGCCTCTCCCGGCTCGGTCAACCGATTGACCAGGCCCAGGTGGTACGCCCGTTCCGCCTCGAGCGACCCGCCCGTCAGCACCAGTTCCATTGCCACCTGGTAGGGCAACCGTTCGGGGAGCCGCAGCAGACCACCTGACGCAGCGACAAGGCCCCGCCTGGTCTCGGGCAGACCGAACCGGGCGGACCGAGACGCGACGATGAGGTCGCAGGCGAGCGCGATCTCGAGACCGCCAGCGAGCGCATGCCCCTCGACGGCGGCGATCAGCGGCTTTTTGGGGGGCCGTTTGGCGATGCCGGCGAACCCCCGGCCACGTATATACGCGTTTTCACCGGCGACGAACGCTTTCAGGTCCATTCCCGCGCAGAAAGCCCCGTCTGCTCCGGTGAGGATACCCACTCGCAACTCCGGGTCCTTTTCGAGCAGTTCCATCGCGGCGGCGATTTGCTCGGCCATCGACCGGTTGACCGCGTTACGTACCTCTGGGCGGTTGAGGGTGGCGACGACAACGCCGTCCAAGACCTCGACGAGTACTTCGGCCTGGGTCATACGGGACTCCCGTTCTTGGGTATCTGCCGGGTTGGGCGCGGTGGCACCTTGAGTGTGCCGAGGGCCACGCCGGCGCGGGTGGCAACGTCGCGCATTTGGATCTGGTCGTACTCCTGCTCGTTGAGAGAGGCAGCGGCGGCGGAGACGATGCGTCGGCGAGATCAGAAACGTCGACTGTTGGGCACTTGGCCGGAGCCGCAGAGCGTCCCTGCGTGACTACGGCGCCCGAGCAGCACGTCGCCGCCGCTCTCGACGGAAGCACTCTCCGACTCGGCGAGCGCCATGGCCCTGCCCTGGGCGGCAACGCACGTCCGCCACCTCTTGACTGTAAAAACGTCATCATTTAAATGATAGATGAGATTCGTTAAAGGAGGTCTTCGAGTCGGCCGACGTTGGCAATCCTGAGTCGAGGCATGGCCGGTGGCGGTTCACGATCCGAAGGGCGCGCGGGGCGATGCGGTCAGCACGTACGTCAGGGAGGACCGTCAGATGGAAGCGCCGGAATCACGAATGGTGGAGTTCGATGTCAGTGAGCGTGTGGGGGAGCCGACACGGATCGCCGGCACGTATTTCCCGCCGGTCAATTCCGAGGTGGCCAAGGCCGTCCTGGTCTGCCTGCCAGGCGCCACTTACAACCGCGGCTACTTCGACCTGCAGGTCCCCGGCCACGCCGACTACAGCTTCGCCCGCCACGCCGCTGCCCGAGGTCACGGCGTTGTCGCGCTTGACCATTTGGGCACGGGGGACAGCTCCCGACCGGCGCGAGAGTTCGGCCGATCAGGGATCGGCGGCCGCGGCGGCTGTTGCACACATGCCCGAGGAGCTCGGGCAGGCCGGTCCGTACCTGGCCGTCGCCCACTCCATGGGCGGCTACGTCGCCATGTTGCAGCAGGCCGGCGACCGCAGCTACGCCGCCCTGGCCATCCTCGGGACCAGCAACCAGTTTGTGGCCCAGCTCCCGCCGTCACCGGAGGCAGCCGCCGCGGCGCAGACCCCGGAGGGACGGCCCGCCCTCGTCGACCAAGCCGCGGCAGCCTTTCCCGAACGCTTCCTGGCCTCAGACCGGGCCCCGATGCGCTCGTGGTTCTACCTCGACGACGTACCGGACACCGTCGTGGAGACGGACTGGGCCACCACCCTCACCGTCGTGCCCCGGCGGCCCGCGGCCCAAGGTGCCGTTCCGGGCATCGCCAGCGAGGCGGCAGCAGCCGTCGACGTGCCCGTCTTCCTCGGGTATGGCGACATCGACGTCTCACCCGGGCCACACCAGGAAGCGGCGTTCTTCGCCAACAGCCGTGACGTCACCCTCTACGTGCTCGCCGGAAGCGCTCACTGCCACAACATGGCCACCACCCGTCATCTCCTCTGGGACCGGCTCCTGCGCTGGTGCGACACCCTCATCACTGGGGCAGCTCCGTGACCGCAGCGACCGACGGAATGCCCCTGCCCATTGATGCCCTCGGAGCACAGAGCACGCTGGGCCGTCGCTGGACCGAATCGCCAGGTGGTCCTTGCGCGCCGGCCACGTATCGGCCCCCTCTGCGGAAGGAACCTCATCTCGTGCCAAGCGGTCTTTGGAGAAGGTATGCAAGGAGAACGACGGTTGACGGCGACGCCGCGGTGTCCGGCGTCGCGGGACTCACGGGCAGGCTGTCGTGACTGGGGCAGGAGGCGGTGGGGTGGTCCAAGTCGGCATCGTCGCCCCCAGTGACGCCGGAGAGGTGCGTGCCGCTGAGGATATGGGGGCGGATTCCCTCTGGGTGGGCGGACATATCTCCTCGGTGAACCCGGGGGCCGAGCCGGTGGTCTGGCTCTCCCGCCTGGTCGAACAGACGCGCGCGGTGCAGGTCGGCACAGCGGTCCTGCTGCTGCCGCTCTACCCTCCGGCGCTTGTCGCGAAGCAGTTCGCCGACCTGGATCGGGCCTCTGGCGGACGTCTCACGCTGGGGGTCGGAGTGGGAGGGGAGTACCCGCAGGAATTCTCCGCGCTCCACGTCCCGTTGGGCGAGCGCGGGCGCCGTACCGATGAGGCGATCCCGCTCGTCCGACGGCTGTGGACCACCGAGAGCGTCACGCACCCCGGTCCCTTCTTCCCGATGGAGAACGTGCGGATCCACCCCGGCCCGCGACGGAAGGGCGGGCCGCCGATCGTCGTGGCGGGCAGGCAGCCGGTGGCGATGCGCCGCGCCGCGATTCTCGGCGACGGTTGGATGCCTTATATGTACTCGCCGCGCCGGTACCGGGAGTCGGTGCGCAGGGTGCGGGAGTTCGCGGCCACCGTTGGCCGTGATCTCGCTGGGTTCTCGTGGATGGCGTACGTACCCGTCTGTGTGGACGACGACCCTGCCCGGGCGCGGCGGGAGGTGGCGGCTTTCCTCGGCGGCACGTATCGGCAGGACTTCGAGCAGTTGGTGGCGCATGTCGCCGCGGCGGGCACGGTCCACGACGTGGTGGCGCGATTGGCGGAGTACGTGGACGCGGGCGCACGCCAGCTTGTTCTGCTGCCGTGCAAGCGGACGGAACGGCACATGGCAGAGCTGCTCACGGAGGTCGCACCCCTGGTTCGTGCGCACAGTGTGTCGGCGTCCCGGGCTCCTTAGTGCTCCCCTTACGCCTCGCTACTTTCGCTGGCCAGAGCTGTTTTCTCGAGTGTGGCCAGCTGACGTGCTGATGTGCCGCCATGTGGCCGACCGGTTCGCCGGCCCGACCTGGCTGAAGGCGCGCTCGACCTCGTAACGGCGAGTTCAGCGGCGGGGCAGCGACCTGTGGGTGCGGTGGGCGACCTCGTCGGCGGCGGCCAGAGGCGCGGTCCAGGCGTGCACACATCTTCCCAAGCGTCGGATCCGGCAATAACTTACATATCAATCATAGGAAAGATACTCACTTCAGGGCTTCGCCGAGACAGTGCCGGTCCAGGCGCTGTCGCAGGCGTCTCCGCCCTCTGCATGCGTCTCCAGGCGGCAGAAGCACTGTCACGCAGCCGCCCTGCAGGAGGGCTCCCCATCCCGTCGCCAGAGGAGCACCAATGGCCGGCCACGAAGACCCGCTCATCCCGGACGAGGCCACCGGTCGTCTGCCTGAGTCCGCTCGCGTAAGAACGTTCGTCATCATCATCGTCACGACGCTGTTCGCCGAAACGGCAGCGCTCCAGTACACGATGGTCGCCCCTGCAGCCATCCGTATCGCACCGAGCTTCCCCGGCGTCGGTGCCAGCATCAGCTGGATGACCACGATCTTCGGTCTCGTGGGAGGCGTTGTCGCGCCCCTCGTCGGGAAGTCGTCCGATCTGTGGGGCAAGAAGAAGATGCTCGTCGTCAGCGGCATACTGTTCCTCATCGGGTCGTTGGTGTGCTGCTTCACCGACAGCTGGGGCGCCTTCCTGGTCGGCCGCGGACTCCAGGCTCTGGCGCTGGGCAACACCACTGTCACCTACGGCGTCTTCCGCGACATCCTGCCGCGCAAGTATGTCCCCACCGCGGTGGGACTGCTGGCAACGGGCTTCGGGCTCTCGGCGCTCGCCGCCCCCATCCTCAGCGGCTACCTGCTCGACCACTTCAGCTGGCGCTCCCTTTTCTGGTTCATGACGGGCTACGGTGTGGTGACCCTGATCGCTGTCATCCTCATCGTTCCCGAATCCCCGCTACGGGTCCGACAGCGTCTCGACATCCTCGGGGCTCTCATTCTCAGCGGCGGTCTGACGCTGTGCCTGCTGTATCTCAGCGAAGGGCACAGCTGGGGCTGGGCCGAGCCGATTTCCCTGGCTTGCCTGATCGGGGGCCTGCTCCTCCTCGTCTTCTTCGTTTTCGTCGGGCTGCGCACCGCGCAGCCCATCATCGATATGCGCCTGCTGCTGAACTCGAAGATGCTGTTCACCCTGGGCGCGACACTGTGCGGGGCAGTCGTCATCGGCATCTTCTCCTACGCGATGCCCCTGCTCCTGCAGACTCCCACTGCCGCACAGTTGACCGAGGGCGTGCGCGGCGCCGCGATGGAGAAGCAGAACCTCGACTCAGCGGCTGCGGCCCTCATCGACGTCGGTTTCAACGGCTCGCTCGCCTTCGCCGGCGGTCTGACGCTCATCAGTTTTGCCCTGCATGCTGCCGTCTTCCAGGGAGGCGTCGGCATGGCCGCCGGTCCGTGGGTCGGCTGGCTGTCAGGCCGGAAGGTGCCCCGGACCCTGCTGCTGGGCGCCCTGGCGGTCTACGTGGTGGCAGGCGTCTTGTTCCTCACGACCACCACCCACGGCGTCTGGTTCTACGCCCTGGCCGCGGGGGTCTACGGTCTGGGCTTCGGCGCGTTCCTTGCCATTGTCCCGAACCTCGTCATGGACGCCGTGCCACCGCAGCAACAGGGCGTGAGCACCGGCATGATGAACGTGTTCATCTCACTCGGCTCGGCCGTCGGGGCGGCCATCGTCACCGCGATCATCTACGCGAATCCGCTCATCATGACGGTGTCCTCCGGCGGGAAGGTCGTCAGCACGACCAACCTCGCCGAAAGCGCATCACTCACGAACTGGGACGGGGCGACCGCGATCTACTGGGCTGCCCTGATCGCAGGCGCACTTGGCCTTGTGATCGCTCTCGCGATGAAGCACGGGCGAGTCCCGGCAACGGGTGGTGCGGTCAGTGACGAGACCAAGCTGCCGGCTGTGGCCTCGGTGGCAAACTGACCTCGGTGGCGAACTGACCCCGATGGCCACCTGACCTCGGTGGCCGACTGAGTGGAACAGGGCACGGCAGGGTCTGCCGTTGCTCCCACCGATCCGGTGAAGGAGCAACGGCAGACCTCGTTCATGAGGCGCCAGGTGTCCGGGGATGACGGCGCGGGATCAGCCCGCGTCCTTGAGCAGAGCCTTGCCGATGATCAGCTTCTGGATCTCGCTGGTGCCCTCGTAGATACGGAACAGCCGAGCGTCCCGGAAGCAGCGTTCGACCGCCACCCCGCGCATATAGCCCATGCCGCCGTGGATCTGCACGCCGAGGTCGGCAACCCTGCCGACCATCTCGGAGCAGAACAGCTTGGCGGCCGACGGGCCGATCCGGCGGTCCTCGCCCGAGTCGTACTTCCTGGCGGCCTCAAGGACCATGGCCCGGCCCGCGTAGACCCCGGTCTGCATCTCCGCCAACATCGCCTGGACCAGCTGGAACTCCCCGATCGGACGCCCGCCTTGCTTGCTGGAGGCGGCATGGGCGACCGACTCGTCCAGGATGCGCTGCGCCATGCCGACGCACATCGCGGCGATGTGCACCCGACCGCGGACCAGCGACTTCATGGCCTCACCGAAGCCGGCGCCCGTCACGCCGCCGACCAGCGCCGAGTGCGGCACCCGGACCTGGTCGAAGAAGACCTCCGCGGTCCAGGCGCCCGCCTGACCGGTCTTGTGGTCCTTGGGACCCACGGTCACGCCGGGCCGGTCGGCTTCGACGAGGAAGACCGAGATGCCCTGGGTGCCGTGGCGGTCCGGGTCGGTGCGGGCGAAGACCACGAACACATCGGCGATCGGGGCGTTGGTGATGAAGCGCTTGGCGCCGGAGATGACGTACTCTCCGCCATTCCGTGGCCCGGACTCCCGTCCGTTCCACACCGCCTGCGTGGTCAGGCCGGAGGGGTCGGAACCGGCCTCGGCCTCGGTGAGCGCGAAGGAGGCCACGGCGCCGGCGGCGAGCCTGGGCAGCCAGTGCTTCTTCTGCTCCTCGGTACCGGCGTTGACCAGAACCTTGCCCGCGATGCCGTTGTTGGTGCCGAACATCGAGCGGAAGGCCGGGGTGGTGTACCCGAACTCGAAGGCGAGCCGGACGTCTTCGTGCAGTGTGGCGGCAAGTCCCCCGTACTCCTCGGGCAGGGTGTAGCCGAACAGGCCCATGGCTACGGCCTTGCGGCGGATGTCCTCCGGGATCGCGTCACCGGCCTCGATCTCCTCCTCCCGAGGTACGACGCCTTCGCGGACGAAGCGGCGCACCGCGTCCAGTACTGCCCGGAATTCGGCGGAATCCATGTCGCTCTCCCCTGGGGCTCGGATCAACGCTTTCTGGTCCCTGGGGTAGAAGGTCCTACCCCTTGGCGTCTATAAATAGTAAAGATAGCTATGAAGGCGGCTATGGGTGTCCTGTTGGTTGGGTCGGTTGCCACGGCTGCGTCCGCCCAGGGATCGAGACGGGACCTCGACACTGCTCAGCCCGGCGACCGGTACGGCCTGAAGTGGAGACGACATGACAGACCAGGCAGCAGTCGACGCCGACATCCTCGCGGAGCGTACGGCCCGGATCCCGGCGCTGGTCGACATGGACGCCCACGTGGTGGAGCCGCCGGACCTGTGGAGCAGCCGCCTGCCCGCACGCTTCCGCGACGCCGGCCCGCGCAGCGTCATCGCGCCCGCGGGCGAGGTCCGACTGGTGGACGGCAAGTACGTCGAGGCGCCGGGCACGTCGGGACCCGACGCCGCGTGGTGGTTCTACGAGGACACCCGCACGCAGGTCAAGCGGTACATCGCGTCGGCCGGCGTGCCCGCCGACGAGGTCACCAACGAGGGCATCACCTACGACGACATGCGGCCCGGCTGCTGGAAGCCGGCGGATCGCCTGGCGGACATGGACGTCAACGGTGTCCAGGCGCAGATGTGCTTCCCGAACTATCCGCGTTTCTGCGGTCAGATCTTCCTCTGGGGCAAGGACCGCGAGCTCGCCAGGCTGTGCGTGCAGGCCTACAACGACTGGATGGTCGAGGAATGGTGCGGCTCCTCCGGTGGCCGCCTGATCCCGCTGTGCATCGTGCCGCTGTGGGACGTCGACCTGGCCGTCGCCGAGGTGCGCCGCAACGCCGCCAGGGGAGTGCGCGCGGTCGCCTTCAGCGAGTTGCCCGCCTACCTGGACCTGCCCAGCCTGCACTCGCGCTACTGGGACCCGTTCTTCGCCGTTTGCGAGGAGACGGGGACGGTGCTGGCGATGCATATCGGCTCCGGCACGAAAACGCCGGGGACCTCCGCGGACGCGCCCGGCGCGGTCGGCGCGACCATCATCTTCGGCAACAGCGTCGCCAGCATGACCGACTACATCCTGGCCGGCGTGCTGCACCGCTTCCCGCGGCTGAAGCTGCTCTACGCCGAGGCTCAGATCGGCTGGATCCCCTACCTCCTGGAACGCCTCGACGACGTCTGGCAGACCCACCGCGGCTGGGCCCACGGGCAGGACAACTGCCCGGAGCCCCCGTCGACGTACTACTACCGGCAGATCACAAGCTGCTTCTTCAAGGACGCTGTCGGCATCGACCTGCTCGACAAGGTCGGAACCGCCAACGCCGTCTTCGAGACCGACTACCCCCACCAGGACGGCACCTGGCCGCGCTCCCGCGAGGAGGCGGCCCTCCAGTTCGGTCATCTCGACGAGCAGACCATCCACCGCATCGCCCGCGGCAACGCCATCGATCTGCTCGGACTCGACCTGCCCGAGCAGTGACGTTCCAGGCGCCGGCAACGGCGCCCGGCGTGCCGTCCGGTCACCTCCCGCCGCTTCGAACGAAGACCGCACCACCCATGCGGGCCCGCACCGGCCCGTGCCCGACCGCACCGACCACGGCCGCCACCGACGTGCTCCAGGAGGCCGCTCCGGACGGTGTGCCCGGTCGGACCGCAGCGTGCCGGGGACCCCGACCGAATCCCGCGTCCGACACCCGTCCGACACCCTGATGGAGCCGCCGTGGATCTGCGCCTCACCGCCCCGGAACGTGCCTTCCGGGACCGACTGCGGGCCTGGCTGGCCGACACCCTGCCCACCCTGGGCCCGGGACCCGACCGCGACGACTGGACCGCCCGCCGCCGCTACGACACCGCCTGGCAACGCACGCTCTTCGACGCCGGATACGCCGGCATCGACTGGCCTCGTGAGCACGGCGGCCTGGGCGCCACCCCCACCGAACAGCTCATCTTCCTGGAAGAGACATACCGGGCCCGCGCCCCGTACGTCGGCGTCAACTTCGTCGGCCTGCTCCACGCAGGGCCGACCCTCATCGCCGAGGGCACTTACGCGCAGCGTGCCCGGCACCTGCCGCGCATCCTGCGCGGCGAGGAGGTCTGGTGCCAGGGCTTCTCCGAACCCGACGCCGGCTCCGACCTCGCCTCCCTGCGCACCGAGGCCGTGCGCGACGGCGATCACTACATCGTCAACGGCCGCAAGATCTGGACGTCTAACGCCCACGTGGCCGACTATTGCGAACTGCTCGTGCGCACCGGCCCGCCCGGCTCCCGGCACGGCGGCATCACCTGGCTGATCCTGCCCATGGACACCCCCGGCGTGCAGGTGCACCCGTTGCGCACCGCCGTCGGCAGCAGCGAATTCGCCGAACTGGTCCTCGACTACGTCCGCGTTCCCGTCACCCACCGCGTCGGCGCCGAGAACGACGGCTGGCGCGTCGCCATGGTCACCTTCTCCTTCGAACGCGGCACCGCCTTCATCGGTGACCTCATCGAATCCCGCAATCTGCTGGAGGAGACCGCCGCCCTTGCCCGCGTCAGCGCGGCCCCCGGCGGCGGGACGCTGTGGGACGATGCCGCGCTGCGACGCGACCTCGGCCGACTTGCCGCCGAGGTCGCCGGTTTGTGGGCGCTGGTGCGCAAGAACGTCTCGGAGGCCACCGCCGGACGCGTGCCGGTCCAGGGCGCCTCGGTGTTCAAACTGCGCTTCGCCGAGAACCGCCAGCACATCGACGACCTCGCAGCCCGGGTGCTCGGCCGCGCCGGACTCGCCATGACGGACCTCTCGCCGAAGGGCGGCGGGCGCCTGGTCGAGGACCGGGTCAACACGCTGTCGTACACCATTGCCGCCGGCAGCTCGCAGGTCCAGAGGAACATCCTCGCCGAGCGGTCGCTCGGCCTGCCCAAGGAGCCGCGGTGGACCTGACGCTCACTGCAGAACAGCGTGACCTGCGCGACGGCCTGCGCGCCTACCTCAAGGACGCCTGGACACCGGACCGGCTGCGGGCCGCCTCCGACGCCCCCGGCCTGGATCGCCGGGAGTGGTCCGCCCTCGCCGACCTGGGGGTCTTCGCCGTGCTGGCCCCCGAGACCGACGGCGGTCTGGGCCTCGGCACGGTCGACGCCGCCATCGTCTTCGAGGAACTCGGCCGCGCACTGGTGCCGGGCCCCCTGACGGCCACCCTGCTGGCCGCCGACCACCTTCCGGCGGCCCGTACCGGCGAAGCCGTGGTCACAGCCGTCGATCTGCGCGACCACACGCTCCTTGCCGAGCACCCCGGCAGCTCCACCCACCTCGTCCTGGTGGATGACGACGGCCTGTTCCTACCGGCCGCGAACGCCCTGTCAACGCCCCCTGCGGCGCGGCCCCTCGACCCGCTCACTCCCGTTGCTGCCCTGTCCGGTGGCCTGGTCGCCTCCGAGTGCGGCGAGCGCATCGGTTCCGCAGCCGACGCACGGCGATGGCGGCTGCGCGGCGCGGTGCTGACCGCCGCCCTGCAGACCGGAATCGCTCAGGGCGCCCTCGACCTGGCTGTGCGGTACGTCAAGGAGCGCACGCAGTTCGGGCGGCCCGTGGGATCCTTCCAGGCGGTCAAGCACCTCCTGGCCGACTGCCTGGTCCGCACCGACCTGGCACGGGCCACCGTGCACGCCGCGGCCCTGACCATCGAGGCCCCCGAGACCGGGGATCCGCACGAGGCTGTCGCCGCTGCGAAGGTCCTCGCCGACGACGCCGCCGTGACCGGAGGCCGCACCTGCGTCCAGGTGCACGGCGGCATGGGCTTCACCTGGGAGGTACTCGCCCACCTCTACCTCAAGCGCGCATGGCTGCTGGAGACCGGTTATGGCTCTGCCCAGGAGCACGCCCTACGGCTGGCGGAGGCCCTGTGAACACCGCAACGCAGACGAGCCCGCCGATGCGCTGGTCCCTGGCCCTGCCCACCGACCTGGTCGACCGCGGCGATGAGTTCGGCAGCGCACAGGCCATCACCGAGATGGCGGCCGCCCTGGAAGCCGCAGGCGCCGACGCCTGCCACGTCAGCGATCACCCCTACCCGCCCGCGAGCTGGGTCGCCCAGGGCGGCCACCACACCCTCGACCCGCTCGTGACGCTCACCTGCGCGGCTGCCGCCACCCGGCGCCTGATCCTGCACACCAACATCCTCGTCCTCGGCTACCGTCACCCCGTCCTGGCCGCCCACTCCCTGGCCACCCTCGACGCACTCACCGGCGGCGGACGCCTCATCGTCGGCACCGCCGTCGGCTACCTGGAACCCGAATTCGACGCCCTCGGCGCCGACTTCCACCGCCGCGGGGCCCACCTCGACGAGGCGATCGCCACGATGAAGGACGCCTGGGCCGGCACGGAGGGCAAGCACGGCAACGTGCTGCGCCCGCTGCCCGCCACCCGGCCCCACCCGCCGCTGTGGCTGGGCGGCAATTCGAAAGCCGCCATACGACGCGCCGTCACCTCCGGCCAGGGCTGGATGCCCTTCCCCGCCCGAGGGCGCTTCGCCACCGCCGTGCGCACCGCCGAGCTCTCCGACCTCGACGACCTCCGGCACGGCATCGCCAACCTGCGCGCCGCGGCCGGCGCCGCAGGCCGCGAGGAGCCGATCGACATCTGCTGCGTCCCGTTCACCCACCCCCATCACCGAGACCGCTTCGAACCGCGGCTCCTTGTCGAGGAGGCCACGCGGATGCGCGAACTGGGCGTCACCTGGATGTCGCTGCGCCTGCCCGCGCCCAGCAGAGCCGGCTACCTGGAGAACGTCGAGCGCTTCGGTGCGGAGGTCCTGGGCCGTACGTGACCGTGACCGTCCGTCGACCACGCGGTGCACCTCCGCCGACTGCTGTGCGGCGCACACGAAGAAGGAGAACCGAACATGTCCTCATTGCGTGAGGCGGTCATCTGCGAGCCCGTACGCACGCCGGTGGGCCGGTACGGGGGCGTCTTCCGGGACGTCCCGGCGGTGGATCTGGCCACCGCTGTGATCCGGGCGGTGATCGCGCGCACTGGACTCGACCCGGCGCGCGTCGACGACGTGCTGCTGGGGCAGTGCTATGCGAACGGCGAGGCGCCGGCCATCGGGCGGGTCGCGGCGCTGGATGCCGGGCTGCCGCTGGAGGTGACCGGCGCGCAGATCGACCGGCGCTGCGGCTCCGGGCTGCAAGCCGTGATGACTGCGGCGATGCAGGTGCAGACCGGGGTGAGCGATGTGGTCCTGGCCGGGGGCGCGGAGAGCATGAGCCAGGCCGAGTTCTACGCGCTCACGCGCTGGGGGGCACAGGGCAGCGTGACCCTGCACGACCGCCTGGCGCGCGGACGCACCACGGCCGGCGGGCGCGAGCATCCGGTGCCCGGGGGGATGCTGGAGACGGCGGAGAACCTGCGGCGCCAGTACGCCATCCCGCGCGAGGAGCAGGACGCGCTGGCGCTGGAGTCGCACCGGCGTGCGGTGGCCGCCCAGCGGGAGGGGCGGTTCGCCCAGGAGATCGTGCCGGTCCAGGTGCGCGGCACGGCCGTGGCGGTCGACGAGCACCCTCGGGCGGACACCAGCCTGGAGCGGCTGGCGGCGCTGCGACCGGTTCGGCTGCGCGAGGACCCGGAAGCGACCGTGACCGCCGGCAACTCCAGTGGTCAGAACGACGGCGCGGCGGTGTGCGTGGTGGCCGAGCGGCAGACCGCCGAGCGGCTGGGGCTGCGGCCGCTGGTGCGCGTGGTGTCGTGGGCGGTGGCGGGCGTGGCGCCGGAGACGATGGGCATCGGTCCGGTGCCCGCCACCGCCAAGGCGCTGGAACGCGCGGGCCTGACGCTGGCGGACATGGACCTGATCGAGCTCAACGAGGCGTTCGCCGCGCAGGTACTGGCCTGTACACGGGAGTGGGGGCTGGGGGAGAAGGACTTCGAGCGGCTGAACGTCAACGGCTCGGGCATCTCCATCGGGCACCCGGTGGGGGCCAGCGGCGGACGCCTGCTGGCCACCCTGCTGCATGAGATGGAGCGCAGGGAGGCCCGTTACGGCCTGGAGACCCTGTGCATCGGGGGCGGCCAGGGCATCGCCGCCGTACTCGAGCGAGTCCCCGACTGACCCTCGGCCCTGGCGAGTCGTCACTGTTCTGGTGTTCAAGGGAGGTGGGGAGAGATGACCGGAATCATGGACGGCCGTGTGGTCGTCATCACCGGTGCGGCCCGTGGGATCGGTCGCGGCCATGCGGTGGAGTTCGCCCGGCAGGGTGCCAAGGTCGTGGTCAACGACCTCGGTGCCAAGGTGGACGGTAGCGGGTCCTCCGACGGACCCGCCGGGGAGGTCGTGGAGGAGATCCGTGCGCTCGGCGGTGAGGCGGTCGCCAACGGTGAGGATGTCTCCGACTTCGACGGTGCCGGGCGCCTGGTGCGTAGCGCGCTCGATGCCTTCGGCGACCTGCATGTCCTGGTCAACAATGCGGGCATCCTGCGTGACCGGATGCTGGTGAACATGTCGGCGGGGGAGTGGGACGCGGTGATCCGCGTGCATCTGCGCGGCACGTTCTCCCCGCTGCGCCAGGCTGCCGCGTACTGGCGGGAGCGTGCCAAGGCCGGCACACCGGTGCAGGCCGCGGTCGTCAATACGACCTCGTCCTCGGGTATCTACGGCAATCCGGGGCAGGGGAACTACGGTGCGGCGAAGGCCGGCATCGCGGCTTTGACGGTCATTGCCGCGCAGGAGCTGGGGCGTTACGGAGTGACGGTCAACGCGGTGGCGCCGGCGGCGCTGACCCGAATGACCGAGAACCTGGCGCGGTGGAGCGGGGAGCTCGCGGAGGATCGGTTCGAGCCGCGCGCCCCGGAGAACATCGCCCCGCTGGTGGTGTGGTTGGGGAGCCTGGAGGCCAGGGGAATCACTGGTCGGGTGTTCAACGTGCGTGGCGGGCACATCAGCGTCGCCGAGGGCTGGCGCGCCGGACCCGGTGTGGACAAGGACGCCCGTTGGGACCCGGCCGAGCTGGGCGGGGTGATCCCGGACCTGGTGGCCAAGGCCGCACCGAACGCCGGTACCGACGGTGTCGCACGGCCGTAGTGACGCGATGCCGCACGGGGGCCTGCAACATGTCGCACACCTCGTGTTGCGCAGGGCCGGCGGTGCCAGCCGACCGCGATATCGCGCTGGGCGCGGAGCCCGGCCGCGACGACTGAACCGGGGCGGCCGTGCGGTGCTGTGAGGCCTGCACTCGTTCGCTGCCGGGACCGAAGCGAAACGGAAGGCAGGAGGAACATGAAACTGGGGTTCGCCATGCCGCACCTCATGCGACTGAAGGCCACATGCCGGCCATGGGAAGCGGCGGTGACGGGCGCGGACCAGACGCGCCTGGCCAAGTGGGCCGAAAAGCTGGGCTACGCCATGATCAGTGTGCCCGAGCACCACATCATCCCGAAGGCCCATGTCGAGCTCTCCGGGCCGCGCTACTTCAGCGCGTATCCGACCATGGCCTATCTGGCCGGGGCCACAGAGAGGATCAGGGTCAACTCATGCATCGCGCTGCTGCCGTTGCAGCACCCCGTGATCACCGCCAAAGCGCTCTCGAGCATCGATCGGCTGTCGAGCGGCCGGGTCACCGTCACGTTCGGGGTCGGCTGGCTGGAGGACGAGTTCAAAGTCCTGGGCGTCCCCTTCCACGAACGCGGAGCGATGAGCGAGGAGTACATTCAGGCGATCATCGAGCTCTGGACGAAGGAGGAACCGGAGTTCGAGGGCAAGTACGTGTCCTTCCGGGACGTCGCGTTCGAACCCAAGCCCTTCCAGAAGCCGCACCCGCCGGTGTGGTTCGGCGGTGACGCCGACGCCGCGCTGAGGCGCATCGCCCGTTACGCATCGGGCTGGTGGCCCTTCCTCACCAAACCCGAGGACATCCCGGCGAGGATCGACTTCATCAAGTCGCAGCCCGACTACAGCGGCAAACTGACCGATGTGTTCTACGCCGTCGGCACCTCACGCGTCGGTGAGGGCCATGTCGTGCACGACGACCCGAGTGCTCGCCCGGGCATGACCAAACAGGAGATCATCGACCGCCTCGGCTGGTTCAAGGAACTGGGTGTCACCATGAGTTCGGTGCCGATCCCCAGCGTCAACCACATCCAGGACTACTGCGACTACACACAATGGGTGGCCGAGGAGATCATGCCCGCCGTTGCGTGACCCGTGCCGCGCGGCACGGGTCACGGAGCGTCATGGGAGCAGGCGGCGGCCCCCTTCGGTGATCAGCCGGCGAGTCGGGATCCACTGACGGTGCTGGCCTTGATGAGGGGCAGGTCCTTGGAGGCGAGCGTGCTGGCGCGGGTGGCGGTCAGGTGGGTACGGGCCAGAGTGACCGCCCGGGTGACATTGCCTGCCTCGATCGCCGCGATGAGCTTCTCGTGGTCGCGGATCGCCGCCCGGCGGGTGGAGGCGGACATCGGCGAACCGGGATCGTAGGTACGACCGTCCCCGGCCACCGCACCCCACACAGACGACTCGTGCGCCGACCAGATCGACTCCAGGGAACCGATCAGCACGATCATCGTCTCGTTGCCGCAGTGCTCGACGAGCTCCTCGTGGAACCGCCGCGCCAGCGGCGAATACCGCCCCGGGTCCTCGAAGGCGGCCTGCTGCGCCTCCACCGCGGTGCGCAGTGGGGGCAGCACCGTGCTCTCCCGGTCGGGCCGGGACGCACACATGCCCGCGCAGACCGGCTCCAGATGCAGCAGCGCGCCGCTGACATCGTCCAGCGAGGTAGCACGGGTCTGCAGCACCATCGAGACCATGTAGGCGATGCGGTCGGCGGTGGGCTCGTGCACCACCGCCCCGCCCACGTTGCCGCGGCGCACCGAGATCAGCCCCTCGGTCTCCAGGATCCGCATCGCCTCCCGAACGGCCGGCAGACTGACCTTGAACTCCGCGTACAGGTCCTCCTGGCGAGGCAGGCTGTCGCCCTCCTTCAACCGCCCGCTCAGGATGTCCTCACGCAGCTTGGCGGCCACCATCTCGGCCAAACGCGGCTGCCGCAGCTGTGGCATGCCATCTCCTCGTCCGCTCAGAGTCTTACGAATCATTTCTATGATAGCTAGCATAGAGGTCGTTCAGGCGAGTGAGACGGCCCACCAGTCACAGGGAGATCCCGTATATGGCGGTACGGCTTGAAGTCGACGACCACGTGGCGGTATTGACCCTTGATGACGCGGGCCGCCGCAATGCGGTCACCGCGGACCTGTCCCGCGCGGTGCGGACAGCCGTCGCACAGATCCGCGGCCGTCCAGAGGTCCGGGCAGTTGTGCTCACGGGTGCCGGCCCTGCCTTCTCCGCCGGAGGGGACGTCGACTCACTCGCCGCTCGCTCCGAACCGCTCTCCGTGTTCAGCGAGGGAGTCGCCGCCCTGGCAGAGCTCACGATCCCGACCGTCGCGGCCGTCAACGGCCCGGCGGTCGGCGCCGGCATGAACTGGGCCCTTGCCTGCGACGTGATCATCGCGGCCCGCTCGGCACGCTTCGACCCCTGCTTCCTGGACATCGGCATCCACCCCGGCGGCGGCCACCTGTGGCGACTGCAGAACCTGGTCGGCCGCCAGGCCACCGCGGCGATGGTGCTCTTCGGCGAGACTCTCGACGGCGAACAGGCCGCCGCCCTCGGTCTGGCCTGGCAGGTGGTCGACGACGACCAGCTGATGCCCGCCGCCCTGCGGCTGGCCCGCCGTGCCGCCGGACGCTCAGGCGAGTTGGTCCGCCGTACCAAGGAGACCCTGGCCGTCTCCACCACGCTCACCGACGCCCGCGCCGCCCTCGATCTGGAAACCGACGCTCAGCGGTGGTCCATGGACCGCCCCGCCTTCGCGGAGGGCGTCGCCCGGCTCCGCCGCCGCCTCCACAAGGAGAGTCGGAAGACGGCGCAGACCTGACAAGGAGTCCCATGAGCACGGTCGGATCCGAAGGCCCTGTCAACGACAAGCTCTACATCCACGAGTTCATCGACATCATCGGCCACAACCGGGCGAACTACATGTACCACATGACCGCCAACTGGAGCCCCATTGCCCAGGAGGAGCGTCATCAGCTCTGTTACGGGGTGTGGGGCATCGTCGGCTCCACCCGCAACTGGCCGTCCACGGTGAACATCTGGGAGGAGGACGGCTTCGACGGGATGGCGGAGTCGTTCCGGCACGAGGTGGGCCGGCCCGGCCTCCAGGACCCCAATCTGGAGAAGTGGTGGGCCCGCGCCGCCGACTTTCGCTCAGGGGGCTACGACCGCCTGCTCGTCCCCGCCCCCTGGACCCGCACCATCGAGCAGCTGTGCGCCGACGGCGTGCGCGGTGAGGCGTACGCCCACGAGATCATCACCACCCCGCCCGGCGGCATACTGGGTCTCCTGGACCGGATCGCCGAAGAGGGCGAGCCGCTCCTCAACGAGTTCGGCTGGGTGCTGGCCGGAGCCTGGGAGACGGCCATGGTCGGCGACAGCGAGGCGATCCTGGTCTGGGCGATCCCGACCTGGGAGCAGTGGTCCGAGGCGGAGAAGGCAGAGCGCGCGGACACCAAGCTCGGCCGCTGGCGCCGTACCTTCCAGTCCGGACTGACCTCCTTCCAGCGGTTCCTGATGGCTGATTCCGAGCTGAACCCGATGCGCCTGGGCCGCCAGCCCAGCCGTACCGACCGGCGGGCCGACTGGCAGGAGGAGCCCGGTCCGCGGCGGAGTGCCTGACGGCCCGGCCGCGCCGGGTGGCGGAAGCGGCGCCACCCCGGTTGGGGGAGCGCCGCATCGGGCCGGTGCGGTCAGCGGCCCTCGAAACGGGGCGGGCGGCGCTCAGCGAAAGCCGCCATGCCCTCGCCGAAGTCCCACGCCCGGGAGGACAGCTCCATCGCGAACGCCTCGCTCTCCAAATGGCCGCGCAACGGCTCCTGCAGCCCGTCGTTGAGCAGCTTCTTGGCCAGACCGAGGGCGACCGTCGGCCCCTCGGCAAGCCGTCGGGCGAGATCCTGCGCGGTTCCGTCGACGTCCTTGTCGTCGACGGCACGGTGCACAAGACCCCACCGCGCTGCGTCCTCGCCGTTGAAGCGTTCGCCGAGCAGCACCAGTTCGCGGGCGCGCACCGGGCCCACCAGCCGCGGCAGCAGCCACGTACCCGCGCTGTCCGGTGTGAAGCCGCGGGTGAGGAAAGGCTCCCAGAGTACGGCGTCCCGCGCGACGACGGTGAAGTCGCATGCCAGGGCGAGGTGCAGCCCCAGGCCGGCGGCCCAGCCGCGCACCGCGCACACCACCGGCAGCTGCAGCTCCATCAGTGCGGGGATGAGGCCGTGGGCCAACGACGGCAGCCGGCGCTGGATCGCGCCAGGCCTCGGACGGGGCCCGCCGCCGCTGTTCCGGGCGACGATGTCGGCGCCGGCACAGAAGTCCGGGCCGCTGGAGTCCAGCAGGACGGCGCGCACCCGCTCATCGTTCTGCGCCTGACCCAGGAGGGCGGTCAAGGCGCGGTTGACGGTGTCGGAGACGGCGTTCTTCTTCTCCGGGCGATCGAGGGTCAGCCGCAGCACCGCCCCTTCGACGCCGACACGGAGCCCGGCGACCTCGCCGTACTCCGGTGCCGGATGCGCCGCGGTCTCGCGGTCGGTCATAGGTCTCTCCCCTTCACAGGCGAGGGCGTCATAGCCCGATGAGGATTTTGACGTGGTGGTCCGGGTGAGCCAGCAGCTCCTCGAAGCCGTCGCGGACGGCGCGCTCCAGGGGTATGCGGTCGCTGACCAGCCCGTCGGGCTGGATCCGGCCGGTGCCGATGGCGGTGAGGACCGAGGGGAAGTCGTCGGCGTCGTACGCCAGGCTGCCGGTGTGCGTGATCTCGGTGACCATCAGCGTGTTCGGGTCGAACTCGTAGGGGCGTCCGGCGGCGACGGTGACAGCTCGGCCGCCCTTGCGCAGACTCGCGATCAAGGCCTGTGCTGCGGGCTTGCCGGCCCCCGAAGCCTCGAACGCCGCGTCGGCCCCACGACCCGCGGTGAGTTCACGCACGCGGGCCACCACATCATGCTCGCCGGGGTGCAGGGCGAGGTCGGCACCGAAGGCCAGCGCCGCCTTCCTGCGCGCCGAGCCTGGTTCGCTGACGACCACGAGCCCGGCGCCCTGGGCCTTGGCGGCGATGAGCACCCCCAGACCTATGGGGCCGGCGCCGACGACCAGGACGCTGTCGCCGGGGCGCAGCGCCGAGCGGCGTACCGCGTGCCAGGCCACCGCGAGCGGCTCGACCAGGGCGCCCGCCTGGGTGGAGGTCCCCTCGGGGAGCGGGTGGAGGCGGTCGGCGGGCAGCACGACGTAGTCCGACATCCCGCCGCCCCAGCCGTTGATGCCGACGAAGCCGCCGACGTCGCACAGGTTCGGCTCGCCGCGGCGGCAGGCCGGACACGTGGCGTCGAACAGCGTCGGCTCGACGGTCACAGCCGTCCCCAGAGGCAGTCCGGCCACGTCGTCGGCCGCGTCCACGACCCGCCCGGCGAACTCGTGCCCCATGGTGTGGGGGCCGGGTTCGTTGGTGATCGGGTGCAGATACGCGGATGGTATCGGCGCGTCGCGAAACAGGTGCAGGTCGCTGCCGCAGATTCCGCACCAGTCGACCTTGACCTTCACGGCCCCGGGCCGCAGTGCGGGCTCGGGTATGTCCTCGAGGCGCAGGTCCCGGGGGCCGTGCAGGCGCAGTGCGCGCATGAGGTGCCTTTCGCTCAGGACGAGCGCCCGTGGCCGAGGACCGCCGGCGCTTGTCGGGGGGACAGGCGGGGTAGCCGGGCACACCCTCCGCGGGGCGCCGTCGTCAGGTGCGGGGTCAGGGGGCCGAGGTGAAGAACGGCCGCAGGTCGGGATTTCCGGTCTGCGACCAGCCGCCGTCCACGACAAGGTCGTGGCCGGTGATGTAGGAGGCGTCGTCACTGGCCAGGAAGAGCGCCGCGGCGGCGATCTCCTCGGGCTGCGCCGGGCGCCGGAAGGGGATCCGCTCCAGGTACAGGTCGCGCATCTCGGGTGTCTCCAGGACCGGTGCGGTCAGAGGCGTGTGCACCATGCCCGGGGAGACGCTGTTGACGCGGATGGAGTGTTCCCCGAGTTCCAGAGCGGCTTGCCGGGAGATCATCACGGTCCCCGCCTTGGCGCTGGCGTAGCCGACGCCGCCGTGCATGGGCAGGCTCGCGTTGAGCGAGGCGATGTTCACGATGGAGCCCGGGGATGCCTGCTGCAGGAACTGGCGGGCCGCGTGCTGGGTGCCGTAGAAGGCGCTGTACATGTTCAGGCGGATGGTGGCGTCCCAGTGCTTGTCGGACACCTCGGTGAACCGGGCGGGACGTTGGCCGCCGGCAGCGTGGAACGCGCAGTCCAGGCGGCCGAAAGCGGAGATGGCCTCGGTGACCAGCCGCTGTGCGTCCTCCTCGAGGGTGGCGTCCATGTGCACGACGCGCGCCTGCGCGCCGTGGCGTTCGAGGATCGCGGGGAGCGCCGCTTCCTGGATGTCGCCGACGACGACGCGTGCCCCCTCGGCCACCAGACGCGCCGTGATGGCCGCGCCGATGCCGCTGGCCCCACCCGAGACCAGGGCCACTTTGTCTGCAAACCGTCGATCCATCGGTACTCCTGTCCTCGATCAGTGGTGCGGGGCAGCGGGTGCGCTGCGGGGCAGCGGGTCCGTGCGCGGCGACGGGTCCGTACGCAGCGACGGGTGCGTGTGGTGCCGACGGGCGCGCGGGACATGGCCGAGTACGGGGCGTGGCGGGTACGGGGGTGCCGGCTCAGGAAGGCGCGGCATGCCCTCGTGGAGTTCGGGCGGACTCGTAGTCCTTGACGGCCTGGCCGATCGCGCCGGCGGTCTGGTCGCGCCAGGTCTGCGAGAGGCTCGTCTGCCACGCCTGTGAGGCGAGCGGGCCTGCGGAGGCGCCCGTGAAATGGGGGATCACCTCACGCGCGATCAGCTCGTAGGAACGCTGCGTGGCCGCCGGGTCCGCGAAGTCGGCGGCCATGAACAGGTAGGTGCCGAAGCCCCCCGACTGCTGCCACAGCTGCTCGATCCTGGCGATGGCCATGTCGGGGGTGCCGCAGATGAAACTGCCCACCGTGTTGCCCTGCTCGATGCGCGCTTCCAGGGGCGCGTCGACGTCGAGCGGCACGGGCAACACCTCGGCCTGGTAGTTCTGGACATCGGCCAGGCCGTAGGCCACCTCGCGGCGGGCCTGCTCCTCGGTCTCGGCGATGTGCATCATGCCCATCAGCCGCCAGTTGCGCCGGTCCATCACCTGCCCGTGCTGCGCGGCGACCTCGGTGGCGATGCTCCAGTGGTCCCCGAGCAGGTCGAAGCCGCGCTTCTGACTGGCTCCGATCGACAGCAGCCCGGTGCCGAAACGTCCGGCAGCCTTCGGGCCTGCGGGCGAGAAGGTGCCCGCGACGGCGACCTCCAGACCCGAGAACTGATAGGGGCGCATCTGCAGTTGGGCGTCCTGCAGGGTGAACCAGTCGGTCTTGCGGGTGACGGGCTCGCCTCCTTCGAGCAGGGCGATGACCGCCTCCAGCGCCTCCTCCATCATCGGGCGCTGGCGGTTGGGGTCGATGCCGAGCATGTGGGCGTCGGAGGCGAGCTGTCCCGGGCCCACCCCGAGCATGACGCGGCCGCGGGTGAGGTGATCGAGCAGCACCATGCGGTCGGCCACGTGCAGGGGATGGTGGTACGGAAGGGATACGACCCCCGTGCCCAGGCGCAGGTGGCGGGTGCGGGCCGCCGCGGCGGCGATGAAGACTTCCGGGGAGGTGCAGATCTCCCAGCCTCCCGAGTGGTGTTCGCCGATCCACGCCTCGTGGTAGCCCAGGCGGTCCAGGTGTTCCAGCAGCGCCAGATCGTGTTCCAGGTTGAGCGTGGGATTGCGTCCGGCCTGGTGGAAGGGCGCGAGGAACACCCCGAACCGCAGCGGCGTACGTCGACCGGAGGCGACGGCGGCGGAGATGGCGGAGATGTCGTGCGGCGAGGCGTGGGTCATCCGGGTACTCCTCCGGCTCGTCGGGAGGTGGCGCAGGCGACTCCGGGCGCTGAACCCCGCCCGGAGTGCCCTCAGGGCCGGTCCGGCCATCCAGGCGTGCACGGCTTATGGACCATCAGGCGCCCACGGCTTACAGTTCTATCATTGATAAGCTAGCTGCTAAAGGCTGATGCAGCGTCGGCTCCCGACAGAAGGATTTCACCATCCCGGCGGTCGGTGATGAGAGCCGAGTGGAGTACCAACAGACCTTCCCCGTCGTTGAGAGCGAGTGCGATGGTGCTTCCTGTTGCGCGACGTATCGGTCGCAGTGTGCTCGTAGTGTTGCTGGTCACCCTGGCAGTGGTGGGGCTGCTGAGTCTGGCGCCCGGTTCGGCGGCATCGGTCATCCTGGGCGAGAACGCGACGCCTGAGGCCGTCGCGGAGCTGAACACGAAGCTGGGCCTGGATCAGCCCTTCTGGTCGCAGTACGCCGACTGGCTGGGCGGTGCGGTGCAGGGAGACCTGGGGACCTCGCCGGTGACGGGCCAGCCGGTGAGTACGGCGATCGCCGAGCGGCTGCCGGTGACGTTGCAACTGGCCGTGATGGCGCTCCTCATCGCGCTGATCGTCGCGGTCCTGCTGGCCGTGGTCTCCGCGGCGCGGCCGGGCAGTGCACTGGACCGGGCGATCAATGCGGTGTCGTCGGTGTGCCTGTCGGTGCCCGCGTTCATTGCCGGGCCGCTGCTGATCTACTTCTTCGCGCTCAAGCTGGGATGGTTCCCGGTGAACGGGTGGTCATGGATCAGCGAAGGCATCGGCCCCAACCTCAAGGGCGCTGTGCTGCCCGCGCGGGCGATCGCGTTGACGGAGATCGCCTCGTTCCACCGTCTGCTGCGGACGGATCTGATCGGGACGCTACGGGAGGACTTCGTCGGGGTCGCCCGGGCGAAGGGCATGAGCGCGGCCTACGTGATGTTCCGGCACGCGCTGCGGCCCTCGTCCTTCTCGCTGATCACGCTGGTCGGCATCAACCTCGGACGGCTGATCGGCGGAACGGTGATCGTGGAGTCCCTGTTCTCGCTGCCAGGCCTGGGGCAGCTGCTGGCGACCTCGATCATCTCCCGGGACGTGGTCATGGTGCAGGGCATCGTGGCGTTCATGGCGGTGGTCTACGTGGTGGTCAACATGGCGGTCGACGTGAGTTACCGGCTGATCGACCCGCGGGTCAGGAAGGCGGCCGGCGCATGACGCAATCGGATGTCGTGGTGGGCCGCGAAGAGAGTGCTCCACACGCTCCGGCGGCAGCGGAGCCGGTCGTCCCCCGAGTGCGCGCGACCCGCTCGGTTCTGGTGTACGTGTCCTACGCCTGGCTGATCGCGGTGATCGTGCTGGCGGCGGTGGCGGATCTGCTGCCGCTGGCGTCGTACGCCACACCCGTCGGTACGCCGCGACAGTCCCCGCAGTGGGGGTCGTGGAATCTGCTGCTGGGCACCGACACCCAGGGCCGGTCGATCCTGTCGCGGTGCATCCACGGGGCGCAGGTCTCGCTACTGGTCGGCACGGTCGCGGGCCTGGTGGGAGCCGCCATCGGCTCGGTCCTGGGCATGCTGGGCGGCTACTTCGGGAAACGGCTCGACTCGGGCGTGCGGCTGCTGGCCGACGCGATGCTGGCTTTTCCGCCGCTCATCCTGCTGCTGGCGCTGTCGTCGATCCTCACCCCGAGCGTACGGACCCTGCTGGTGGGCCTGACGCTAGTGATCATCCCGTCGTTCATCCGGCTGGCGCGGGCGAACACCCTGACGTGGTCGGCGCGGGAGTTCGTCCTGGCGGCGCGGAACATGGGTGCCGGGCACCGGCGGATCCTGGTGAAGGAGATCCTGCCCAATGTGCTGCCCGCACTGGGGGCTTACCTGCCGATCGTGATGGCGGCGTTGATCGTGGCCGAGGGATCGTTGAGCTTCCTGGGGCTGGGCATTCCGCCGCCCACTCCGAGTTGGGGCGGGATGATCTCCGACGGCAAGGACGCGATCGCCGACTCTCCGCACGTGGTGTTCGTCCCGTCGCTGGTCATCTTTCTCACCGTGTTCGCCCTGAACCAGGTCGGAGACCACCTGCGGCACCGGTTCGACCGCACCATGCACGACTGACCGTCTCCCTCCTCCTGGCTGGCCGTTCCGTCCCATCGTTTCTGGCCGGCCGCCGAGTTGCCCGCCATGCACAGAACGCCGATGAGAGGTCAACGATGATCCGAAACAGGCGCTTCCTCACGGTCGCGGCGGCGTGCGCCGCAGTCCTCTTCCTAGGGGCCTGCGGTGGTTCCAACGCCGGCACCTCGTCAGATTCAGCCTCGGGCGGTAAACCGGTGGCCGGTGGTACCGCACGCGTCATCCAGGTTGTCGAGCCCCAGAACCTGGACCCCGCAGTTTTGACCAACGTGTGGGCACTGACCGCGGTCGTGGGCAACGCGCTGTTCGGGACGTTGATGACCAACGACCCCGAGACGGGCAAGCTCAAGTTCACGATGGCCGAGGACTTCTCCAGCAGCGATGGCGGCGCCACGTTCACCCTCAAGCTGCGCCCGGGACTGAAGTTCTCCGACGGCAGCCCACTGGACGTCGAGGCCGTGAAGTTCAACTGGGACCGGATCAAGGCCCCGGCCACCGGGTCGCGCTCGATCCGGGAAGCGGCGGAGATCGCCTCGACCAAGGCCGTGGACGCCACCACGCTCAAGGTCACGCTGGTCCGGCCCAACCCGCACTACCCCCAGGCCGTGCCGTCCTCCTCGCTGAACTGGATCGCGTCGCCGAAGGCGCTGAAGGCCGGCCGGCAGGCGTTCGACGCGAAGCCGGTCGGCGCGGGCCCCTTCACGCTGAAGAAGTGGACCCGCCAGAACAGCATCGAGCTCGTGAAGAACCCCGGTTACTGGGACGCCCCCAAGCCCTACCTCGAGGGCCTCACCATCCGTACTGCCCCCGACTCCGGCCAGCGGCTCAACACCATGATGAGCGGTGGCGCCGACGTGGCGATGGAGTCGAGCTGGGCGACCGTGGACAAGGCCGAGGACGCGGGCCTGTTGACCTACAGCCCGTCGCTGAGCGGCGGACAGTACCTCTCCATGAACATGCGCAAGGCGCCGTTCGACGACGTGCGGGCGCGCAAGGCCATTGCCGCGGCAATCGACTTCGACGCGTACAACCTGGCGGTGAGCGAGGGGAAGGCGGAGAGCGTGCGGACGCTGTTCACCAAGTCGTCACCGTTCTACTCCGACACGGAGCTGCAGAAGACGGACAAGGCCACCGCGCAGAAGCTGTTCGACGAGCTGGCCGCCGAGGGCAAGCCGGTGTCCTTCACCTTCACAGCCACGGCCACCGCGCATAACAAGGCCACCGCGGAGAACATCCAGGCCCAACTCAGCGCGTTCAAGAATGTCGACGTCAAGGTCAAGATAGTCGACTCCGCGACATATCTCGGCCTGTACGCGCGCCACGACTTCGACATGATGGTCGAGGGCGGTTTCTTCGGGGACCCGGAGCCGCGGCTGTGGGGGGCCCTCGCAGGCAGTTCGGCCGGCAACTACTCCGGAGTCGACGACAAGGAGCTGAACGCGGCTTTGGACGCCGGCCGGACGGGAAAGACGACCGCGGAGCGCAAGGCGGCATACCAGAAGGTGCAGGAGCGACTGGCCGAACTGACCCCGATCATCTTCACCTACCGGACCGCGGCAACCACCATCACGAGCAAGAAGGTGCACGGCGTCGTGCAGTACGGCCTGGGCTCGCTCCTGCCCGAGGAACTGTGGATCCAGAAGTAGTCGGCACCGCCGGATGAGAGGACGCGGCAGACCATGAGTACTCAGCCCGTTCTGCAGGTGCGGAATCTGCGCGCCTACATCGGCACCCCCCGGGGCGTCGTACGCGCGGTGGATGACGTGTCCCTGGACGTCGATCACGCACAAGCGCTGGGAGTGGTGGGGGAGTCCGGATCCGGCAAGTCGGTGACGGCCCGGGCGATCATGGGTCTGCTGCCGCCGCGCTCGGGTTGCTCGGGGGAGGTGGTCTTCCAGGGCCGGGACCTTCTCTCCCTCTCCCGTAAGGAGAAGGCGGAGATCTGGGGCAAGCAGATCGCCATGGTGTTCCAGGATCCCGGCCGCTCCCTCAACCCGGTGGTGCGGGTCGAGCGCCAGCTGACCGAAGGGATGCGCCGGCTGCTGGGAATCGGCCGCTCCGAGGCCCGCGG
>NZ_JBSFWK010000046.1:0-70730 GCF_053594815.1 Streptomyces sp. NPDC002577 | reverse complement strand
GCCCTCGTGGCGGAGCCACGTGGGCGTTTCGGCAACGCGGCGAGCGTGCGTGCCAGGCGCCGCGAGGCAGGCGGGAATTTGACGACAGGGCCTAGTCCACGGGCGGTCCATCCGGAACTCGCCCGGAACCACAGTCGTACACGGCAACCACCATGTGGCGTGCACACGGCGACTCAGCCGGTCGACTGCTCCTCGTCGGCCAGGTTGCCGTGGAGCGCACGCAGTTCCCTCTTGAGGATCTTGCCGCTCGGGTTCTTCGGCAGCATGCCGGCGAACACGACGTATTTCGGGCGTTTGAAGGTCGCGAGATGGCGCTTCGTGTGCGCGTGCACCTCCTCCTCCGTGAGCGTCACTCCCGGCTTCGCGACGATCACCGCGGTGACCGCCTCGATCCAGCGTGGGTGGCTGATCCCGAAGACCGCGACCTCGGCGACCCCGTCGAGCCGGTAGATCGCCTCCTCCACCTCGCGGCTCGCCACGTTCTCCCCACCGGTCTTGATCATGTCCTTCTTGCGGTCGACCACCGACAGGTAGCCGTCCTCGGTCAGCACTCCGAGGTCGCCGGAGTGGAAAAAGCCGCCGCGGAACGCCGCGGCGCTCTTCTCCTCGTCACCGTAGTAACCCAGTGCCGCATGCGGGCTGCGGTGCACGATCTCGCCGACCTCGCCGGGCGGGAGCGGCCGGTCCTGGTCGTCCACGACCAGCGTCTCGACGTTGATCGACGCCCGGCCCGCGGAACCGGCGTGGGAGAGCTGCTCGTGCGGGCGCAGGATGGTGGCCAGCGGAGCCATCTCCGTCTGGCCGTAGAAGTTCCACAGCCGCACCTCCGGCAGCCGCCCCGAGAGCTCGCGCAGCACCTGCACGGGCAGGGCCGATGCGCCGTAGTAGCCCTTGCGCAGGCTCGACAGGTCGGTGGTGTCGAAGTCAGGGTGGCGCAGCAGCGAGATCCACACCGTCGGCGGGCAGAACAGCTTGGTGACCCGCTCGCGTGCGATGGTCGCCAGGAGCATCACCGGGTCCGGGCCCGGCAGGATGACGCTGGTGGCGCCCAGGTAGACGTCCACGGACAGGAAGCAGTCGAGCTGCGCGCAGTGGTAGAGCGGCAGCGCGTGCACCTCGACGTCCTCGGCGCTCATCTCGCCGTCGATCGCACACGAGACGTACTGCGAGATCAGCGAACGGGAGGTGAGTATCACTCCCTTGGGCCGCGACTCGGTGCCGGAGGTGTACATCAGCCGCAGCGGATCGTCGTCGGCGACCAGCACATCCGGAGCGTGTGCGGGGCCGGCCGTCCACCAGCCGGCCACGTCCTCCCAGCCTTCATGGATCGCGCCGACACAGCCGCGGACGCCGATCCCGGTGTCCGCGGCGGCCAGCGCCTTCTGCGCGGTCGGCACCAAGGCATCCTCTGCGACCATGGCGGTCGCTCCGCTGTGGCGCAGGATGAACGCGATCTCCTCGGCGTTGAGCATGAAGTTCACGGGTACCAGTACGACGCCGAGTTTCGCGGTGGCGAACGCGAGCACCGCGTACTCCCACGAGTTGTGGGACAGCAGCGCGAGCCGGTCGCCCTTGGTGAGGCCGCGCGTGGTGAGCGCGTGCGCGGCGCGGTTGACCGCGGTGTCGAACTCGGCGTAGGTGGCGCGCAGTTCCCCGGCCACGATGGCGAGCTTGCCCGGGTGCCGGGAGGCGGTCCGGTGCAGCAGGTCGCCGATCGAGTGCTGCCGGGCACGAGCCACCAGGCCAGCTGTACGGGGGGTGAATCGGGCATCCATCTCAGCAGACCCCTCTCGCAGTCCTGGACGTGCTGAAGCACGCTTCGGTGACGCTGTTGCGAACGCGATGAGCAGCCTGACGTGAAGTCAGGAGAACTGCGCACGCACATGGACAGCTGGATAAAATTTATATTATACAAAAGGCAGTAGTCGCAGTCGCCGCTTCCGAGGTTCGCGCTCACCGATCGCGCGCTCGCCGATCACCGGAGGGATCGTGCCGTACTCGTTCGACGATGAACTGAGTCCGATCGCCTCGATGCTGCCGCCCCTTCATGTCCGGGACGTCACGGCAGCCAGGGCAACGCTCGCCGCCATGGGCGGCCCCGACGCCGCGCCCTCCCCGCCGCCGGGTGTCACGGCGGAGTGGGCCACCGTGCCCGGCGCCCCGGACGTCCAGGTCCTCGTCATGCGTCCCCGAAAGGCATCCGGGCCCCTGCCCGCCGTGCTGTACATGCACGGCGGGGGCTATGTGCTGGGTAGCGCAGGCACGATGCAGGACATGCCGGCGCTCCTCGCCGGCGAGGCGGGAGTCCTGGTGGCTTCGGTGGACTACCGGCTGGCGCCGGAACACCCTTACCCCGCCGCCCCGGACGACTGCTACGCGGCGCTGGTCTGGCTCGCCAAGGAAGCCGCGACACTGGGCGCCGCCCCCGAGCGGATCGCCGTGGCCGGCACCAGCGCCGGCGCGGGCATCGCGGCTGCCGTGGCACTGATGGCCCGCGACCGCGGCGGGCCACCGCTCTGTTTTCAGCTCCTCGACTCCCCCATGCTCGACGACTCGCTCACCACCTCGTCGGCACGTGCCTTCACGGACGCCCCACTGTGGGCGAGTTCCAGCAACGAAGACGCGTGGCGCCATTACCTGGGCGCGCGGGCAGGCGAGCCCGCTCCGCCCTACGCGGCGGCCGCGCGCGCCACCGACCTCACCGGACTCCCTCCGGCCTTCGTGGCCGTCGCCGCGCACGACCCGCTGCGGGACGAGGGCATCGACTACGCCCGCAGGCTCACCGATGCCGGGGTACTCACCGAACTCGTCCTCTATCCCGGCACGTTTCACGGTTCCTCCGGCGCGGTGCGCGAGGCGGCCGTGTCCCGCCGCGCCCGCGCCGACCTCGTCGCCGCAGTCGTCCAAGGAGTGGCTCCATGAGTACCACCGACCGCGACACCGTCACCGCCGGGGCACCCCTCGACCACGACGTCATCGTCATCGGCGCCGGATTCGGCGGCCTCTACCAGCTGCACGCGCTGCGCCGGGCCGGCTTCTCCGCACACGCCTTCGAGACGGGCAGCGGGGTCGGCGGCACCTGGTACTGGAACCGGTATCCCGGCGCGCGCTGCGACGTGGAGAGCATCGACTACTGCTACTCCTTCTCCCGCGAACTGCACGAGGAGTGGGCCTGGTCGGAGCGGTTCGCCGGGCAGCCGGAGATCCTGCGGTACGCCGAGCACGTCGCCGAGCGCTTCGGCCTCCGGCCGCTGATCACTTTCAACACACGGGTCACGGCGGCCACGTACGACGACGGCGATCACACCTGGACCGTCGAGACGGATCAGGGTGACCGGCTGCGCTGCCGGTTCCTCGTCACCGCCGTCGGCGCGCTGTCGGCCTCCCAGATCCCAGAGCTGCCGGGCCGGGACCGATTCACGGGCCCCACGTACCACACCGGCCGGTGGCCCCAAGAGGGAGTGGACTTCACCGGCAAGCGGGTCGGGATCATCGGCACCGGCTCGTCCGGGATCCAGGCCATCCCGGAAATCGCCGCCGAAGCCGCGCACCTGACGGTCTTCCAGCGCACGCCCAACTACAGTCTCCCTGCCCGCAACCGTCCCATGTCCAGCCGCGAGATCTGGGCGGCCCAGCGGGACTACGAGGGACTTCTCATCGCCAACACCACCACCCACACCGGCGGGGTCTACATCGCCGGCACCGACCGCACCGTCATGGCCGACACCCCTGAGCAGCGCACGGCGGAGTTCGAGCACCGGTGGGCCATCGGCGGCCCCGAAGTCCTGCGCACCTACAACGACACCGCGCGCAGCGTCGAGGCCAATAACATCGTGGCCGAGTTCGTACGCGGCAAGATCCGCGAGATCGTCACCGACCCGGGCACCGCGGACTCGCTCGTTCCGAAGGACTACCCGATCGGCGCGAAGCGGATCTGCCTCGACTCCCACTACTTCGAGACCTACAACCGCGAGAACGTCACCCTGGTCGACCTGCGCCGCGAACCGATCAGGACGATCACCGAGACCGGGATCGACACCGCGGCGGGCTCTCACGAACTCGATCTGCTGGTGTTCGCCACCGGCTACGACGCCCTGACCGGCCCGCTCACCCGCATCGACATCCGCGGCGTCGACGGTGTCTCGCTCGCCGAACGCTGGAAGAACGGCCCGCGCAGCCTGCTGGGTATCGCCATAGCCGGCTTCCCCAACCTGTTCACCCTCACCGGGCCCGGCAGCCCGTCCGTGCTGGCCAACGTCATCCGTGCGCTGGAGCAGCACTCCGACTGGGTCGTCGCCTGTCTGAAGCATCTGCGCGCCACGGGCATGACCCGCATCGAGGCGGACGTCGATGCGCAGGACAAGTGGGCCCGGCACGTGCAGGAGGTAGCGGACCAGACCCTGTACGTGCGTGCCGACTCCTGGTACCTCGGGGCCAACATCGAAGGCAAACCGAGGCAGTTCCTGCCCTACGTCGGCGGGATGCCCGCCTACCGCGAGGCATGCGAGGCATGTGCCGACGCCGGCTACGCCGGATTCCAGCTGTCAGGCGCCACCAGCGGCGGATCCACGTCGGCCGGTACGGCCGCCGCGACTTCGTGATCCTCCATCTCTCTCGGAACCTGGCAAAACGACAATTGAGGAGCACTGATGGGACGGTTCGACGGACGCGTGGTCCTCATCTCCGGCGGAGCGCGCGGCCAAGGTCGGTCGCATGCTCTGCGGTTCGCCACCGAGGGCGCCGACGTAGCGGTCTTCGATGCGCCCGCGCAGCCCGGATCCGTGGTCTACCCGGTGGGTACGGCCGAGGAACTCGCCGAGACAGCCAAGCTGGTCGAGCAGCTCGGCCGGCGGTGCGTGACGGTCACGGCCGACGTCCGCGACCCGGCGCAGGTCGCGGACGTGGTCGCGACGACTCTCAGCGAGCTGGGTCGCCTCGACTTCTGCCTCGCCAACGCCGGCATCTGCAGCATGAGCGCCATCGGCGACATGACCGACGAGACCTGGCAGGACGTCATCGACATCAACCTCACCGGCGTCTTCCACACCCTCAGGGCAGTACTGCCCGCGATGACCGAGCAGCGCTTCGGCCGGATCGTCGCCACGTCGTCGCTCGCCGGGCGCATCGGCGCTCCGCACCTGGGCCACTACGCCGCCGCCAAGTGGGGCGTCATCGGCCTCGTCAAAACGCTGGCACTTGAGGTCGCCGAGCTGGGCATCACGGTGAACGCGGTCCTGCCGACCTCGGTCGAGACGCCGATGATCACCAGCAAGGAGATGCTCCGTGAGATGCTCCCGGACCGGGAGAACCCCACGCCGGCGGACGCGGCCGATGCCTATGGCAAGACGCACGCCATCCCCGTCCCCTGGGTCGACCCCGCCGACATCTCCGGCGCCATGGCCTACCTCTGCTCCGACGACGCCCGGTACGTCACCGGCGAGACGCTCACGGTCACGGCCGGGGCGATCGCGAAGAACTCCGCATGAGCATCTGAGGCAGGGCGCCAGGAACGGACGGCGCGCCACGGGCCAAGGGCCTGGGCGGGCGTGCCGATTCACAACCACAGCACCGTATCGGGCCATGGCTCCTGCCTCCCCTTGCAGGCGCTCCGGGGCAGAGCGTCAGGCCAGACGGACCGAGTCAGCTCAGGAGTCGCAGCATGACCTCAACGACGCGTTCGCACCGCCTCATCGATCTCCACGTTCCACACAGCCGCCCTGACAGGGCGGAGTTGGAGAAGCACCTTTCCGGGGGAGATCCCGCGCCCTTGCTGATGGCTCTTGTACAGATCACGGGGGATGTTTCGCTCCTGGACCGGTTCGGTCCCCCTCTCACTCTGGAACCGCGCACCGGTGGGCGCCTGCTGCCGGTGGGCCGCCTTCCGGAGGAGGACCGCGCCGAGTTGCACAGGCTCCTGATCGAAGCTCTTGCCGAAGACGGTCCGACCGCCTACCTGCAGGTCCCCGATGACGAACTGTTCCGGCGGATGATCAGCCTGGCGACCGCGACGGAGGTGGACTCCGAGTTCCTCGGCGTGATCAAGGAACAGGCCGGCTTCGTTCCCAGCACCCCCGCTTCGGACAAATCGGCGACCGGCGACTTCACCGTGGCGATCCTCGGCGCGGGCATGTCCGGCATCGGTGCGGCCATCGCCCTGGCCGACGCGGGGTTCTCCTACGAGATCTTCGAGCGCGGCGACGACATCGGCGGCACCTGGCGTATCAACACCTATCCCGGCGTCGCCGTCGACACCCCGAGCGTCTACTACTCCTTCTCCTACGAGCTGGAAGCGGGCTGGTCAAGGTGCTACCCGCTGGGCGGCGAGTATCAGGACTACCTGCGCCGCGTCGTCGACAGGTACGGCGTCGGGCAGCACATCCGGTTCAACACCGAGATCACATCCATGGCCTGGGACGACGAAGCCCAGGAATGGATCATCAACACCACCCGGGACGGACGGACCGTCACCTCCCGCGCCCATGCGGTCATCACCGCGGCGGGCTTCCTCAACCGACCCAGGTACCCCGACGTTCCCGGCCGTGACACCTTCGCCGGCGTCAGCATGCACACCGCACTGTGGGACCACATGGTGGATCTCGCGGGCAAACGCGTCGGAGTGATCGGCGCCGGCGCCACCTCCGTCCAGGTCGTCGACGCCATCATCGGCGAAGTGGAGCACCTCACCCTGTTCCAGCGCCAGCCCCACTGGATCCAGCCCAACCACCTCGGCAAGGGGATCGTCCCCGACAGCGAACGGTGGCTTCTCGCCAATCTCCCCTTCTACGACCGATGGTCACGCGCCAAGGCCTACTGGTTCATCAGCGACAACAACTACCCCGTGATCCGGGTCGACCAGGAGTGGGCGGCCGAGCACGAACGGTCGATCTCACCGGCCAACGACGCGTTCATGCAGAGGTGCATGGGGCACCTTCAGGCGTCCTTCGGCCACGATCCCGATCTGCTCGCCAAGATGACGCCGGACTTTCCCGTCTTCGGCAAGCGGATCGTCCGGGATCCGGGCGGCTACTACGCCGCGCTCGCCTCCGACCGGGCCGATGTCGTCACCAGCCCGCTGGCCGAAGTCACTCCGGAGGGCATCCGGACGGCAGACGGCGACCTGGTCGAACTCGACGTCATCATCTACGCGACGGGCTTCACTCTGGACTTCCTGTCCCCTATCGACATCACCGGGCGGGGTGGGATGCGGCTGGCCGACCAGTGGGCGCAAGGCGAAGATCCGCGTGCGTACCTGGGCGGCACCGTCCCCAACTTCCCGAACCTGTTCATCACTTCGGGCCCCAACTCCTCCAACGGCCACGGAGGAGGGCACAACTTCCTGACCGAAGCCGTGGCGCACTACATCGTCCGCTGTCTGCAACTGGCCGCCGGCAGCGGTGCCCGTTCGATCGAGGTGACGCAGGAGGCGCACGACGCGTACCTGCAGGAGATCGAGGAACAGACAATCGGCTCGATCTGGGATCACGCGCGGGGAGCACACACGTACTACCGCAACCGCTCCGGCCGGGTGATCCTGCCGAACCCATGGCGGATGGTCGACTACTGGCGGATGCTGCGCACCCCGGACCCGTCGAAGTTCGTCCTGCGCAAGGCCGAGGAGAGCAGCCGATGACCATTCTCGACCCCGATGCGGCGGCCATCGTCGAGTCCATGGAGAAAGCCGGCGTCCCCCCGCTGTACCAGGTCGGCGTCGAAGCGGCCCGCGCCCGGGCGGCCGCCGCGCCGCCCTCGTCCGAGCCCGAGATGGCCGAGGTCACCGACAGCGCGTTCGACGGCCCGCACGGCACGGTGCCGGTACGCATCTACCGGCCCATCGAGACCGCCGATGCTCCCGCCATCGTGTATTTCCACGGCGGCGGCATGATCATGGGAACGCTCGACACGTTCGACGGATTGGCCCGCAACCTGGCCGCCTCCTGCGAGGCCGTCGTCGTCAGCGTCGACTACCGGCTCGCTCCGGAGCACCCCTATCCGGTCGCCAACGACGAAGCGTACGAGGCCGTCGCCTGGACCCACCGCTCGGCACACGACCTGCGCATCGACCCGGCCAGAATCGCGGTCGCCGGGGACAGCGCCGGCGGCACGCTCGCCGCCGCGGCGGCCCTGCACGCCCGCGACGAGTCCGGACCGCCGATCCTGGCCCAGCTCCTGTTCTACCCCGGCGTGGAGCGCGAGGTGGACAGGCCCTCCATGGTCGAGTTCGCCGAGGGCCCCGTGATCACTCGCGAGGACATCGTCTGGATGAAGAACGCCTACCTTGGACCCGATCCCGCCACCGACACCCCGTACGGCGTCCCGGCACTGACCGAGGACCTGTCCGGACTCCCGGATGCCATCGTGGTGTCCGCCGAAGCAGACCCGATACGGGACGGCGTCGAGGAGTACGGTCAGCGGCTGCGCGCGGCGGGAGTTCCCACCGCACTGCTGCGCTACCCCGGCGTGTGCCACGGCTTCCTCTCCCAGGCCGCCTCGGTCGGCCGGGCCCGGACCGCCTTCGCCGAGATCGGCGCCCTCACCCGCGCCAAATTCACCGCGGCCCGCTGACCGCAAGGGGCGGCCTGGCCCAAACGGCTTCGGGCGGCGGGCGCGCTCGGTTCCTCAGCGCGCCCGCCGCCCCTCGGACCCGGCCGATCTCTCAGTACTGGGTGGTGAGTCCGCCGTCGCAGATGTACGCCGCGCCGGTGAGATAGCGGGCCTCGTCAGAGGCCAGGAACGCCACCAGCGCGCCGGCGTCCTCGGGCGTTCCCACCCTCTTCAAGGGGGCGTTGTGCTCCATGGTCTGACGAGCGGTCGCTGTGTCGGGGTACTGGCCAAGACCCACTCGGTGCTCGAAGGCCTCACGGAGCAAGGGCGTCTCGATGGTGCCGAAATGGATGGAGTTGACCCGGACGTTCTTGCCGCCGAGTTCGCGAGCGGCACACCTGGACAGCATGCGTACCGCGGCCTTGGAGACGGCGTACGTGAGGTAGGTCGGGTCGGCGAGGTAGGCGCCCACGGACGAGTTGTTGATGATCACTGTGCCGCCGGGCCACCGGTCCGCCCGCTCGATCAGTGCGCCCATGCACGTCTTGATGCCGATGAACTGGCTCTCGAAGTTCACGCTCATGCCCCTGCGCACGTCCTCCAGGGAGAGCGTCGCCAGTGAGCCCGGGCAGCCGGCGCCGGCGTTGTTCACGAGGATGTCGAGGCCGCCGAACCGGTCGAGCACAGTGGCGTGGACCTGCTCCCAGTCCGCCTCGGACGAGACATCCTGTCGAAGGAAGAGCACTCGGTCGTCACCGAACTCGCTCGCGGCGACCTTCAGGGACTCGGCTCCGGAGTCCGTGTCGATGTCGGTGAACACCACGCCTTCGGCACCGGAGCGCAGCAGGGCCTTCACGATGCCCTGGCCGATGCCGTCCAGGTGACCGGCACCGGTGACCAGCGCGACTCGTCCTTGCAGATTCGTCATGTCACGTCCTGTCTAGAGGTTCGGGCACGTAACCGTTCCGGGCACAGGACCTCTCCAAGTGCATCGAGGCAGGGGGAACCCCATCACGCCCGTGTCAGCGACTTCTCTGAACGGCCCTCCGGCGGGCGTGGTGAACCGCTGGAAGCCAAGAGCGTGCAGCCGGACAACAGGCAAACGGGGTGGTCAGCCCAGCAAGGGTGATGGTGGTTTCAGATCCCCGGTCCTGCAGACATCGCCGGCGCCCATTCCAGCGGGGTTTTCGTGAGCACCCGCACGGGACCATCCCGTTGTTTGTAGCATCCATCCCTATTGGTTGCCTAGGCGCTGGACGGCCCTGAGGAACGGCTGCGGCTACCGCTACCGGTCCGGGCCTGCCGTGCTGCGGGGCGTTCTCCTCGGATCCGCCGTCGGCCCATCAGGGAGGGCAGCAGGGATGCGTCCTCCTGTCTCCTTGGTGATCCCACGCGCAGTCGCGGCCAGTGCCTCGCCGGTGGCCTTCACTTGATGGCCCGTCACCTGACGTAGGCCGTTGACCGTCAAGGCAAACGCGACAGAGCCTGCGGAGTCGTGCACGGGAGCCACCAGAGCGGCGATGTGATAGAGGGCATCGGGCTCGATGTCGATCAGTTCGTAGTCGTGTTCACTGAGTGCCGCTGCGAGGGCGTTGAGGCGGTCGTGCAGCTCGTCCGCCTCCGCGGGGTTGTCCGCGAGGCGTTGCAGGACTGTGCCGATCTCGACGCGCGTGGGGCTCTCCACGGCAGCCGAGTATCCACGCTGCCGCACGGCCGTGAGTGCGGCCGGCATATAGATCCGGGCCATGGGCTGGACGCGGGGGTCGAGCCGTTTCAGCCAGCCCTCGACACGGCCCTCGGGCGACCAGGCGTAGAACACCTGGCCCAGCGGAGGGATGAGAGGGACACGCTGGCCCGGGCGGACATCGGCCGAAGCGACTTGGGGAGTTCCCTCGGTCGCAAGGATGACCACGTCTTCGGCGACAGCGGCGGAGATCACGGTCTCGGTGCCGAGCTCTTCCGCCAGGGCGCGCATCCGGCCACGGGCCAGGTCCACCGCTGGATTTCCCCGCAGCGCGGCGTCCCCCAGAGCAACAGGGTACGGCCCGAGCTCGTAGGTCTTGCGGCGCGGATGACGGACCAGGTAGCCGGCGTCCTCGAGTGCCTGGAGCACCGACAGTGTCGAGGCCAGGTTGATCCCCAGGGCCGAGGAGATCTCGGAGAGGGTGAAGGATCCGCCCGGGTGTGCGGCGAAGAAGCTCAGTATCGCGACGGAACGGGTGGCGGCGAGCGCGGGACGGACCATGGGTCTCCTCCTGGGTGACTCCCCATCAGAAAAGGTGTCCTCAACCGCTGCGAGAGGCCTTGCGGCTGCCGGACAGCGACCCCACAATCCTTCCGCACTCCAAAGCCGTTTTCAAAATACCAAAACGGAGGCCGGCATGAAGCTGGATGTGCTCTACGAGGTCGACGTCCCCCGCCCCTGGGACGGCCCCCATCCCTACGGCCAGCGCCGCGAGGAGCAGCGCGCCTACCGTGAGGCGGTGGAACAGATCAAGCTGGCGGACCGGATGGGCTTCAACACCATCTGGGCGGTCGAGCACCACTTCCGCGAGGGCCGCTCTCACATGCCCGCTTCCGAGGTGTTCCTCGGCCACCTGGCCGCGCTGACGGAGCGGATCCGGCTGGGTTTCGGCGTCACCCTCACACCGTTCGGGTTCACGCCGCCGCAGCGCATCGCGGAGAAGGTCGCCACGGTCGACATCCTGTCAGGCGGCCGCGTGGAGTGGGGAACCGGGCGATCCACGCCCATGGAGCAGACCGCGTTCGGCGTCGACATCGCCAAGTCCCGCGACGACTGGCGCGAGGCCATCGAGATCGTATGCGGGATGTGGCGTGAGGAGTACTTCGAGTACGAGTCGGAGCGTTTCAGCTTCCCCCAGCGGATGGTCACGCCCAAGCCGTTCCAGGACCCGCACCCGCCGGCCTGGATGGCAGCGACCTCCAACGGCTCCGCCGAGGTGGCCGGGGCCAACGGCCTGGGCCTGCTGTCCTTCTCCATCATGCAGCCCCTGGAGGTGATGGCCGCCCAGGTGGCCGCGTACCGCGCCGCCGCGGCCACCGCCCAGCCGCTGACCGACGTCACCACCAACAAGGTCGCCGCTTACACCCTCGTGCACTGCCCGGGATCCAAGAAGGTCGACCGCAAGGTCTGGGACTCCGTGGCCTGGTGGTACAAGAACTTGGCGATGTTCACCCTCGAGTGGGAACTGCCGCACCTGTCGGAAGAGGAGCAGGACAAGACGTTCCCCCTGCTCAAGCCCATGTTCGAGGGCAACGTCCCGGTCGAGACCTTCGACGCCGCCGACGTGATCGTCATCGGCGACACCGAAACCTGCATCACCAAGATGAAGCGCTACGCCGACCTCGGCGTCGACGAACTCATCTGCTACGTCCAGTGGGGCTACCTCGACCACCAGGACATCCTGCGCACCATCGAGGTGCTCGGCAAGGAAGTCATCCCCGAGCTCAACGCCTACACCCCCAAGGCACAGCCGCCCACGGCCAGTTGAGGCCCGCGAGACCGTTGGAACCGGTCAGGTGGGGCCGGTCAGGTGCTCTGCCGAGATCTCGTCGACTCCCCCCACGTGCCCTGCTCAGCACCGCCTCTCCTGGGAGGTCTGCATGACCCGTACCCCTTCGTGCACAGCCGCACCGCCCGGCTCCGCCTCGGTCATGGACTCGACCGAATTCCGCCGGGTCCTGGGGCACTTCTGCAGCGGTGTCACGGTCATCACGTCGATCCACGACGGCGTCCCCGTCGGCTTCGCCTGCCAGTCCTTCCAGTCGCTGTCCCTGGAGCCGGCGCTGGTCGCCTTCTCCGTAGCGCGCACTTCCACCACCTGGCCGCGTATCGAGGCATCCGGCCGCTTCTGCGTGAACGTACTCAGCGCCGAGCAGGAGCGGCTGTGCCGCGACTTCGCCGTGAGCGGCGGCGACAAGTTCAAGGGCGTCGGCTGGCAGCCCGCCCCCTCGGGTATGCCTCTCCTGGACGGCTCGCTCGCCTGGGTCGACTGCGTCATCCACACGGTCTACGAGGGCGGCGACCACCAGATCGTCGTCGGCTGCGTCGAGGCCCTCGACGCCCCGTACGAAGGCGAGCCGCTGCTGTTCTTCCGCGGCGGCTTCGGGCGCTTCGGCACCTGAGCTGGTGCCCAGGGTGCTCATGACCGGGATCACCCATGACCAAGATCACCCATGATGGCCCGGTCCGCCGGGTGCAGCATCGACGAAGGGAACGGCGATGGGTGCACAGTTCGACCTGACCGGCAAGGTCGCGATCGTGACCGGCTCGACGAAGGGCCTCGGCCGAGCCATGGCACACGGGCTCGCCGCGGCGGGTGCCAGCGTGGTGGTCAGCAGCCGCAAGCAGGATCTGTGCGAAGAAGTGGCGAAGGAGATCGCGGCCGCCACTGGCGCCGAGACGCTCGGCCTTTCGTGCCACGTCGGCGACTGGGACGCGATCCCGGGGTTCGTCCAGCACGTCGTCGAGCGCTTGGGGGCGGTTGACATCCTCGTCAACAACGCAGGGATCAACCCGGCTTTCGTCGGCATGGCCGAGATGCCGCTCGATCTATGGCGCAAGGTGTTCTCGGTGAACCTGGAGGGCCCCTTGCGCATGAGCCAGGCGGTCGTGCCGGTCATGCGCGAGAGGGGCGGCGGCAGCATCATCAACATCGGAACGATGGGCGCGTACGGGGGCGGTGCGGGGGTCGGTGCCTACGGCCCGTCGAAGGCGGCGCTGCTGAGCCTCACCCGTATCTGCGCGACCGAGTGGGCGCCGTGGCGGATCCGCGTCAACGCCATAAGCCCCGGCCCGATCGAGAGTGAGATGACCAAGAGTGCAGAGCGCAGCACTCCCGGATTCCGCGAGCGCATGGCCAAGGCCACCATGCTCAACCGGATCGCGGAGTCGCATGAGATCGCCGGACCGGTCGTGTATCTGGCGAGCGACGCGTCCTCCTTCGTCACCGGGGAAGACCACCTCGTCTCCGGCGGAATGCTCCGTTGACTTCGGGCCGTGCTCCACGGGTTGCGTTCAGCCTGGGAATTCCCGCCAAGGCCCCGCGAGATGACCACCGTCGATGACGAACTCAGCCCCGGTGCAGTACGACGCCTCGTCGGAGGCCAGAAACAGCACGAGATTCGCCACCTCGTCCGGTGTTCCCATGCGGGCCAGCGGCTGGCGATCCAGATAGGTCCGCAGTTTCTCGAGTACTTCCTGCGGAGCCTGCTCCACCATGGGGCTGCTGATGACGCCTGGGTGCACGGAGTTGACGCGGATACCGTGCCGCCCCCATTCGAGGGCGGCTGTCCGGGTGAGACCCGTGACCGCGAATTTGCTCGCGGTGTAGCTCGCCATTCCTGCCACACCCACAAGCCCGTCGATGGACGAGATATTGACGATCGCTCCGCCGCTCCGCCTGCGGAGGGCCAGCAGAGCCGCGCGCATTCCCAGCCACACACCGTTGAAGTTGACGTCCAGGATGCGGGCGTGGTTCTCGGGGTCCATGTCCTGCAGCGGCCCCGCGGGCAGGCCGATACCCGCGTTGTTGACCAGGATGTCAAGGCCTCCGAAGTGCTCCTCGGCCGTTGCGACGGCCCGCGCCCAGTCCTGCGCGTCGGCTACATCGAGGTGGACGTAGAGGGCGTCATCACCGAGTTCCTTCGCCAGGGCGAGGCCCTCCTCGTCCAACACGTCACTGACGACGACCTGAGCGCCTTCGCGTACGAACCGGCGCGCTTCCGCCGCTCCCTGTCCGCGCGCGGAACCGCTGATCAGCGCGATCTTGCCTTCCAGCCTTCCCACAGACGGCACGACCCCTCCCTTGAACGGACGACACGATGCCTGGCATGGAACTGGAAACTGATCCCAGTTGACACACGTTCGCTTATCAAGAATATTATATACATGTTCGCCTTTGCTGTAAGGGCAAGGGCGCCGGCGGCGGAAGGCAGACCGCGATGCTGTCCAACCAGCTCGATAGCCTGCCAGACCAAGTACGCGAAGCTCTGACGGGCCCGGGCGGTCCGTTCGAGCTCACCACCGAGGAAGTGCGCGGGGTGAAGATGACGGTCTTCGCCCGCCGTGCGCCGAATCTGCCCGCTCTTCTGACCAGCGCGGCCCAAAGCCACCCCGACCGCGACTACCTGGTCTTCCCTGGCAAGTCGGTCAGCTACGGCGAGACCGTACACCTCGTGCCCAGGATCGCCGGGCTGCTGCGCGATCGCTTCGGCGTAGGCCCGGGTGACCGTGTCGCGCTTGCCGGCGCCAACAGCCTCGAACATGCCCTGACCCTGTGGGCGGTGCTGTGGCTGGGCGCGGTGGTGGTCGGTCTCAACGGCTGGTGGACCGGTGACGAGCTGCGCGAAGGGATCGACCTCACCGCACCACTGGTTCTGCTCGGTGACGAACGCAGGCTGGCCAGGCTCGAGCAAAAGCCCGGGTCCCGCGTTGCAGGGACGACGTTCACGGACTGTATGCCTGGCCCCGGCGCCGACGTGGTGCCGCCCGCCGAGATCGACGAGGACGACGCGGCATCGATCCTCTTCACCAGCGGCACCACGGGCCGCTCGAAGGGAGCGGTGATCACCCATCGCGGGCTGGTCAACTACGCGATGGACGCCAAGCTCCGGGGCGCGATCGACGCCGCACTGAGCCGGGAAACCCAGCAAGCGCCGGGCCCCGCGCCGGTGATGCTGCTCGCCAGCCCCCTGTTCCATATCTCCGGCATCGGACCCCTGCTTGCCAACGCGCCGTCGACCGGCATGACCCTGGTGTTCCCGCCCGAGGGCCGCTGGGACCCCGGCCGCCATCTGGAACTGACCGCGCGGTACGGGGTGACGTCGTGGACCGGTGTGCCGACGCAGCTGATCCGGCTGCTGCGCCACCCCGACGTAGATCGCTACGACCTCCGCCAGGTGCGCTCGGTGGGGTTCGGCGGGGCCCCGCTGCCGGCCGCGCTGGCCGCGCTCCTGGTGGAAAAGCTCCCGCACGCCCGGGTTGCCGGCGGGTACGGCATGTCCGAGACGTGCGGGCTCGGCACCGCCACGTCCGGGGCCCGGCTGCTCGGGGACCCGCGCTCGGCCGGACCCGCCACGCCCACCTGTCAGGTGGTGCTGCGGGACGCTGAGGGAAACGATATTCCGGACCGGCGGACAGCGACGCACGCAGAGGAGTACGGGGAGATCTGTATCCGGACGCCGAGTTGCTTCCTCGGCTACTGGGACGATGGGCCGGCCACTGCAGCGGCGCTGGACACCGACGGCTGGTACCACACCGGGGACTACGGACGGATCGCCGACGGCGTGCTCTACCTCGAAAGCCGCATGCGCGACCTGATCATCCGTGGCGGCGAGAACATCTACCCGGTGGAGATCGAGAACCGGCTGACCGAGCATCCTGGTCTGCTCGACGCCGCAGTCATCGGCGTGCCCCACGAGGAGCTCGGTCAGGAGGTCATGGCGGTTGTCGTGCCGTGCGACACGGCCGCTCCCTCGGCAGCCGAAGTCCGGTCGTGGGTGGCGCAGAAGCTCGCCCCGTTCAAAGTGCCCAGCCAGGTTCGCTTCGTCTCCGGCCTGCCCTACAGCCCGACCGGCAAGCTGCTCAAGCGTGAGCTCGAGCAGCAGATCGCGGCGGCCCAGCGCTGAGGCCGGTTCAGCCACCGGATGACGGGAGCCGGATGCGCATGCGCGCGCCTCCGCTGGCGGATCCGCCCCCATGGCCGCTTTTGCGTGAAGCCGCCCCGCCGTGGCCGGGCCGCCTGCCTGGCCGCAACAACGCGGTCAGTTCTCGTCCGAGACGACGCCCTGGTAGCTGCCGAACACCGCGAGTTTCTGCCCATCGCGCTCGACCTCCGTGAGCTTCACCGTCCGCCCGGTCACCTCGGTGTCGGCGGGCAGCACGCTGAAGCGGACATGGACGGGGCGGGAGGTCTCGGGGTCGGTGATCTCGACCAGGATCGCGATGGTGCCGGTCTTCTCATCACACTCGACCTGCGTCACACGGTGTCGCGAGGTCAGCTCGAGGAAGGTGTGCTGACCGTGAAGTTCGAACCGGACCGGCGCGCAGAGCTCTCCCTGTCGCGGCGGAAGGCACAAGGTGATGGGCTTCACCGGACTCCTAGGTCGCTCGTCTGGACAAGATCTTGTTGCCGCTCGGAAGTGCACCGGGAAGACTTCATCCTCCGCGTGCGGACGTACCGCTCCCCCCGGACCGTTGTGTCCGGCTGTGCGCTCACAGCCCCTCCGGCCTGGTGCCGATCACCTTCTGTTCGGCCAGCGCACGGATCTCCGCCTCGTCCTTGCCGAGAACATCCGCCAGGATCTCGTCGTTGTGCTGGCCGAGCAACGGAGCGGCAGTCCGGGTCCAGGGCTCGGTGACGCTCGCGAATCGGAAGGGCATCCCGGGGCTCTGGAACCCGCCCACCACAGGATGCGTGACCCGCTCCCAGAACCCGCGTGCGGCCAGCTGCTCGTCGGCGAGCACATCGGCCGGGCTGTTGACCCGCACGGCAGTGACACCGGCCTCGCGCAGCCGCGCGACCGCAGCGTCCACGTCCAGCTCGGCGATCCACGCGCCGATGACCACGTCCAGCTCATCGGCATGCTTCCGGCGACCGGACTCGTCGGCCAGTTCAGTGCGCCGTGCGAGGTCCTCGCGGCCCAGTAGCCGGGCCAGGCTCGTCCATTGCCCGTCGTCGAGCACGGCCAGGGCCACCCACTCGTCGTCGCCCTTCGCACGGAAGACGCCCTGTGGGCCGGCGCCCGGCCCGCGGTTGCCGTCGCGCCGCAGTTCCCGGCCATAGGCGGTGGCCTCGACGACAGCTTCGGCCGCGACGTTCAACGCGGCCTCGATCATCGTCGATTCGACGTGCGGGCCGACGCCGGTGGCGTCGCGGACCTCGATCGCGGCGAGCGCAGCGAACGCCGCGTGCAGCCCGGCGATCGGGTCGCACACGCCCCGCGGGATGAGCGGCGGGCCGTCGACCGGGCCCGTCATCCACGCCATACCGCTGGCCTGCTCCATCGTCTGGGCGAAACCCACCCGATCGCGCCACGGCCCGTCCAGGCCGAAGGCCGGCATGCGGACCACGGCCGCGCGCGGGTTGTGGGCGTGGATGGATTCCCATGTCAGGCCGAGGTTTCCCATCACACGCGGCGAGAAGTTCTCGACCACCAGGTCGGCCGTGCCGATCAGCTCCAGTGCGATGTGACGGGCGGAGTGAAGACTGAGCTCGAGCGTGAGATCGCGCTTGTTGCCGTTGTTGGCCAGGAAGAAGGATCCCGTTTCCCACCAGGACTCGGTCGTGGGCGGGCGAGCGCCGGCGAAGCGCATCCCGTCCGGGCGGTGCAGACCCTCGATCTTGATGACGTCGGCGCCGAGCGCGGCCAGGGTCCCGGTCGCCGCCGGCCCGGCCCAGAACGCCGTGAAGTCCACCACCCGCAGCCCGGCCAGTGGGCGCTCCCCAAACCGGCCGCCTTCGAACGTGCGCGACCGGGCAGGCCAGTTCACCGAGCCGCCGTGCGCACCGGGTTCTGGTACTTCCCCTGGCGGTACGGTGTCGAAAGCCCCGCTGCGGTAGGGGACCCGGGGCTGGAGATTCCCGGCGGTGTTCTTGAGGAAGACGCCGCGCTCGCGGAAATGATCGATCTCGGTGATCGTGCGGGGCGTGGCGATCGGGGCCACCGGAATCCGCAGCGCGGCGGCGATTTCGATGATCTCAGCCGTGGTGCGGGTGGCGGCCCAGCGGTGGACGGTGTCGAGGAACTCGTTGCGCCGCCGTGCGCGGCCTGCGAAGGACGCCAGGTCGGTGTCCTCTATCAGGTCCGGCCGCTCGATCAGCACGAGGAAGTCGGCGAACTGCTGGGCTGTGATCGTGCAGAACCCCACCAGACCGTCGGCCGTGGGCACGATCGAGGGCAGTTCATGGCTCCGGCCCACCGCCGGCTGGCCGGGCTGAAGCAGGCTGGCCGAGACCGCGGTCAACCCGCCCATCGTCAGTACCATCGCTTCGAACACTGATACGTCGACCAGATCCCCCTGGCCTGTGTGCCGCCCGCGGCGCAGGGCAGCAGCGGCCGCCACTGCCCCGTACGTCCCGGCCACCCACTCCCCGATCCGGCCACCGGCCTGCAACGGCTCCTCCCCCGGCCAGCCGCGGCTGCCGATCGAACCGCAGAGGGCCTGCAGGATGAACTCGTTCGCCGCGAGTCCGTCTCGTACATACGGTCCGTCCAGCCCGAACGGAGTCAGGGTGAGCACCACTGTGGCGCTGCCGTCCGGCAGCAGTTCCCGGATCGCGCCGGGGCCCCAGCCGTCCGAGGTGTCGGTGACGACGAGGTCGACGTCGCGGAACAGCTCGATGGTGCCCGGACCAGGCCGTACCGAACGTTTGCCCGCATGCAGGTAACCGAACAGGGCACCGCTGCGCCCCTCTGCGATCGAGGCTCCCGATGCGCTCCACCGGCGCATCGGGTCGCCCTCCGGTGGCTCGATCTTGACCACGTCGGCGCCCGCGTCGGCGAACATCTTGCCGCAGTAGGCTGCGGGAATCCCCGCTGAGACCTCAAGGACCCGGAGTCCGGAGAACGGCGTTCGCTGCGTCATCGTCACCTCGTCGTGGAAGGATGCGGTGGGCGGGCGGCCAGTACTCAGGTGCCACCGGAACCGGTGTCAGCTCTGGTTGGCCGACTGGGCGGCCTGCGCGAAGCGGGTCATCCGCGCCCACGCATCACGATCGCGCTGACTGGCCTTGCGGCCGACATGTGTGACCACATCGACATCGGTGGCCTTGGCACGCAGCGCGCCGGCTCGAGCCTCGTCCTTCGGAACGTACGCGAACGGGTCGAAGGAGTAGGCGTTGATCGCGTTCTCGTGGGTGATCTTGTTGATCACGGCGTCGTCAAGATGGCCCATCGTCTCGACGACGTCCTCCGGCGCGAAGGGCCAGTTGGTGTCGGAATGCGGGTAGTCCGACTCCCAGCACAGCTGGTCCTCGTTGAAGTACTCCATCAGCTTGACTCCGACCTTGTCGCTGATGAAGCACGTGTAGATGTGCTTGCGGAACACATCGCTGGGGCCGCGGTAGCCCTTGGGGAAGCCGGCGTTGGTCCAGCCGGAGTGCCGGTCGAGTACATGCTCGGAGCGCCACAGGAAGTACGGGATCCACCCGACATCGCCCTCGGTGAGGGAGAACTTCAGCTCCGGGAACTTGCCCCAGAACTCCGCCCAGATCAGCTCGACGAGGGAGAACATGCTCATCATGGACGAGGCCGACATCGCCACACTGGGCGGTGCGTCGGAGGACACCATCGGGCGCTTCGAGGACGAACCCACGTGGCAGCACAGCACAGTCTTCGTGTCACAGGCCGCTTCGAACAGCGGGTACCAGTAATCCGTGTGGATGCTGGGCATGTTCAGCGCCTCGGGGTTCTCCGAGAAGGTCACCGCGTGGCAACCCTTGGCCGCGAGCCGCCGCACCTCCTTGGCCGCCTCCTGCACGTCGAACAGCGGCAGGATGCCGCACGGGATGAACCGGCCCGGGTAGGCACCGCACCACTCGTCCACGTGCCAGTCGTTGTACGCCTTGATCATGATCAGGTTCAGGTCGCGGTCCGGCCCCTGGTTGAGAACCTGTCCGGAGAACCCGGTCCAGTTCGGGAAGTTCAGCCCCGCCAGCTGCCCGCCGGCGTTCATGTCCCGTACGCGCTCGTCGACGTTGAAGCATCCCGGGCGCATCTCGTCGTAGCTGCTCGCGTCGATGTTGTACATGTCGCGCGGCTTGCCCGCGACCGCGTTCAAACCCAGGTTCCGGCCCCGCAGATCCCCGTAGTACCACTGCTGGGTGCCGTTCTCCTCGAGGACCACGCGCGGAGCCCGGTCCTTGTACCGCTGCGGCACGTGCGCCTCGAACATATCCGCCGGCTCGGCAATGTGATCGTCCACGCTGATCAGAATCAGATCGTCTTTGCGCACCACAACCTCCGTTGACGTACTTGGCGGCGAGACGAACAAGTGGGCTGACAAGGATCTCCGCGCACTGGCCGCCCCAGGCAAGCAATCTTAGCTAAGATAACCTACTTAGCCGTTGCAGCACATCGACTGAACCCTGATGAATCTGCGGGACACCTCGAAGGACGGACCGACGTGAAAGAAATGCGAAGCATCCCACGGCGAAGGGACTCCGACCGGTGAGCCCGCGGCGCGCGGCCATCGTCGGCGTCCACAACACTCGTCAGGCAAGACGCCTCGATGGGTACACCACCGCCACTCTGACCGCCGAAGCCGCAGCAGGCGCACTGCGCGACGCCGGCCTGACCCTGACCGACGTCGACGGAGTGACCTACGACGGCGGTGCCACGTCCCTGATCTACGACCTCCGGCTGGGTCCCGCCTGGCAGGGCGCGCAGTTCGGGCTGCCCGCCATCACGGAAGCGGCCCACGCCATCGAGGCCGGTGAAACAGATGTGGTCCTGATCGTTGCTGCGGCCACCGGCGTCTACACCGACCGCGCGTCCACGGCGCCGTGGACGCGGCCGGAGCACGAGTGGGTCGCCCCGTTCGGACTCTTCACCGCCGCTGAATTCGCCTTGATCGCCCGCCGTCACATGACGACCTACGGGACCACACCGGAGCAACTGGCCGCGGTTGCGGCGACCATCCGCAACCACGGCCATCACAACCCCGACGCCGTCTACTTTGGACGCGGACCCTTCAAGCCCGCCGACGTGCTCGCCTCCCGCATGGTGGCCGACCCGTTCCACCTGCTCGACTGCTCGATGACCTCGGAGGGCGGATGCGCGCTCGTGCTGGCGAGCACCGACCGGCTGCCCGACATCCCGGCGAGGCCCGTCTTCATCCTCGGTAGCAGCGCCGACAACTTCGGTCCGGCGTACCGGTATCCGCCGAGCTGGGATCTCGCGGGCAGGCGCGGTGGCCCGGTCAACGGCGAGGTGGGCAAGCGCGCCGCAGACCTGGCCTTCCGCCACTCGGGATTGCGCCGGTCCGATGTGGACGTTCTGGAGCTCTACGACCCGTTCTCCTTCGAGATCATCCGCCAGTTGGAGGCGTTCGGCTTCTGCGAGCCGGGCGAGGGCGGTCCGTTCGTGGCGGACGGTCACATCGGAATCGACGGCAGCCATCCGGTCACCACCGACGGCGGAACGATGTCCTTCAGCCACGCGGGCGCGTCACCCCAGATGTACCAGCGGGTGATCCGCGGTGTTCAGCAACTACGCGGAGATGCCGGTCCGTTGCAGGTGCCCGGTGCCGACGTGGCGCTCTGCAGCGGCGGGGGCGCGGGCGCGCTGTTCACCTCGGTCATGCTGCTCGGATCGGAGGCTACGCAATGAGCACACTCCTCGTTCCGCAGCGCGGCGAGCTGCCGCATCCCGTACCGGGGGCCCTCAGCGCCCCGTTCTGGAAGCAGTGCGCTCAGCGGAAGCTGGTGTTCCAACGCTGTTCCTCGTGCCGTTGGGCCTGCTTCCCCCCGGCGGAATTGTGCCGCAACTGCCTTGGCAGGGACCTGAAGTGGGAGACGAGTTCCGGCCGCGGCACCCTCTACAGCTGGACCGTGGTGTACCGCCCGGTGACACCGGCCTTCGAAGCCCCGTATGCGCCCGCGATCGTCGACATGGAAGAGGGCTACCAGTTCCTCACCAACCTGATCGGGATCGCGCCGGAGGGCATCCGCCCCGGAATGGCGGTGACGGCCGAATTCCACGAGGTGGGCTCCGGTCTGTACCTGCCGTACTTCCGGCCCGCGTGAGCCTGCTCGCGTCACTGCCCACGCGCGCCACGACCACCGGGGGGCCTACACGAACTGCCGCTTGGCGTACGCCGGGCGTGGCGTGCCGAGGCGTTTCGAAGCCGCAAGGGGGACTTCGCCGCAGGGCGGCCGGCCCTCAGCCCTGGGCCTGTTTGTCCGGCTCAGGGTCCGGGCCCTGGTCCGGGCGGTAACACGCTTTCAGTAGTCCGGCCGCTGCGGCGCCACCCAGTGCGGCGGCGATCAGCGCCTGCGCCGGCCCGTCGCTGCGGCGGCCCAGCATGCCGTCCAGCGAGAACCGCCCGTGACCGAGGGCAGCAAGCGCCACGGCGGCGCCGGCGACGACTCCGGTGTATTCCCAGCCACCCTTGAAGACGAAGAATCCCTTCCCGCGATGGTCGGTACGTGCGGCCACGGCCATCAGTCCGACGGCCGCTGCGGCCGGAAGGGGGTTGGCCAGGCCGAGCGCGAGTCCGGCCCCGGCCGCCATCTCCGTACCTGCGGCCATCCGTGCGTGCACCGCCGCAGGGCGCAGGCCCAGGGACTCGAACCAGCCTGTGGTGCCCTTCAGCCCGCCCGGCCCCGCGACCTTGTTCCAGCCGTGCGCGAACAGCATCGGCCCCAGTGCGGCGCGCAGTACGAGTGCCGCGGTGTCCCGGACGGCCGGACTGGCCGTCGCTCGGGAGCGGGTCGTCAGGGTCATGGCTAGCTCCTCCTCGGTGGTGGAACGGGCTCGGGGCAGGGGCCCGCGGTCGACTGGCCACGCCGGCGACCGAGGCCGGCCGCGGCGGTCAGGACCGCTCGGCGATCCGCCACCGCACGGTCTCGCCCGGTTCTTCGTGTACCAGCCCGCGCCGCGCCAGAGCGCGCAGATGGGCAAAGGCCTCGCCCACGGCAGCCTGCTGCGTGAAGCCTTCCATCCCTCCCCAAGGGCGCGACCAGTGCATGTGCGCGGCCACGTCCCAGGCGACCTCCGCCCCGGCCGCCAACGCCGCCAGGACCTCCTCGAAGCGCTGGTCGTGATGGCGCCGCAGATCGGCGAGCCGACCCTCGAGGTCCGTGAACCGCCGCTCGTGGGCGGGCAACGCCTCGCACGCACCCCAGCCGTTGAGACGGTCGAGCGAGCGGAGGAAGTCCCCGAGCGTGTCGGCCCCCTCATCGCGGGGCGGCGGCACGTTGGGCGTGATCCGTGGCAGTACATGGTCGCCGGTGAGCATCAGGCGGTGGCGGGGCTCCCAGAAGCACAGGTGACCTGGGGAGTGACCCGGGGTCCAGATCGCGGACAGCTCCCACCCGAGCACGGCAGGCCGGTCACCGTCCTCCAACAGCACATCGGGCTTCGGCATGTCGCGCCGCGGTTCCAGCGCACGCAGTCGCCGGTACTGACGGTCGAGTACATCCTGGGGCGCCCCGGCGCGGCGGAGCGTGGCAAGGCCGAGCGGATCGGGGTTCGCTTCCTCCAACAAGGGAATGACCGCGGCGTCGGCGGGGTGCAGGGAGATCCATGCGCCGGACGCCTCACGGACACGCCCTGCGAGCCCGTAGTGATCGGGGTGGATGTGCGTGACCAGGACTCCCTGGACGTCCTGCATACGGGTGCCGATGCCGGCCAGCCCCGACGCCAGGGTGTCGTACGCCTCGTCGGTGTCCCAGCCCGCATCGACGAGGTACGGTCCGGCGTCGGTTTCGAAGACGTACACCAACACATAGCGCAGCGAGGTGTTGGGAAGCGGCACGGGGATGCTCCACACTCCGGGACGCACCTGGCTGACCGGCGGCAGCGGCCGGTACGGGTGCCCGGTGGCTGCGGTGCCCCCCGGATCGGGCACGTGCGGAGCGGGGCTCGTCATGACGTCCTCCTCGGACGTGACTGCGGCTGGTTCGCGGGCCGCGCATGGTGAAATGACTGGCTGACCGCAGCACTCTGGCGGCCCGGTCGGAGCTCTAGGTGCCAGGCACCCGCAGGTCTCACCAACTGCCGCGCACGAGCCGATGAGCCCTGGCCGTGCACGGGCGACCCGTCATTTCCGAGTCGATGCTGAGGCATCGTCAATCGAGTTCATCCGTGACCCCGTTCCCGAGTCTGGAACAGCAGCGCTCTGCGCCGACCGAGGAAACCACTGTAGCTACAGGCACGTTGCCTACAGGTGTGACTCCGCCCACAAACCGCTGGTCTGATCCGGGCGCTGCCCAGGACCTCGGCGGACAGATCCGCGAGGAGTAGTCATACGGGCGATTGCCGGCCACAGGGAAGGATGGGTCGCAAGAGGTCGAGCCGTTGCAGAATATACAATATGCATTCAGTCAAAGGGAGATGGGTCGGCAAGTTGATCAGGCCGGCAGAAGCCCCCGGGACTTCAGGAGCGACACGACACTCACCGCTTCGGTCCGCAGCATCTCGGAGTACTCCGCTTCCGCCGTCAGCCCGTCGCCGGCTTTGATGGCACGCAGCACCGCCCGCAGGCCCTTCTTGTGAATCCGGACGGCTCCGGCAACCTCTTCGAAGTACTTCCCCGACACGATGCTGATGGCCATGACCCGTGACATCGCGGCGATCCGCCGCGACCGCGCCATGACGAGCAGCTGACGGTTGAATTCGAGGTTGATCTGCCAGAGCTCGTCCGGGCTGTCGGTAGCCTGGAACGCTCGGTTCAGTTCTGTCAGAGCCTTCACTCCGACCGGGGTTCCGCGCTCGGCGGCACGCCGAGCGGCAAATCCGTAGAGCATGCCGAGGAACTCGTAGTGGTCCAGGACGGTGTTCTCATCCAGACCGTTGACGAACGCCCCACGGTGGGCTTCCGTTGTCACCCACCCCTCGCGGTCGAGGGCGATGACAGCTTCGCGGACCGGCACCCTGCTCACCCTCAAGGCGGCAGCGATCTCGTCCTGGGGGACCCGTTCCCCGGCGCGGAGTTCGTTGTTGAAGATCATACGCCGGATGTGCTCAGCCACCTGCTGGGCACTCGTGGGGCGTGACAGTCCACCGGAGTCGCCGATATCGAATCTGGGGCCGTTCTGTGCGACCGACCGAGTAGCGATCACGACCTCCTGGGCCTCGTGAGGATCCGGGCCATCCCGGGCTTGGTAAAATATATCATTCGTCGCAGCACACGCGCGCGCGAGGAATCCCCACTCGGCCGGTGCCGGCTCGGCCGCCATGCGGTCGATGGCTCTGCCGCCGTTGCCTGGCATCGCTGGGCGTGTGCGGCGCGCTCACGGTGGCAGAGGCCTGAACGGCTGCTCCGTCCACCACGGGTAGAACGCGGGCATGTCCGTGCTGACCCGGCCGGGGAAACGTGCAGGCCGTTTCTCCAGGAAGGCGGTGATGCCTTCCCTGACGTCCTCCGACCGGCCGCGTTCGTACATCGCTCTGGAATCGAGCTCGTGAGCCTGCATCGGGTCACTGGCTCCCAGCATCCGCCACAACATCTGCCGAGTCAGCGCCACAGCGACCGGGGCGGTCGCGTCCGCCATCTCCCGGGCCAGCGCACACGCGGCCGGCAGCAGCTCCTCCGGTTCGTGCACCGAGCGGATCAACCCGGCCTCGAGCGCCTCCGCGGCACCGAACACCCGCCCCGTGACAGCCCACTCCATAGCGCGGCTGATGCCGACAACGCGCGGCAAGAACCAGCTCGACGCCGCTTCGGGAACGAGCCCGATCCGCCCGAAGGTGTACCCGAACCGCGCCCGGCTCGAAGCAAGCCGGACGTCGGTGGGGAGCAGAACCGTCGCGCCGAAGCCTACGGCGGCGCCGTTCACGGCGGAGATCGTCGGCTTCAACGACGCGAAGATCCGCATCGCGATCCTCCCGCCGAAGTCGCGATGGTCAGTGCCGTCAGGGTAGTCAAACCGCGATGGCCCGCCTTCGGCGAGGTCGGCGCCTGCGCAGAACGCCTTGCCCGACCCGGTGAGGACGACTACGCGCACATCGTCGTCGGCATCGGCCCGGTCGAAGGCGTCGAGCAACTCCTGCCCCATCAGTGGGGTGTACGCGTTGAGCCGCTCCGGGCGGTGCAACGTGAGCGTCAACACGCCGTCGACCACTTCGTACCTGAGATGCCGGTACTCCCGCCCCATCACGGGTCCACGTAGAGGTCGATGGTGGGGTGGTCGCCACCGCCGTACCGACTCAGATCCGTGACCCCGCTCTCGGCGAGCACTTCGGCGTCGATCAGAGTACGGCCGGTCCGCGCCGACGGCGAGGTCGAGAGCACCTCGATCGCGGCGTCGGCCATGATCTGCGGGCTCCGTGAGCGAGCGGCTGCCTCCTGGCCGCCCAGCAGGTTGACGACCACCGCGGTCGCGATCCGGGTCTGGGGCCAGAGGCAGTTCGCGGCGATGCCCGCTTCCGCGAACTCGGCAGCCCAGCCGAGCGTCAGCAAGGTCATCCCGTACTTCGACAGCGTGTAGGCCGGGAAGCGGCCCAGCCACTGGGGCGCGAGATTGATCGGTGGCGAGAGCGTGAGTACATGCGCGTGATCGGACCGTCGCAGGTGCGGCAGACATGCCCGGGTGAGTGCGAACGTGCCGCGCGTGTTGACGTCCTGCATCAGGTCGTAGCGCCTCAGTGACAGCTCCTCGGTACTGGTCTGGCTGATGGCGCTGGCATTGTTGACGCAGATGTCGATTCCGCCGAATCGGTCCACGGCTGTGTCGACAGCCCGCTGCACGTCCTCGTCCTTGCGCACGTCGCCGACGACGGCGACGGCTTTGCCGCCGGCCTCTTCGATCTCGGCGACCGCGGTGTGCACGGTGCCCGGCAGCCGCGGGTCGGGCCGGTCGGTCTTGGCCAGCAGGACGGCGTTGGCCCCCTGCCGGGCGGCAGCCACGAGGATTGCCGCTCCGATGCCCCGGCTGCCGCCCGACATCACGATTGTGCGACCTTGCAGCGTCTCATGGCCCATGCTGCGGCTCCTTCAAGCTCCAGAGGAAGGCCAGGTCCCGCTCGGTGCCGGGCAGGCCTCAACGCAGCAAGACAATCGCATAATTTATATTATGCACGGCCCGCGTGACCACCGCCTCGTGGGCTTTCACGGACCGCCCCCTGGTCCGGTGACTCAGTCGCTGGCAGGGAGTGGCTTGGCGGCCTTGAGAACAAGGTTCTGCTCCCCGTCCGACAGAGAGCCTTCGCCTCCCATGGTCACGAGTATCTCGACACTGTCGTCGTCCGGGTGGGTGTAGCGCTTGCCGAGCAACGAGCCCCGCATCTGCTCCGGGACGGGCGTCATTTCTCCCCGACCGGATGCGCCGAGCTCAAGCATGCGGACGCCGCCGCACCACAAGGCCGCTGGCTTGTTCCCCGCCCGGACGACGATGACTTGGGTGGTGCATACCTGACTCTTGAGCCGCATACCGGCGCGAAGACCCACGGCTTCATCGTTCATGACCAACTCCTTGACGCTGTGTCAATTGTTCCGTTTCGCCGCGGCTACGCTGCGGGAGCGTTGGCGAGGAGTGCCTCGTTGGGGTTGTCGGGCAGTTCAGTCAGCGGGCGGGCGACCTCGGCGACGGTGGGCCCCAGTTCGGCGGCGCGCGGACCCAGCACGTCGAGGTCGAAGCCGTACACCTGGGCCGCGTTCTCGGCCAGGACCTTGCGCACGTCGGCCTCGGGCCAGTCGTGGAAGACCTGACGCAGGGCGAGGGTGGTGTAGGGGTAGGTACCCTCGTCGTGGGGATAGTCGCTGCCCCACATGAACTTGTCCACACCGAGGGCCTCGCGTGCGGCCCGGACGTCGGCGATCTTGGGGAAGCTGGCGCCGAGCCAGACGTTCTGCTGGAAGTACTCGGTGGCCGACTTCGGCAGGACATGCTCCGGCTTGAACCGCAGTTCCCCGACGGCGCCGTTGTCCCGCACCGCCTTCAGGATGCCGTCCAGCTGGTTCAGCAGAGCAGGCAGCCAGGCGCAGCCCTGCTCGGTCATCACCAGCTTCAGGCGCGGGAAGCGCTCGAAGACCCCGGACAGCATGAGGAACAGCAGCGGCCTGCGGGAGTAGTGGGCGACCTCGGCGAGCATGATCAGTGCGGAGGAGGGGTGGCGCGAGTAGGCGGGGGCGCCGGTGCCGCCGTGCACGTTGACCGGCACCTCCAGCTCCTCGCACACCGCCCACAGGCGGTCGTAGTCGGGGTGGTTGAGCGGCTTGATCCAGTCCACGTCCGGAGGGATCGTCGGCAGCAGGACGCCGCCGCGCAGGTTGTGCTCCTTGATCCAGCGGACGTCGGCGATGGCGTCGTCGATGTCGTTGAGGAAGATCTGCCCGATGCCGGCCCGGCGCTCGGGCGCGTCGGCGCAGAAGTCGGCCAGCCAGCGGTTGTGGGCCCGGATCCCGGCCAGGCGGCGCGGGTACTCGTCGGCCTGCGGGGGGCGGGCGAACAGGACGAAGCTGGGGAAGAACGGCGGGACGGTGTTGGGGAAGATGACCTCTCCGACGACTCCGTCCGCGTCCTGCTGGGAGTTACGCATTTCATCGTCCCAATTGCGGTGGCGCCGGGCGTCGCCGAGGTCGCTGAAGGGGTTCTTGTACTTGCCGCGCCAGGCGTCGAACTCCTCGTGCCACTGCGGGTCGAGGTACTCCCGGTACATGGCGTGGCTGCCGCCGGCATGGGTGTCCGAGGAGATCACCGTATAGCGGTCCTCGGGCCTGGATGTGGTCATGCATCCTCCGTGGATGGCGATGGATGGTGCGTTCGTGGAAGCCTTCCGGTTGCGGCCGGTCGCGCTCATCGGGGCGATCAGCGCTGCGGGGCACAGCTGTGGGCCCGTGTGGGTCAGCCGCGGGGCAGGCCGAGGATCCGTTCGGCGATCACGTTGAGCTGGATCTCAGCCGTGCCGCCGCCGATGAGCTGCGGAGGCACCGACAGATAGCCGTGCGTGGCGGCTCCGCCGGGTCCGGTCGCCGCGGCGGCGTACGGGCCGTGCCAACGCATGACCTCGGCGGAAACGTGCTGGTGGTGCCAGCCGGCGGCGACCTTGAGCACGCTGGCCTCCGCGCCGGGCCGCAGCCCGGAGAGTTGCCGCAGCGTGGCGCGCAGGCCCAGCGCCGACAGTGCGTAGCGTTCCGCCATCAGCTCCCCGAGGGACCGCTCCACCTCGGGTGCGTCTGCCATGACCTGCGGCGAGGTGGACATGGCCACAGGATCGGCGCCGGTGCCGATCATCCCGCCCATACTCACGCGCTCGTTGCCGAGCGTGGTGCGTGCCATGGCCCAGCCCTCGTTGACCGCGCCGACCAGCCGGTCGTCCGGGACGAACACATCGGTGAGGAAGACTTCGTTGAACAGGTAGCCGCCGTTGGCCTCCCGTAGTGGCCGGACCTCCAGACCTGGGGCGCGCATGTCGACCAGGAAGCAGGAGATCCCCTTGTGCTTCGGCGCGGCCGGGTCGGTGCGGGCCAGGCAGAGGCCCCAGTGCGCCTCGGCCGCGCTGGACGTCCACACCTTCTGGCCGTTCAGCCGCCAGCCGTCGTCGGTCTTCTCCGCCCGGGTGGACAGCGAGGCCAGGTCCGAACCCGCGCCCGGCTCGCTGAACAGCTGGCACCAGATGATGTCCCCGCGCAACGTGGCCGGCACGAAGAACTGCTTCTGCTCGTCCGTGCCATGGGCGAGGATCGTCGGCAGAACCCATTCTCCGATGATGGTCTTCGGCCGTTCGACCCCCGCCTTGGCGTACTCCTGGGCGATGACGATCTGCTGTGCCGGGCTTGCGTCGATGCCGTACGGGGCTGGGTAGTGCGGCAGTACCAGGCCCAGCGTGGACAGCCGTGCCTGACGTTGCTCCTCGGGCAGGGTCGCTACCTCCTCGAGCTGCTCAGCGATCCGCGCGCGGAACGTTGCGTCGTCGTGGGTCAGCGCGACGTCGAAGGAGCGGCCGGCGGTGCGGGCGAGCCGCCCCAGCCGCCGCTGCCAGCGGCTCACGGGACCGAGCAGGCTCTCCATCGTCATGGCGCGGCGCCAGAAGAAGTGGACGTCGTGCTCCCAGGTGTAGCCGATCCCGCCGAGCAAAGTGATGGTGTCCAGTGCGAGGTCGCTCGCGCCGGGCAGGCAGACCACCGCGGCCTCCGCGGCGGCCAGGGCGAGCTGCTCCTCGGCGTCAGGCCCGTCGGCATCCGCCGCCCGAGCGGCGTCCCAGGCGGCAGCGGCCATCGTCTCCAGCCGGATGAAAAGCCGGGCGCACTTGTGCTTGATCGCCTGGTACGACCCGACCGGGCGCCCGAACTGCTCGCGCACCTTGACGTACTCCAGCCCCGTCTCCACGCACCAGCGGGCGAGACCGACCGCCTCGGCGGCGCACAGGGCGGCTGCCATCGACCTCACGGTGGACGGGTCCACGGGCACTGTGTCGGCAGCGGGGACGACGAGGTCGTCTGCGGTGAAGCGTGCGATATCGCGGGTGAGGTCCACTGCCGGGAGTGGCTCGACGGCCAGGCCGCCGGCGGTGGCGAGGTCCACGGCGAAGACCACCTGGCCGTACTCATGCCGGGCCATGAGCAGTACGACGTCGGCGCGCGCCCCGCCCAGCACCGGCACGGACGTGCCGTTGACCCGGTAGCCGCCGGGGACCCGGGCGGCCACCATTCCGTCCGGGTACAGTGCGACGGCGCCACGCGCCCCGGCCCCGAAGCGGCCCCTCAGCGCGGGTACCGCTGCGCCGTGGTTGCCTGGCGACTCATCACCTGATGTGGCGTCAGATCGGGTAGGTGGACAGGAACGGGTAAGAATCGCGCCGGCGATGGCGGTCGGCAGTAACGCGCCCGGCATCAGGCCCCGCGCGGCCTCCTCCACGACGACGGCCAGGTCCCCCACGCCGCCACCTCCTCCGCCCGCGTCCTCCGGCAGGTGCACGGTGGCGAATCCCTGCTCCACCAGGGCCGCCCACAGGCTGTCCTCGTGCTGCCGCGTCCTTCGGACGGCGTCCGAGTCGCCGCTCGCCGGATCACGGTCCACCGGCCCGGCCGCCAGGTCGGCCGCCGTGCGGGTGCGCGACCGGGGCGCGTGGCGCGAGGCGAACCCCTCGACCGACTCCGCCAGCGCGGACTGTTCCTGGTTCAGTGCTATCGACACGTCGCCTCCTCATGGCCGCTGCCCGTCGGGTGCGCATCCGTCCGCATCAGCGGTCGAGTTCGAGGACGCGGGCTGCGTTCTCGTAGAGGAACTTGGGCCAGACCTCGTCGCGGAACGGCACGTCGGGCATGTCGGTCATGATCCGTTCCAGGGACAGGCCCATGGGGAAATAGCCCGCGTAGATGATCTTGTCGGCACCACGGGTGTTGGCGAACTCGACGACCTTCCGCGGGTAGTACTTCGGTGCGAAGGCCGAGGTGGAGTAGTACAGGTTCGGCCACTTCAGCAGCAGCTTGACCGCGAGCTCCTCCCACGGTTCACAGCCGTGGCGAGTGACGAACACCAGGTCGGGGAAGTCGTACATCACCTCGTCGATGTACTCCACCCGCTGCGGTTCGAACTTCAGCCGGGGGCCGGGCACGCCGGCACAGCAGAAGATCGGGATACCCAGCTCCACGCAGGTCGCGTACACCGGGTACATCTTCTTGTCGTTGATCGCGACCTGCGGGAAGGTGCCGGCAGGGAAGGCGCCGACGGCCCGAATGCCGTATTCCTCGTAGTCGCGCTTGATCTGCCGGACCGTGTCGACCACCTGATTCGGATCGTCCACGTTGCCGGAGGGGATGAAGCGGTCGGGGTGGCGTTTCAGGGCCAACTGTGCACTTTCCCCGGTGACTCCGATGAGAGCTTTCTCGATGCCCCAGCGGTCCATCTCGTGCAGCGTGACGCTGACCGGGTCCTCGGTGGGCAGTTCCTTCGGCACATGCTTGAACATGTACTCCGCAGGAAACTGGAACTCCTGCTGGGATTGCCGGTCTTTGGTCTGCTTGCGGATGAAGTCGTACTGCTCGAAGCCGACGGTGGGAAACCCCATCATCGTGTCGATGATCGGCTGGCCGTGCGGGAAGGTCATGACAACTCCGCTGGTTGTGTTCGGCGCCAGACACACGATCGACCACGCGTGCGGGCATCGGGATCAGGCGGGCGGCCGTCGACCCCGGCCGTGTCACCGCGGCCGTCTCTCCGGTCCCGGCCAGGTAATCTCGATATTGAAACCGCGTTTCAAAGATGTCAAGACCTCCGTGCGGCGCCATTGGCCTGTGATTCGGCCCGGGGCGTCGCTATAAGTGCAGGTCAGAGCGTCAGTGTGGCCGATGACGGTGGGGACTGTGGACTCGCCCAGCCAAGCAGCCAAGCAGCAGAACCACCTAGAACGAGCTTTCAGATAGGATGAGGCCGTGCCCAAACCTGAGACGCTGCCTCTGCCCCTGGAGAGCATGACGCCGCGCCAGATCGCCCGGCGTCAACTGTTGACCGACGCGGTGATCTCGCTCGTCGACGAGATCGGGCCGGAGAACGTCCAGATGCGGAATGTGGCGGAGCATTCGGGGGTGGCGCTCGGCACCGCCTACCGTTACTTCGCCTCCAAGGACCACATGTTGGCAGCGGCCTGGGCGGACTGGCACCGTCGCCTGACCGACCGGGTCCACGCGGAGTTGGCGCGCGAGCGCTCGCGGGCCCGTCGCGAGGTAGGGGCATTGGACCGTGTGCTGTCCTTCTTCCGCCGCGAGGTGCGCTCGTTCCAGCGCCATCCGAATTTCGCCCGGCTGGTCGTGTTGGTCCAAGGGTCGTCCGACCCTTTCGCGAGCGAGGCGCTGGCCACGGTGGCGAGTTCTCAGGACGAGGTGCTTGTGGAGTTGATGGAGGGCGTTCCCGAGGAGATCGCCCAACCCGCACGGGTGGCCATCAATGCGGTGCTCAGTACCGGCCTGCAGGAGTGGACCACCGGGCGGCGCACCATTGCGGACGTGCAGAACAACCTGGAGTCGGTGACCCGGCTGGTCCTCGGGCCGGATGCGCCGCGAGGCGGCGGTTCCGCCGGGCAGGAAGTCCGCTGAAACCCGAGACCCGAACCAGCCGCCACGATTCCGGTCGCGGCAGGCAACGCGCCCGCCGACCGGATGACGCGCACGTATTGGTATCACCCCGCGCGCAGCCTGCCGCAGCGGAGGCAACGGGCGTCTGAAATGGGTCCTGCACTCCCCCTCCTCCCAGGTCCGTCCTGTCCTTCTTCTGCAGATTTCGGCCTACCCAGATATCACAGCTAAGATAAAAATCATTGGCTGACCAGGCCGCGAGCGGAAGAGCTCGACGGAACAGGAGACGAGATGCGACAGCTGCGCCAGCCCCGGTTGGCCGAGATGGTGGCGGCCAAGCTGCGTGAGGACATCCTCACGGGACGGCTCAAGGAAGGTGACAGCATTCCGCGGCAGGAGGACCTGTACGCAGAATTCAAGGTCAGCCTGCCGGCGGTGCGCGAGGCCATGCGCATCCTGGAGACCGAGGGCCTGATCTCGGTGAGACGAGGGAATGTGGGCGGTGCGGTGGTGCACCAGCCCACCGCCGACCGCATCGCCTACATGGTCAGCATGGTCCTGCAGACCCGCAATACGTCTCTGAGCGACGTCAGCGGCGCACTGCTTCAGTTGGAGCCGGTGTGCGCGGCCATGTGTGCGGCCCGAGACGACCGCGAGACCGCCGTGCTGCCGGCTCTGCGCGCCGCTGTGGAAGCGCAGCAGGCCGCATTCGACGACCCCGCTCAGTACTCGCCGCTTGCCCGCCGGTTCCATGAAGAGTTGGTCTCGCTCTGCGGCAACGAGACGATGATCGTGCTCATCGGTTCGCTCGAATCCATCTGGTCCGCGCACGAGTCCGCCGTCTGGGGTGCGGTGGCGGGGCACGAGGCAGACGCCGGCTCCCCCATGTCCGCCGCCACGCGCAGGGCCGCGATCCGCGACCACGAGAAGCTGATCACGGCCATCGAGGCAGGCAACACGAGCCGGGCCATGACGCTGGCCTCGACCCATCTCGCGGCCACCCGGGCGAGCACCCTGGCCTCTGGGACCGCCCAGCTGATCAAGGCCAGTGCGGTGGGCGGCTCTTAGCCCGTGGCCTGAGAGCACGTCGCGGTTCGTTCGTTCGTGGCTGATCGATTACGGGCGTGCACCCGTACGTACCTTTGCACTCACGGACAAGCCGCGTGACGCGTATGACCGGCACGAGCCACGCGTGATCTGCGGAACCTACAGCAGTTCCGCGACGCGATCGTCGTGCAGGGCAGGGGGGCCCAGGATCTCCCGGCTCGACAGGGCGCGCTTGTAGTAGAGGTGGGCATCGTGCTCCCAGGTGAAGCCAAGGCCGCCGTGCAGTTGGATGGTGGCTCCGGCCACCTGGGTATAGGCGTCGGAGCAGAAGCTCTTGGCCACGCTCACCGCGAGCGCACGCTCACGCTCACGCACGTCATCGCGGGATGCGGCGCGCACGGCCTGGCCGGTGGCGGAGCGGGCCAGTTCGACCTTGATGAGCATGTCGGCCAGGCGTTGCTTGACCGCCTGGAAGCTGCCGATCGGGCGGGCGAACTGGATGCGGGTACGGGCGTGCTCGGCGGTCATGTCCAGGCAGTGCTGGGCGCCGCCGACCTGCTCCGCCGTCAGCAGGGCGGTGGCCGCGTCCCATGCGGCCGCGAGTCCCGGCCTCAGCTGCTCACCCGGTTCGGCGACAGGAGTGGCGCGGGTTCGGTCGGCGGTGACGCGAGCAAGCCGCCGGGTGAGGTCAAGGCTGGTGAGCGGAGTGCGGTTGGTCCCTTCGCCCTCCAGGACGAAGACGCCGGGTCCGGTGTCGGTGTCGGCGATGGCCAGCAGCAGGTCGGCGCCGGCGCCGACCACGACGTGGGGGTAGGTGCCGGTCAGCCGCCAGCCGTCGTGATCATGGACGGCGCGCGGAGCCGTTCCGGCGGCGCCGCGAAATCCGGCGAACGCGACCGTCGCGGTGGTCTCCCCGGAGCCCAGCCGGGGCAGCCAGTGCTTCTTGGCCTCCTCGTCGGCGACGGCGAGGAGCAGCGGCGCGGCCAGGGCGCAGGTGGCGAACAGGGGCAGGCAGGCGAGGGTGGAGCCGGCGGCCTCGAAGACGACGGCCAGGTCCTCCAAGGCGCCGCCGCTTCCTCCGTACTCCTCGGGCACGGCCAGGCCCGGGATGCCGATCTCGCGGGCCAGCCGTCGCCAGACGGCGGGGTCGTGGCCCAGCGGATCGGTCATCAGCCGGCGGACCTCGGTCATCGGGCACAGGTCGGTCAGGGCGGCGGTGATGGCCTTGCCGAAGTCGTCGGTACTGTCGGTCATCGGACGGCTCCCTTCTCGCGCGCGGTGGCGATCTCCTTGGCGGTCAGCCCGAGTTCGGCGAGCTGCCGGGTGGCGAACGGGCCGGCCACTGCCTGTTCCGAAGCGACGACGGCGATGCCGTCGAGGGGGCGGGGCATCAGTCTCGCCCGGAGAAGACGGTGACCGCGGCGTCCATGGCCTCCTCCAGGCTGGTGCCGGGCTGATCGGGCAGCCGTACCGGGCCGTGCTCGCGGCTGGGCAGCAGCACGGTGGCCTTGCCGGTGGTGGTGGTCTCGCCGCGCTGGTTGACCGCCGTCAGGTCGAGGTCGGCGGCCGGGCGGCCGCCCTCGTCGCGGTGCAGCCGGGTGACGGTACCGGAGAGGTACTGCGCGTCGCCGACGTAGTTGAACTTGCGGAACTCCACGCGCAGCCACCGCAGCCAGGCATCGTCGCCCATCCAGTCGGTGAGCAGGTGTATCAGCCAGGTCTCCCGCATCCGGCCGTAGTCGTAGGTGGTGGGCAGCCCGGCCTTGTGGGCGTAGGCCGGGTCCCAGTGAACGCGCTGCATGACGTCGGGGATGCCGAGTGCGTCGGGCTCGTAGAAGCGCGGTATGCGGCGGCGGTTGGCCCGCGCGAGGTCGAGGGCGGCGACGCCGTAGATGCCCATGCCCATGCCGACGTGCCAGCAGATCATGTCGGTGACGGTCATTGGGCCCTTGATCATCGTCCCGGTGGAGTCGCCGACGGACAGGTCCTCGAACCAGCGCGGCTCGGCGCCGCGGCGGGTGTGCGCCTCGCCGGCAGCGTCGATCTCCGCGATCTCCCCCGAGCTCCACGTCTGGGCCTGAACGCTCTCCTTCTTGCGTTTACGGGCCTTCTCGCGCTCGGTGCGCACCATACAGCGGTACTGGCCACCCACCAGCACGCCGTCGTCGGTACGGAAGAGTTGCGCCTCCCATTCGTACACGGCCCGGCCGCCGAACTGGCTGGGCTTGTCGTGTACGGCGACCAGGGCGTTGCGCCGGCTGAGGGTGTGACCGGGAGTCAGCGGGGCCCACCAGTCGCGCTCGGCGGCGGCGTAGAAGGCGTGCACGCCCCGCAGCGGGTCGCCTTTGAGCGCCTTCGCGGCCTCGCGTTCGGCCCCTGACAGTACGTCGGTACCGATCAGGCTGTCACCGCCGACCAGCGGCGGCGGTGCGATCAGGCCGCCCCACCTGCTCTTGGCCGCGTAGTCCGGTTCGCTCCAGAGGGGGTTGTCGTCCCCGTAGCACCGGGCGACGTTGCGGAACGCGTCCTCGCCAGGCCGACGGTAGTGCGGGGGAACGGGATTGGGGTGAGGGATGCCGATACGGGCGCGGAGTGCTGCCACACCCTCGTCAGTGATCTGGCCAGCTACCATGACCCCTACTCTATTATCTTTGCTATCCTTATATCTATAGCAGAAGCCAGCCAGGGAGGTCCTTCGTGGCAGCGGATCATGACAGGCCGTCACATTCAGTGGCGATCGACCGGGCCGCGTCCGAGGCGCGGGCCTGGGTGACGGCACATGTGCCGGCCGCCTGGCGCGAGGCGGCCGAGCGCGGCGGCCCCGCCGAGGTGCGCACCGTACGTACTCCCGAGGAGTACCGCGCCTGGTATCCGGTCTTCGGTGCCTCTGGCCTGGTCGCCCCCACCTGGCCCGTGGAGTACGGCGGCCGCGGCTGGAGCGTGCCGGCCGCCCGCGCCGCCGAGGAGGTGCTGCGCGCCTACCACCTGCCCCGGCTCAACCCGCTCGGCCTCAGCCTCACCGCGGCCGCGCTGTTCGCACACGGCACCCTCGAGCAGCGGCGGCGCTTCCTGCCGCCGATCACCCGCGCCGAGGAGATCTGGTGCCAGTTGTTCAGCGAGCCCGGCTCCGGCAGCGACCTGGCGTCTCTGTCCACCCGGGCCGAACGCGACGGCGCCAACTGGATCGTCAATGGCCAGAAAGTGTGGACCACTTGGGCCGACCGCGCCGACTACGCCGTCCTGCTCGCCCGCACCGACCCCGACGCCCCCAAGCACCAAGGCCTCACCTACTTCCTCATCGACATGCACAAGCCCGGCATTCGGGTGCGCCCGCTGCGCCACATGGGCGGAGCCGTTGAGTTCTTCCAGGTCTTCATCGACGACGCCGTCATTCCGGACACCCAGCGGGTCGGAGAATGCGGCGCCGGCTGGAAGGTCGCGCAGGCCACCCTGGGCGGAGAGCGCCAGATGGTGTCGGGCGCGGGCTCCGGCGGCGTGGACCGGATCGGTGGCGGCAGCGCCGAGCGCCTCGTCGGCCTGGCGCGCAAGCGCTCGGCCGACGGACTGCCGGGCGGCTGGGACGAACCCGCGGTGCGCCGCGAGGTCGTCCGGCTGTGGGGCGAGGAGCAGATCCGCCGCTGGACCAACGAGCGCATCCGCGACAGCGCCGCCGTCGGCCGCCCGATCGGTCCGGCCAGTTCCATCAACAAGGTGCACGGCTCCGAGCTCAACCAGCGCATTCAGGAGATGGCCGTCAAACTGCTCGGCCCTGACGCTCTGGCCTGGGAGGGCGATCTGGACGAGTACGCGTCCGGCATGCCCGACGAGATCCGCGGCCTCCTGCGCAGCCGGGCCAACACCATCGAGGGCGGCACCAGCGAGATCAACCGCAACCTCATCGCCGAGCGCGTCCTCGGTATGCCCAAGGAGCCCGACCTCTGGCACGGCCGGCCGTGGCGGGAACTGCCCCGCGGATGAGCAGCGTGTGGACAGGGTCGCGACGTCGCGACCCTGTCCACACGGCATCCAAGGCGAACCCAGGGCCCGCGTGCCGCGTGTCCACGGCGGGCTCCCCGAATCCTCCCCTGCCTCCGAGCTCATGCCCCGGCCATCGCTTGGCGCGCGGGGCGGGCGCCCCTTCTGTTCAGAGCTCCGAGGGTGGTCTGGAGCCCCGCGCTCCCCTCGCGCCGCGGGGCCCCAGACCGCCCTCTGCCCCGAGAGTGGCAAATCCAGTGATCATTCACGCTCGGCGAGGTCGGCCTTGACCTGACGCCGGATGATCTTCCCGGTGGGGGTCATCGGCAACTCGGCGACGAAGTGAAGTCGTTGGGGTGTCTTCAGCGAACCCAACCGCCCGCGCAGCCATTCGGCCAGGTCGCTGTCGCGTGCGGCCTCGCCGGGGTGCAGCACGACGGCGGCTTCGATCCGCTCGCCCCACTCCGGGTCGGGCAGGCCCACGACGCAGACGGCTGCCACGGCCGGGTGGCGCAGCAGGGTGTCCTCGATCTCGCCGGGGCCGATGTTCTCGCCGCCGCGGATGATGGTGTCGTCACCACGTCCATGCACGAACAGGTAGCCGGCGTCGTCGAGGGTGGCCAGGTCGCCGGTGGCAAACCAACCGTCGGCGTCGGTGGCGGCGCCGGAGCCGGGGGCGGCGACCTGCGGCCCGCGCAATAGCAGCTCGCCGCGCATCCCCGGCTTGACCTCGACGCCTGCCTCATCCTGGATGCGTACCTCGATGCTGGGAACGGGGCGGCCCACCGACCCCAGGCGGGCTCGGGCGGCCGCGTTCCCCTGGTGTGCCGCGCGGTGGTCGTCGGGGCCGAGCACCGCGATGGTGGAGCTGGTCTCGGTCAACCCGTAGGCGTTGACGAAGCCTGCGTCAGGGAACAGCTCCAGGGCGCGCTCCAGCACGGGTAAAGGCATCCGGGCTCCCCCGTAAGCGAGGTGGCGGAGGGTCGGGACCCGCAGGGACGGGTCGGCTTCCATCGCCTCGACAATGCGGGTCAGCATGGTGGGCACCAGGAACGCATGGGTGATCGCGTGGCGTCTGGCGGCAGCCAGCCACTCCTCGGCGGTGAAAGCGGGAAGGGTGACGATGGTGCGGCCGCAGTACACCGAGCTCAGAACGGCGGAGACCCCGGCGATATGGAAGGGCGGGACGGCGAGCAGTAGCGCCTCGTCCTCGCCCGCGCTGCCGAACTCGACTGTGCCGAGGATGTAGGCGAGCAGGTTGTCGTGGCTCAGCTTGATCGCCTTGGGCTGCGCTGAGGTGCCGCTGGTGAACAGCAGGATCGCCGGGGCCTGGGGTTCGAGGGGGCCATCGGGGACGCCGGGGGCGGCGAGCAGGCCGGCCAGCCAGTCGTCCAGCGGGGTGACCGGGTGCGCCCCGGCTTCGGTCGCAGTGGCGAGGTCCTGGGTGCGGGCCACGGCTCGGGCGGGGAGGGTGCGGGCGATGAGCGCGGACAGCGAGGCCGCAGGCAGGCGGTGGTTGAGCGGGGCGTACACGGTGCCTGCATAGGCTGCGCCGAAGAGCGCCACCGGCGCGGCGGGATTGGTGGGACCCAGGTAGGCCAGTGCTGCGCGCGGCGCGGCAGCCCGCAGGTCGGCAGCGACAGCGGCGGCGGTGGACCGCAGCCGGGCGTAGTCGAGTGTCAGGCCGTCAGGCTCGGCGGACCGTACGGCAGTCCGGTGCCCGAATCCGTCGGTGGCCATGTCCAGCAGCATCGCGATGTTCACAGACAGTTCTCCAGGGTGTCGAGCAGGTACGGGTCTCGGACCGGGGGCAGGTCGGATCGACAGCGTCGTCGGTGGCCGCGTCGTCGGTGGCCTGGAGGGCCCCCGGTCGTCAGTCTGAGGCGGGCAGGTGCGTCGGCTGGGCGATGTCCATCGATGCGCTGTCTGTCATGTGCCACGGCCCGGGTACGGCCCGTTCCGCCAGTCCCCCGACACCGAGCGACGTATGATCCGCCAGCCCTCCTCCGTGCACACCACCTCGTCGTGGTAGCGGACGCCGACCACGAGGTTGTCGGGATGATCGGCTCCTGCCGTATCGCCCTGGAAGTGGTAGGCGACCGCGTACGTCTCGACCCGTCCGGACCGGCAGCCCTCGTCGATGTCGGCGATCTGGTTGCCCATGAAATGCATGGTCGCGGGGAAGCACTCGACTCCCGGGCGCAGTCGCGCCAGGTACTCGTCCACGGGAAGGGCATCACGGGTTCCCGCCACAAAGGCGCCGTCCGCGAAGCAGGAGCGGACCAGCTGCCAGTCGCGCCGGTCGACGCCCCGCGCGTACAGCATCGGCAGCCTGCGGACGCACCGTTCCGCCCACAGCAGCTCCGTGTGATCGGCTGCCTGCCGGCTCCGGCGGTCGGTCATCGCGGCGCTCCCCCGGACTCGAGCGCGCCGGTGTCCTCGAGCCAGGCCAGCGTGCGGCGCAGGCCCTCCTCCAGGCGCAGCGGGGTGTGGCCGAGCCGGGCTCGGGTGAGCGTGTCGGTGTAGTAGGGCTCGGGGAACCGGCGGTGGGCCAGGGCCACCAGGCTGGGGCCGTTGGCACGCTGCAACTGCGGGTCGGCGTCCAGTTCCTCGGCGGTGATGTCGGCGACGCGGTGGTCGGAGCCCGCCAGTTCGCAAGCCCGGTTGAGGAACTGCGCCGTGCTGCACACGTCGTCGGGGGAAGCGAACGCCAGGTACTTCTCACCTGCGACCCCCCGGTCAAGCGCGGCGACGGTCACTGCGGCCACGTCGTCTGCGTACGACCACGGGATCGGGAAGTCCACGGTCGCCGCGATGGCCCGCTCGAGCGCCAGCTTGATGCGCAGGTTGTAGCTGGGCGCCTGCATGGCTCGGCCCAGTACCGGCGACGGCCCGAAGGTGCCGCCGGGAATGACCACACAGGCGTCCTGGCCGTCGCGGGCGCGACGCATCAACTCGACGAACGCTGCGCGCTTGGAGACGGTGTACGGGTCGCTCGGCGGATCGTCGAGCAGCGGTGAGCCCTCGGTCAGAGGTGCGGTGGTGTAGTCGAAATACGTGGTGGTGCCCAGCGCGACAGTGCGACGGCAGCCGACCGCGGCAGCCGCGTCGAGTACGTGCCGCAGGCCGAGGGTGTTGACGCGGGCGTGCTCCTCCGGGTCCTGGGATGCGCCGCCGAGGACGGCTGCCGAGTGGACGGTGAACTCGGCGTCCTTTGCGGCGGCCAGAACGTCCTCGCCGCGGGTGATGTCGCCTTCCACAGGGACCACGCCCAGTTCGCGCAACGGCTCGTACGCGCTGCCCGAGCGGACCAGGGCGCGTACCTCGTCGCCGCGCTCGCGCAGCCGGCGGCAGATGTTGGCGCCGATCAGACCAGTCCCACCGGTGATGAACACAGTGGCCACGACGAGCCCCTCCTCAGCGTCAGCCGGGCGCTGCGCCCGGCACCGTAGAAGCCTTATGGGCGATCTTTGCCAGAATTGCGGGTGACGGCTGCACCGGCGGCCGCGGTGGCGCACCTCGTGGGCCATGAGGCCGACCTCAGGTGCGGAAGCCGCCGAAGCCGCCGCGGAAGAACAGCAGGGGTCGGCCTTCACGCGGAGCGTCGAGGGCCTCCACGCGGCCGACGACGATCTGGTGGTCTCCGCCCTCGTGCACGACGTCGATGACACAGTCGATCCATGCGAGCGAGCCGTCCAGGAGAGGCATCCCGGAGGGACTGGGCCGCCAGCCGACGCCGTTGAACTTGTCGCCCCCGCTGACGGCGAAGCCGTGGCACAGCTGCTCCTGCTCGGCGCCGAGTATGTTCACGCAAAATCGGCCGGAGGCCTGGATACGCGGCCAGGTCGTGGACATACGCCCCGCCGAGAAGGCGACCAGCGCCGGCTCCAGGGACAGCGACTGGAAGGACTGGCAGGCGAAGCCGACGGGAGCGCCGTCATCGATCGACGTGATGACCGTGACGCCGCTGCAGAAGTGCCCCAGGACCCTACGAAATTCTGCCGAGTCGACGACCGGTGCGAGGCTTGGCTGCGCTGCCGTACGTGGCGACACAGCCGTCATCGCCCCCTCGCCCCACGCCGTCCCGCGTCTGCGCAATCTCCGTCGACTGCTGCCGAACGCCTCGCCCACGACGCCTGATCTTCACCCATCGCCCTTTCCGCCTTCCTGGTTTCCCAACGAATCGTCTCCATGGAACCCTGCCGCTAGTATTGCCATCTTTTAAAGGATAGCAATACTAGCTCTATCGGACGATGTCAGTTGAGGTCGGCGCGAAGGCGAGAGGGAGAACCGGCAGTGGTGCCGCGACCGGATGGCACTCCTCGGACCGTCAGGAGGGCAGGGCAGCATCGACACCGACCCGGCGAATCGCACCACCCGCTGCCGGCTCGGCGCCGACGCTGCCGCCCGGGTCGACGGCGACCTGCAGACAGGGAAGTAGGCGATGGACGATCTCGAAGCCATCCGGCAACTCAAGGCACGCTACTTCAGGCTGCTCGACACCCAGGAATGGGACGCCTTTCGGGATGTGTTCGCACCCGACCTGCACATCGAGGTGGAGCACGACCCGCCGTTCGTCTTCGACGAGCGAGATGCCTACTTGACCGCGCTCCAGCCGATCCTGGCCGGCGTCCGGACCTGCCACCACGGACACACCCCGGAGATCACGCTCACGTCCCCCGACCGGGCCACGGGGGTGTGGGCCATGGAGGACCACGTCTGGTACCCGAACGGCGCCACCCTGCACGGCTACGGCCATTACCACGAGACGTACGCCAAGGGGGGCGACGGGGCCTGGCGCATCGTCTCCTTGCGACTCACCCGGCTGTGGGTCGACCAAACACACCCGACCGCCGGCTGACGCGCACCGCGGACTCGCCCGTCTGCGGACCGGCTCGCCTGGCTCGTCCAGCTCGTCCAGCTCAGAGTCAACTCCGAGTCGACGAGTAGACCGGTTCCATGTCGCCTACGAACCTTCACGTTTCGAACCTCAGCCATCACTCCTCAAGGAGGCTCCCTTGCCCGTCATCAAGCCACAGGAGATACCGCAGAACGGGGGCGGCCGCTGGCCACACACCGGCTTCCGCTCGGTGTAGTGGGGCGACATGGAAGTCGGCTGGACCGTGGTCGACGGTCCCGTCGACTGCACTTCCGGCTACAAGGGTCTGCCGGGCGACGTGTGCCAGTGCCCGCACTACGCCTACGTCCTCAAGGGCCGGGTGCGCTGCGTCTACCCGGGCTCCGACTGGCCGGACGAGGTCGCCGGCGCCGGTGAGGCCTACTTCTTCCCGGCCGGCCACAGCCTCATCTACGAGGAGGCCAGCGAGGTACTGGAGTTCAACCCCGCCGCCGCCCTGCAAACCCTGATGAACCACTTCGAGGAGACCATGGCCAAGGGCTGGGACGGACACACGGACGGAAAGAACTGAATCCCTCGCGCGGCCGGGCATGGGCGGTATGTCACGGCGGTCCAAGTCGACCGCGCCATCGACGGGATCGCCACAAAGGGCTGGCTGCCCGGCCGTCAGTAATCGTCCGTGGACTCGTAGAGGCCGGCGAACTCCAGCTTGCCGTTGCGGACACGGCCGTAGTGCAGCCAGTCGCCCTTGAACAGCTGGTGGTCGTAGGGCCCTCCAGCGATATGGGTGTGGGGGCCGCCGGTGACGGCCGGCATGAAGCGGATCCGCTCGAGCCCCTCCTTCACTCCGGACCCGGTCAGGACGGGGGCCCGGTGCAGGGCCTCGACGACGACCGCGGCCATGTCGTAGGCGAGGCCCGGGATGGCGTTGGGCCACATCCAGGGATCCTCCCCGTAGCGGGACACGAAGCGGTCGTGGAAGGTGTGCATGCGCGGATTGTCGGGGCACCACTGGTCGATCCCCACCCAGCCTTCCAGCTGTTCGAATCCCCAGATGTACTGCATAAAGGCGGTGGTCATGATCCGGGGAGGGTCCCAGGCGAGCGTCTCCAGGGCCTGCCGTACCGCTCCAGAGACGACGAGGCCGCCGTATCCGAGCCAGACCAGGGCGTCGGCGTCAGCGGATCGCAGGGCCGCGAGCTTGTCGGCCAGCTGATCAGCGGTGGTGGCGGCGCTCACCGACTCCATGGCCGCGATCGACACTCCCAGTCGGCGGCACTCCTGCCGGAAGAACCGGAAGTATTCCTCCGCGATGGGCGACCAGGGGCTCACCACGGCCGCGCTCCGGTGGCCGTTGCGCTTCAGCCAGTTGACCATCAGGGCCGGGTCGCCCCCGACGTCGCCGTTTCCGAGCCGGAAGCAGTACTCCCCGTGGAAGGCGTCGGTTCCGCACATGCTGATCAGCGGCACCCGGCGGGCGTTGGCGTGCTCGGCCAGGACCATGGCCGAGTCGGTGTAGTTGGCTCCCACCACCGCCAGGCAGCCTGCGTCGACGAGCCGGTGGAACGCGTCGACGCCGCTCTTGGCCGAGCCCTGGGGCAGCCCGGCCTCGTCCTCCATGACGAACTCGTAGGGACGGTCGAGGACTCCGCGCTCGATGCCCTCCTCGAAGGCCATCCGGATCTCGCGCTCGAACCGCGCCCACTCCATACCGAGCCAGCCGACCTTGATCGGCGCCAGCCCCAGCCAGCGCTCCTCGATCGATGCCATGTGTGCCGGGTCCTTTCAGTACTGGGTCGTGAGTCCGCCGTCGCATATGTATGCGGCGCCGGTCAGGTAGCGGGCCTCGTCGGAAGCCAGGAACGCGGCGAGGGCGCCGGCGTCCTCAGGCGTTCCCATCCTCTTCAGCGGGGCGTTTCGCTCCATGGCATGGCGAGCGGCGTCTGTATCCGGGTACTGGCCCATGTCGACCCGCCGCTCGAAGGACGCGCGGAGCAGAGGCGTGTCGATGGTGCCGAAATGGATGGAGTTGACCCGGACGTTCTGGCCGCCGAGTTCTCGGGCCGCACACATGGACAGCATGCGTACCGCGGCCTTGGAGACGTTGTACGTGAGGTTGGCCGGGTCGGCGAGGTAGGCGCCCACGGACGAGTTGTTGATGATCGCTGTGCCGCCGGGCCACCGGTCCGCCCGCTCGACCAGTGACTCCATGCACGTCTTGATACCGATGAACTGGCTCTCGAAGTTCACGCTCATGCCCCTGCGCACGTCCTCCAGGGAGAGCGTTGCGAGTGACCCGCCGAAGCTGGCGCCGGCGTTGTTGACGAGGATGTCGAGGCCGCCGAACCGGTCGAGCACAGTGGCGTGGACCTGCTCCCAGTCCGCCTCGGACGAGACGTCCTGACGTAGGAACAGAAGACGGTCCGCGCCGAACTCGCTCGCCGCGATCTTCAGCGACTCTTCGCCCGTCTCCGTGTCGATGTCGGAGAACACCACGCCGTCGGCGCCGGAGCGCAGCAGGGCCTTCACGATGCCCTGTCCGATTCCGTCGGGCTGACCGGCTCCGGTGACCAGCGCGACTCGTCCTTGCAGGTTTGTCATGTCACGTCCTCTGTCTCAACGCTCGGGCTTCTTGAGTGCTGGGGATTTCACTGTTGGGAGCTGGTTCCGCTGCCGGGTCGCGGCTGCTCCCTCACTCCGTGCGAACGAGTCCCTTGAGCATCTCCGCCGGGTCGCGCGGCCGGCTGAGCGTCTGCAGTACGTTGGCGCGTGCCGCCACACTGGCCCTGCCGAGATCGTCGTGGGTGAAGACCCAGAAGTCTCCGCGGGCGACGCCCTCGAGCAGATGCTCGGCAGCCTCGAGAGGACTGAGGGCGACTGTGTCGTTGGCGTGCTGGAGCGCGTCGAACATCTGGTTGGCCATGGGGTTGTCGGTGGGTGCGTCACGCCGGGCGGAAGCGAAGATCTGACTGCGTACCGCGTGGGGCAGAACCACGGATACCTGGATCGGCGCTCCCACCAGCGCGAGCTCCTGGTGCAGGCACTCGCTCAGCGCCAGAACGGCATGCTTGCTCACGATGTACGGCGTCTGGAGTGGCGCGGTCGCCACGCCTCCCACTGAGGAGATGTTGACGATCGTCGCCGGTGCGCCGGCCTGGATCATCCGGGGCACGAAGGCGCGCAGCCCGTGGAAGACGCCGCTGACATTGATGCCCATGACCTTGTTCCAGCGGTCCGCTCCGATCTCCCAGATGAGGCCGGCATTCTCCACGCCTGCGTTGTTCACCAGCAGCTCGACCGTCCCCTGGGCCTCGAACAGGGAGGCGGCCATCGCGTCCACCGCGTCGGCATCGGCGACGTCCACCTGGTACGGGACCGCCGACGCACCCTGCGCGCACAGATCGGTCGCGACACCCCGGGCCGCATCGGCATCGATGTCCGCGACCACGACATGCATGCCAAGTGCCGCGAGATGGCGGACGAGGCCTTCCCCGATGCCCGAACCCGCTCCGGTCACCACCGCCGTTCCGCCGTTGAATCTCTGTGCTGCGTTCAATTTGACTCTCCGTCCGTGTGAAGGCATGGGATTCGCCGCGAGGGCTACCGGGTGGTGCCCACCATCACCGTGAGAAGGCGAATCGGCTTGTCCCCGTGGTTGCGCCACGCGTGCCTGGTGCCCCGCTGCACGACGCAGTCGCCGGGCTGCAGGATGGTGGAGCCTTCGTCGAGGATGAGTTCTACGGGGCCGTCGAGGATGAAGAGGTAGTCGATGGTGTCCGTCTGATGGAACCCCTCGGCGTCGATGTCCTGGTGGATCTCCCCCTGCTGCTCGCTCACCTGCGCCAGCGCCGCGCGGACCACATGGTCCGGGTCAAGGGAGACGATGCGGAAGTACGCGGCGCCCGGTGCCGGCTGCAGCGGCTGCGGGCCCGCCCCGGAATCGCAGCCGTAGGGCAGCTCCGGGGTGGCCATCCAGATCTCGTCGCACCAGATGTTCGGTGCTTCCGAGTCGGTGAGAATCCGGGACTTCCCGTCGACCTCGTCGGTGATCACTCTACGGACGGTCATGACCAACTCCCTGCGTCAGGCCGTTTTCGGCCTCGGTTCGGTACGGAATCACCCGGGCCTGGACCGATCCGGGCGCCAGAGCGCTTCAGCCCGCGGCTGCCTCTGCGAAGGCAGCGAGTTCGCCGAGGATGTCCGGCCCTGCGGGGTTGTAGACGACCTCGGCGATGCCCTCGGCACCGGTCTGGTCGAGCCGGGTCCGGATGGACTCGGCGTCGCCCGTCCAGCCCTGACTCAGGATGGCGGCGCCCGCGGCCTGGACGCCGGCCCGGTCGCGGTCGGTCATGCAGCACAGGTGACCCTCGTGTACAGCGAGATGGCGCTGGTGCTCCGGCCGGGCCGAGAGCATCGCCTCGCGCCAGACCGCGCCGCCCGGCGTCCGGTCGAGGGCATGCGGCCACATTTCCCAGATGCCGTGGAAGCCGGTGCTGTACTGAGGTCCGATGGCTTCGACAAGGCGAGGGGTGGTGTGGTCCTCGCCCGGACGGATGACGGTGCCGTTGATCAGGAGGGCGTTGGACTTCCAGGCGTGGTGCTCGCCTTGCTGGGGAGGGGAGCTCAGGATGACGCCGTCGAGGCCCAGATGGCGCGACGCTTCGAAGCCCTTGGGCCCGCTGGGTGCGGACCAGATCGGGGTGGTGATCGGGCGGTCGGGAGCCCAGCCAGGCGAGTGGATCATCTGGGTGGCGACGCCTTCGATCTCGACGACCTCCCCGGCGAGCAGACCGCGGATCTGGCGGATGCAGGTGTCAAGTTCCGACCACTTCATCGGCTTCTGGCCCATCGCTCGGCAGGCGGTGAAGCCGGTGCCGAAGGCGACAGTGAGCCGGTCGGGGGACAGTTCCTCGATGGACGCGATCGCCGACGCGGTCACCATCGGGTGGCGGGTGCTGGGCACGGCGACGCCGGTTCCGAGCTTGATGCGCTGGGTCTGTTCGGCGAGCCGGCCGAGCGCCACCCAGATGTCCCCGTACAGCGCCGGCGAGTCGAACAGCCACAACCGTTCGTAACCCAGGTGTTCGGCGGCGAGTGCGTAGTCGACGACGTCCTTGCTGGGTGGCAATGCCACGGAAAGTGCCGGTCGGGTCATGGGGTTTGACCACCTTCTGCCGGTTCGGGATGCGGGTGAGCCGGTGGCGCCGCTACGCGGGCCGGGGGTGAAGCGTCTGAGGGGCAGGATCAGCGGATCGCGGCGAATTTGGCGCGGGTGAGGGCGCCGATCTCGGCGAAGGCGGTCCGGGCCCGGCCGACCGAGGCAGCCCGGGAGAGGAAGTCATGGCAGACGCCGGGGTAGCGCAGCAGTGCCGTGGGAACACCCGCCGCGGGCAGCCGCTGACCGTACTCCTCGACGCCGACCCGCAGCGGGTCCGCTCCGGCGGACACCACGATGGCGTCCGGGATTCCGGACAGGTCATCGGCCAGGACCGAGCTCGGCCCTGTCGGGGTGGCTGGGCGGCACGTGCAGATCAATGAGGCGGTGCGAACGCGTCGTTGAGGTCATGCGGCGACTCCCGAGCCGACCGGTCCCTTGTTGTGACGGTCAGTCAAACCACGTCACCGTGTGTTGTCAACCATTTGGACTGCAAGATAGGATCCAATTTGGGATGATCATTCTCGCGGAAGGACGGTCTCATGGCATTCGCTCTCCGTGCGGTCTCCGAGCTTCCCGAGCATCTGCAGGAACTCCGGGCCGAGGTGCGGGACTTCCTCGAGAAGGAGATCGCAGCCGGTGCATTCAGGCCGCAGGGCGACGCCTGGATGTCGGGGATCGATCAGAGCTTCAGCAGACGGCTCGCCCAGCGCGGGTGGGTCGGCATGACGATCCCTCCCGAGTACGGAGGGCACGGCCGCTCCGCCCTGGAACGCTACGTGGTGACGGAGGAGTTGCTGGCCGCCGGGGCACCGGTGGCCGCACACTGGATCGCCGACCGGCAGATGGCGCCGAGCATTCTGCGTAACGGAACAGAAGAACAGAAACGCCGTTACCTTCCCGGCATCGCGGCGGCTGAGAGCTTCTTCGCGATCGGCATGTCGGAGCCGGACTCCGGCTCCGACCTCGCCTCCGTCCGCACACGGGCGGTCGAGACGGACGACGGGTGGAGACTGACCGGCACCAAGGTCTGGACGAGCGTGGCGCACATCGCCAACGCGGTGATCGTGCTCGCGCGCAGCGACCCCACCGACAGCCGGCACCGCGGGCTCTCCCAGTTCATCGTGGACCTGCCCCACCCGCGGATCCGGATCCGGCCGATCATCACCATCGACGGCGCTCACCATTTCAACGAGGTGGTCTTCGACGATGCACTCATCCCGCCGTCCGCGCTCCTGGGCGCACGCGGCGACGGGTGGCGCCAGGTGACCGCCGAACTCGGCAATGAACGCTCCGGACCCGAGCGGCTGCTGAGCACACTGCCGCTGCTGCGCGAGTGGTCACGCTCGACCCGCGCCGCCACGGACCCGGTCGCCCGCGCGGACCTGGGCCGACTGGTCACCCGACTGGTGGCCCTGCGCGAGCTCTCCCTGTCCGTCGCCGACCTGCTGGACCGCGGAGAGCAGCCCTCCGTCGAGGCAGCTCTGGTGAAGGACCTGGGGACCACCTTCGAAGGCGATGTCGTGGACGTCGTGCGAAGGCACACGGGTCCGGAGCTCGAGGCCGGCTCGGGCCTCGCCTCCATGCTCGCCGAAGCGGTCGTGCACGTACCCGCCTTCACGCTGCGCGGAGGCACGAACGAAATCCTGCGCTCCATCGTCGCGAAGGGACTCGGTGACCGATGAGCGATCACCTGGAAGACCTGACCGTCGCCGTCCGGGATGTGTTCGCGGGGCGGCACCCCCTGGACTCGTCGCCGCCGGCCGGGTCCGACCGGAAGCTGTGGGACGACCTCGAACGGCTCGGCTTCACCTCCCTCACGGTTCCCGAGGAACTGGGGGGCGCGGGCGGTACCTTACGGGATGCGGCCGTTCTGATCCGTGAGGCCGCTGCCGCGAGCGCCGCCGTCCCGCTGGCCGAAACACTGTTCCTCGCCGGTCCGCTGCTGGCCGCCGCGCAGGCGGCCCTGCCTGCCGGCATGCTCACGGCCGCCACCGGCGACGTCACCGCCGAGACAGGGTCCTGCGGATCCTGGCGGCTGAGCGGGTCGCTGTCCCGCGTCCCCTGGCTGCGCTCCGCCGATGTCCTGCTGACCCTGGCCGACACTCCGCAGGGCCCGGCCGTCGCACTGGTCTCGACCGACACTCCCGGGCTGCGCGTGTCGCCCGGGGAGAACCTCGCCGGGGAGCAGCGCGACAGCGCGATTCTCGACGGAGTCGATGCGTACGAGATCCACTGGCCGGCCGACGCAGGCGGGCAGGGCGAACTGTTGCTGTACGGGGCAGCAGCACGAGCGGCGCAGCTGGCTGGTGCGGCACGCGCCGTTCTGGACGCCACGTCCCGGTACGTTTCCGAACGGGTGCAGTTCGGCAGGCCCCTGGTCCGCTTCCAGGCGGTGCAGCAGCAGCTTGCGCAGCTCGCGGGTGCTGTGGTCACGGTCGAGGTCGCGGCGGACGCCGCCGTACTGGCTCTCGCGGAGAGCGCACGCCACAGGGAACTGGCCGTGGCTTCTGCTAAGGCCGAGGCTTCAGCGCTGGCCCGGCAGATCACGGCAATCGCCCATCAGTTGCACGGCGCGATCGGTTTCACCCGCGAACACCGGCTCGGCGCCCACACCACGCGCCTGTGGTCGTGGCGTGAGGAGTATGGCAACGAGCTCTACTGGCAGCGCCGAAGCGCCGACCTCGTGGCGGAGACGGACGACCCGTGGCAGTTGATCTCCGGCGCGGACCGTAAGGCCCACAACCGCACAACACCATGGAGCCGTACCGGTGTCAGCTGAACACGATCTCAAGTCGGCGCAGCGAGACGCCTGGACAGCGGCGCCGGAAGCCCAGGGCGTCCTCAAAGGCCTGCGTGTACTCGATCTCAGCAGGGTCCTGGCCGGGCCGTACTGCGCCCAGATGCTCTCCGATCACGGAGCGGGTGTGATCAAGGTCGAAGGACCGGGAGGCGACGAGACGCGTTCCTGGGGACCGCCCTTCCATACGGACGGAACGAGCGCCTACTACCACGGTCTGAACCGCAACAAGCGCAACGTGTCCCTGGACCTCTCCACGTCCGCGGGCCGAGAGGTCCTCGCCCGCCTCATCGCCGAAGCCGATGTGGTGGTGGAGAACTTCAAGTCCGGGACCATGGCCCGATGGGGTCTGGGCTATGAGGACGTCCTGGCCGAACGACATCCCCGGCTCGTGTACTGCCGTATCAGCGGATTCGGAACCGACGGCCCACTGGGCGGCCTGCCGGGTTACGACGCCGTCCTGCAGGCCTACGGCGGTCTCATGAGCATCAACGGATACCCGGACCGGGAGCCGCTGCGCGTCGGGGTGCCGATCGTCGATCTCATGGCCGGCAACCTCGCCTTCAGCGGGATCCTGCTGGCCCTGCACGACCGCAGCGCCGGCGGTCTCGGCCAGCTCGTCGACATCGCGCTCCTGGATGCCGTGATCTCGCTGCTCCATCCGCACTCGGCAAGTTGGACTGCCGACGGGCGCACCCCGCGGCGTACGGGCGGCGCCCATCCCGTTGTCGCCCCCTATCAGCTCTTCCGCACGCGGACGGGCGACATCTTCATCAGTGCCGCCAACAACCGCCAGTTCAGAGCGCTCATGACCGTCCTGGGCCGGCCCGAGACCGCTGACGATCCCCGCTTCGCCGACAACGCCGGACGCATCACGCACCTGCCGGAGCTCATCGCAGTGCTGTCCGCTCTGGTCAGCGAGCGGGACAGTGGCCCACTGGGCCAGGAGCTCATCGCGGCAGGCGTCCCGGCGGGCCCGGTGAACGACATCGGTACCGCTCTGAGCGACCCCCAGGTGGCCCACCGCGAACTGTTCGTCGACGACGACTGCTACCGCGGCGTCGGGGTGCCGATCTCCTTCAGCCGCTCGGCCACCCGCAGGCCTGCCGCCCCGGTTGCTCGCGGCGCCGACACGGCTGCCGTCCTGGACGGGCTCGGCTACGTGGAGGAGGAGATCGTGCGGCTGAAGGCCGAAGGGGCATTCGGATCGTGAGCGGGCCGGGCTGGACACCACGCCAGCAACGCAACGAGAAGATGCAGGGCAATCAGGTACCCGAAGCCCAACGAGTGGTACAGCCTCGCACTCCCCTCATCGAAGGAAGCAGCACATGACCGATCAAGCCCCCCACGAGCCCCCGGCCATCGTGAATGTCAGCGACGGCCTGGCGCGACTGACCCTGAACAACCCACTCCGCAAAAACGCCATCACCCTGCAGATGGCCGCGCTGATCGAGGACTTCTGCCGCTCGGTCCACGCCGACGAGACCATCGGCGCCGTCCTGGTCGACGCGGTCGGCGGCTACTTCTGCAGCGGCGCCGACACCCGGGATCTGGCCCAGTCCTCCGCCGATCCGGCCGCCCCCGAATCGGTCGCCCGCACCTCCGCCGTCTACAGCGCGTTCGTGGAGATCGGCAGGCTTCCTGTCCCCAGTGTGTCCCTGGTCGTTGGCGGAGCTGTGGGCGCCGGTCTCAACCTCGCCCTGGCCACGGACCTCATGCTGGTCACCGCAGACGCCACACTGGACAGCGGCTTCCTCGCCCGCGGCATCCATCCCGGCGGTGGACATCTGTCCCTGCTCGGGCGTGCGGCCGGATACCAACAGGCCATCGCCCTTGGAGCGCTTGGCATCCCGCTGTCCGGCGCTGAAGCCGTCCGCCGCGGGCTGGCCTGGCAGACCGCCGGTCCTGAGGACATGCTCGACGCTGCGGAGGCACTCGTGGCCAAGGCGGCCGCGGATCCCGAACTGGCACGCCGCATCAAGAACAGCGCCGTCCTGGAAGTCGGGCCCCCGGCCATTCCCTGGACGGCCGCGATCGAGGTGGAACGAGGCGTTCAGATGTGGTCCTTCGGCCGCAAGGGCCGGACGGGCTGGGACCGCAAACCCTCAAAACCCCATGTCGTGGCTGAGCCCTAGGCCCTGTCGGCTCCTGTTTCGGTGCGCCGTGGCGCACCCCAGGGTCCGTAAACTGCATCCAGCATCGTATGTGGATGTCGCCACCCCCCTCTGCGTCACCGAAAGGGCGAAAGTTGCCGACCGAAAAGACGACACAACCCCGCCCCCGGTCGAAGGCGGTAGAGAGAGTGATCGTCGAACTAAGGCGAATGATCTCGACCGGCGAACTTCTTCCGGGACAGCAGATCCGCCAGGAGTTCATGGCCGAGCAACTGGGTGTCAGTCGACTACCGGTTCGCGAGGGTCTGCGCCAACTGGCCGCCGATGGCCTGGTGAGCCATGTCCACAACGTCGGCTATACGGTTACCAGGCTGAGCCAGAGCGAGTTCGACCAGATCTATCTGATGCGCAGGCTTCTGGAAACCGAGATCATCGGCAGTCTTTCCATTCCGCCGACCGCGGAGCGACTCCAGCAAGTGACCGACCTGAACGACAGAATTGTCGCTGCGTCCGAACGACTCGACCTGGTCGAGATGCGCCTATTGAATCATGAGTTCCACTTCGCGATTTTCCGGCTCAGTGGCCTGAAGATGGTCATCGACGAGATCGAACGGCTGTGGAACTGGGCCGCCCCCTACCACTCGGTCTATCTGGTCTCCCCCGACAGTCGCCGGGCCGTTCTGGAGGAACACGCAGCCATGATCGAAGCGCTGCGCGACGGCGACAACGGTCGTCTCGCGGAACTCATGGACCAGCATCGCCATGGCTCCGAAACACAACTCGGTCTCATGCTCGGCGGTGGAGCGATAGCCAGACCCGTGCCGTCCTGAAGCGACCCAGTCGCGATCCGAACTCAGAACAGGCCCGAACCCGCAGGTTCGAGGGTTTCCGATGCCTCAAACATCACATTGTGCCCCGGCAGGATTCGAACCTGCGACACCAGCTTCAGGTCGGACCTTCATGAGATCGAAGTGACCTGGCTGCGATGTCAGTGCGTCGCCGTATGTTGGCCCGATGCAGAACGTGGTCGACGAAAGGGCCGTCGAGGCAGCGGTGATCGATGCCGAACAGGCGATCGCCGAGTTCGACGGGGCCGTCCGGTGGCTGGCTGCCGCCCGGCAGGGGCCGATGGAGCCTCTTGCAGCCGAAGTTTGGGTGTTCGACAAGGACCTCGCCCAAGTGGTGTTGGTGAAGCACCGTTGGCGAGGTTGGGTTCCGCCGGGCGGGAAGGTCGAGGCCGGGGAGACACCGCGTGAGGGGGCGGCCCGAGAGCTCTTCGAGGAGACGGGCCTTCAGGCGGAACTTCTGCCCGAGCCAGCGGCGGTTGCGGTTCGCTCCTACCACCCGGACTGGCCAGTCACGCTTGGGCTGTCGTATGCCGCTGTCGTTGATGCAGCGGCTCCGTTTGTCCCGGAGGCCGAGCAGCCAGTGATCTGGAAGAGGCTGGACGAGGATTGGGAAAGCTACTTTCCCGACGATCTATTCCGAATCCGCCAGTGTGCCGCATGGTTGGCTATCGAGTAGGCCTCACTGAAGGCTGCTGCGGTTCCTCCGCGGCGGGCGAGTTCGCGGCCGAGGTCGATTCTCACCGTGGGCTTGTTCGAGCGCGTCCCGCCGAGCCTATGAAAGGCATGGGAGACGCCGACCTGGGCTGTGCTCGGTTCCCGGGAGCGAGAGGGCGGGCGGGCCCAGCGGCGTCATCACCGGGCGGTCGGGCCGAAGCGGCCGGGTCGGTCGTAGCGGCCGGAGAGCAGCGCGCCGTAGCCGTCGGGGCGGGTGGGGACATCGACGGTGCGCAGCAGATGCCACAGCAGTGCCTGGTTGCTGGCCACCACCGGCAGGCCGAGCAGGTCCTCGATCCGTGCCAATTCTTCAGCCACGCGGATTCCGGCGCAGCTGAGGAGCACCCCGTCGATCGCGGACGGGTCGAGTGTGGCGGCCAGTTCGCTCCAGCGGCCCGGCTCGATCGCGGCCTGTTCGACGGGGGTGGCGCGCGGAAGGCTCCGGTGGACGGCGATCTCGATGCCCCGCGCCTGCAGGAACTCCCTTTCCGCTGCGACGACTTCGTCCGGGTACGGCGTCAGCAGCGCGGGGCGGCGGATGCCCGCGGCGGCGAGCGCGGCGAGCACCGCCTCGATGGTGGTGACGGAGCGGATGCCGGTGGCACGGGCGACCCGCTCGTTGATCCGGTCCGGTCCCGCCAGGAGGGTCGCGGCGGTGCAGTTGACCGCGATGGCGCTCACCTCGGCGTCGGCGAGCGGCCGGGCGTGCCGCTCGATGTCCTCGGTCAGCGCCAGGTCGTCGGCGAGGCCGGTGCGGCGGAACGGGAGTCGGGTGGTGACGAACTGGACGCCGTCGGGTGCCATGAGCTGGATCTCGTAGTCGCACAGGCCGCCCGACGGATAGAGGTGGCCGATCCAAGCGAGGGTGCCGTATCCGAGACTCATCCGGCGCTCGCCCGACCGGCGGGCACTGCCGTGGCTGTCCCGTCCAGGTGGCCGGTGACCAGGGCGGCGAACCGGTCGGCCTGGTCGACCATCGGGGAGTGCCCGGCACCCGGCATCTCCACCGATGCAGCCGTGGGGATACCTGCGATGAGCTGGGCCGAGTGCTCGGCGCTGCGCGCGCTGTCCTCGCTGCCCCGCACCACCAGGGTCGGCGCGGTGATCCGGCCGAGGCGCCCGGTGAGGTCGAGGCGCCGCGCGCTGCCGAGGACTGCCGCCAGGTATGCCGGGTCGGTGCGCAGCACGGCCTGGACGTACGTCTCCCAGGTCTCGGCGTCGGGCCGGCCGGTGAACAGCATGCCGACCGTCTCCTCCACGGCGGCCCGGGAAGCGGCCCCGCGTCGCGGTCGGCAGCCCTCAGACGGGGTCTCCATCGCAGGTAAGGCAGCGCCCCAGGGGCGGGAGCGTGCCGAGATGGCTTCCAGGCGGGGCGTCTGCGGCGTGCACCCGCCGTCGCTGCCGGGCAGCAGGTCAGTCGAGTCAAGACGCCGGGGAGAAGGGTCCCGGTCCGGGCAGGGTGGCGCAATGAACTACCAGCGTCGCACGGCGGGTTGGTCAGGCGGTCAAGTGGTGCGTACTGCGGTGATGGTGAAGCGCTCGGTGTCTGCGACGTGCCCGCCAGTGGATGCGACGACCGTGAGCACCGGGTCACTGGCACCGGAGAAGGAGACTCTCACGTTCCAGGGCTGGTCGTCGCCGCCGGCGGAAGTGCAGCACGGGGAGGTGCCCAACGGCGCCGCGGACGACGGCTCGCGTACCTGAACGCGGATGCTCTCATCCACACCGGAGATCCGCCCGCCGGTGACCAGCGGGGAGCGTACGAGCGCCCCGTACGTGGGCGTGGTCAGGGTGAACGTCGTGTCGTCGGTTCCGACGACCTCCCACGGGGCATCCGGGCCTGTGCCGAACCGCACGAGGTGGATCACCGCTGCGGTGCCGCTCTCGGGCCGCGTCGATGCCACGCCGATGCGGGCGTGCCGACCGCTGACCGTGCGCGAGGAAACCCGGTCGATCTCTTTGAACTGTAGGTAGTTGCGGGTGAAGGCCAGCGCGGTCTGATCGGGGTCGAGGTGCCACGGCTGGTGGCCGCCGGCGCGGTAAGCGCGCTCCCACGCCTCGGCTTGGGCGATCGTGGCGAACGGCCACACCGGCTGCAGGCTCCACGAGCCGAGCGGTGGTGTGCCTCGGGGCGTGGGCGTGGTAGGGGCTTTCGTGGCCGCCGGGGTGACCACCGGCGGCACCGGGGATGCGGCCGTCGTGCGCGACGGCGCGGACGTCCCCGGCGTGGCAGGCGTCGATCTCGAGGCACTCGGGGACCCGCCGGAACCGATGCACCCACTGAGCACCAGGCCGGCCACGGTCACGGCGGCGACGAGTCGGAACGCGAACCAGATGTTCATAGGTGCCCCAGGAAAGGTGGAACCGACCGCCGACCGGCCTGGCCGGCCTGTCCGGCCATCGTGCCACCAGTCCCGTCTACGTCACAGGGGCTGTGGACAGTACCAGGGCCCGCCCCAAGAGAAGGTCAAGAATTCATTAGGGACTCGAAGCAACTGAATAGTTGCCCGGGCACACGGGGTTCAGCGTGCACACACCCCGCACGCATGCCTACCGACTCGCAGACTTCCCCGGCCTGGAGGCCCCACGCAATGACCCACACGACGACCGGCGAGCCCACCCGGAGCGCGAGCGGGGCCACCGTCCCGGTACTCGCCTTCGCAGGCATCGTCGTCGCGGTGATGCAGACCTCACCCGCTCACGCCTGGTCACCGGCACCACGGAGCCACACGCGCATCCGGACGGCGGCCATCGAGCCGTAGTCACCTGGCCGAACGGCCTGACGACCGACATCGATCTGCCTGCCCCGCCCTCGGACACGCTGTGGGCGACATGCCGCGTCCGCCGGGCTGCACTCGGTCACACGCTGCGCGCACCGGGTAGTCCAACGGCCAGGCCCACCACCGGTTGACCGGCGCGGTGCAGCGCACGCCATAGCGTCACGCGCAGCCTGATCACTGCCCTCGGGCGCCGGCGCCCATTCCGCCGCAGGTTTCCCGGACCACGAGGGGGGGTCCAAGTTCACCGCCGATCTCGATGTTCGTCAGCGCCGGCAACGCCCGGAACAGCGCGGCATGCCGGCACCTGCGCGTTGATGGGATGCCGGTCGCCTTCCCCGCTGGAGGGCGTGGAAGGGGGAGGTGGCGGTGAGGGCGCCGGCATCCCGGTCGTGTCAGGTCGTCACACGGAAGGTGGCGTCACTGCGTCCCAACGCTGTGGTGATCGGGTCGAGCCGGAGCTGGTAGGCATAGTGCCGGATGTACCGGTCCGGGTAGTTGTACGACTGGAACGACGACCAGCCCGAGTCGGCGAGCCCGGCGACCTGGCGGAAGGTGGCGTCCTCGGCGAACTGGGTGGTGCCGTCGTTGTAGGCCAGTTGGAAGTCGAATCCGGAGTGCCGCAGGAAGTACCCGGGGAAGTTCACCGACTCGAAGGAGACGGTGCCGGAGCCCGCCAGGCCGGCCCTCAGCCGGAATTGGGCGTCCTCGGCGGGGCTGACGTTCGGATCGATGCGCACGTCGAAGTTGGTGTGCCGCACGTACCGGTCCTGGTAGTTGTACGACTGGAGCCGGTTGATCGCGGTATTGGGCCAGCGTGAGAGCACGCGACTCTCCTCGGCGGCCGTCAGGTTCAGGATCGAGCCGTGGCGCTTCTTGGTCCCGCCCATGTTGTAACTTCCCGACGCCGGAAGCCGGTAGGTGCCGGAGCTGGACGGGTTGGTCGTCAGGACCGGCATGTAACCGCGTCCCGAGGCGTACTGGTCGAGGTACAGGGCCCACTCGTTACGATCCCTGAACTTCATCCACATCGGACCTTCGACCTGCGAGCCGGTCAGGCCGATGCCCGAGAGGTTGCCGATGGTGGTCCAGGTCCCGAGGATCGAGTTGCTGCCTTCGAGCGTGATCTGGCCGTCGCCGGAGGACCGCACGTAGCGGTAGGTGCCGACACCTGCCGGCACCTCGACGATCTGGGTGTCGATGATGCCCTGGGTGCCGGGGCGATCGATGTAGAGCTGCGGGGTGGTGATGGTGCGGAAGTCCGTCGTGCGGGCGTAGTAGATACGGTGCTTCAGCACACCGTCCAGCGTCGCGTTCGTCGCCCAGTACAGGACGTAGTCGTTGGTCTCCGGGTTCCAGATCGCCTCCGGCGCCCACGCGTTGCGCCCGTCGGGGATCGTGCCGGCGACGTTGAGCAGCCATGGCTGCGACCAGGTGACCAGGTCGGTCGATTCCCAGATCACGAGGTTGCGGCTGCCGTTGTTCTGGGCATCCCCCCACGACTGCCCGCAGCTGATGCACAGGTCGGTCGCGATGATCCAGTACTTGTCGCCGCCCGGCGAGCGGACCAGCGAGGGGTCGCGCACCCCACGCGTGCCCACCGTGGAGCGCAGGACCATGCCTCCACCGTTGAGGTCGGTCCAGTGCAGGCCGTCTGTGCTGTGCGAGAAGTAGATCTGCTGATTGGTCGACCCCTCCCCGATGAAGTGTGTCATCAGGTAACCCGGGTCGGCAGCGGCCGCCCGCTGAGGGGTGATCAGTGCCTGGCTTGTGAACAGCAGACAGGCGGCGACCCATATCGCCACCAGCCGGGTGAGAACCACGGCCATGTACATCTCCTGTCTTCTTCTTACGAGTCCCGCGATCGGGTGAGTGCGGAGTCATGGTCGAAACTCTGTCTGTGTGCCGGTTGGCGGGACCGGCGCCCCGCACAACGCCGTACACCAGACCGCTGTCGATTGGATGGCGCCCACGTGCAACGGCTTCGCGAAGTCCCGATCGACGCCGACTGCCGACGCCGCCGGGCAAGGCGCGCCCGCCAGCAGCGTGGGAAACGCCGCTGGCAAAGCCCTCTTGTTCATGTCGTGGAGCGAAGTGCTGCCGGATTCCGAAGAACACGGCGTGCCGGGCGGTGCGCTCGGGCGTAGGGCCTTGGAGCGGCCTTCTGGGCCGGGCGCCGAGTCACAGTGGCCAGGGAGGTGCCCTTCAGGATGGGCTCACTCGTTGTGCCTGCCCGCTGGTGTGTCCTGCCCTCGGGTCCACCTCTGGGTGGCTTCGCCCAGGAGGTCCACAGCCGGACTTTCGATCCGTTGGCCTTTGCCCGGTTGCCGAGGCCCGCTCCCCATTCACTGCTCTACCGCTGGGTCCACTTCTGGTTGTCGCCGCCGTTGCAGGTCCACAGGACGGCCTTGGTGCCGTTGGCGGTCCCGGCCTGGTAGGCGTCCAGGCAGAGCCCAGAGTTGACGTTGGTGATGGTGCCGTCGGCGTTCAGGTCCCACTTCTGGTTGTTGCCGCCGTTGCAGTCCCAGATGACGACCCGTGTGCCGTTGGCGGTCCCGCCCTGGTAGGCGTCCAGGCACTTATTGCCGTAGACCACCAGTTCCTTGCGCGCGGTGCGCACCCAGGCCTGGTTCTCCCCTGCGGAGCAGTCCCACAGCTGGGCGTCGGTTGCGTTGGTGATGGTGTTGTCGTTGATGTCCAGGCAGCGTCCGGACTGCTGTCCGACGAGCTGGATGGCGTTGGTGCCGGGTAGCGAACGGACCTCGATCGCGTCGAAGTCGGGTGCCCAGGCGGTGGCGTTGGAGAAGGTGAGGGTGTTGGTGGAGCCCTTGCCCAGGGAGACCTCGACGGAGACGGTGCCGGGCGTGGTCCAGGAGGCGGTCTTGGGGAAGGCGACCGTGGTGGGGTTCTGTCCGTTCACCCGGAGTACGGCGGTGCGGGTGGCGTTGCTGCCGTTGGTGTAGGCGATGTCGATGACCTTGGTGCCGGTTTCGGTGGCCGCGACGTTGTTGAAGCGCAGGGTGTTGGCCGCGCCGTTGCCGACGTTGCCGACCTTGGTGCCGCCGGAGCAGCCGGAGCAGGTGGCGTTGGCCGCCGAGCCGCCCTTGGTGTTGGCGGCGTCCTCAGCTTCGTAGGTGGTGCTCGCGGCCTCGGTGGCGCCGGTGACGGTCAGCAGCACCGAGTCCTTGGCGGGCACGCTGGTGGTGTAGCTGGTGCCGAAGCTGCCCTGGTCGGACTGCGTCCACAAGTTGCGCACGGTGGCGTTGGCGTTGGTCAGGCCGAGGTCGGACCAGCGCACGGTCATGTTCTGCGTGCTGGACGTGCGGTTGAGCAGGAGGACGGCGCGCTTGCCGGTGCCGGAGAGGACCTTGCTGTAGACCTGCAGGCCGCTGGTGTCCTCGGCGACCTTGACGCCCTGCAGGCCGCGGGAGTCCTGGTCGACCGCGATGACCTCGGAGTTCTTCAGGATGTTCGCGGTCTCGGTGCTCATGGTGGACAGGTTGTTGCCGGCCAGGAGCGGGGCGCCGGAGATGGCCCACAGGTTCATGTGGGTGCGGTTCTGGGCGGCGGTGAAGCCGCTCATGCCGACCATCAGCATGTCCGGGTCGTTGTAGTAGCCGGTGTGCTGGCCCGAGGGGTGCACATTGCGGTCGAAGTTGGCGAGCAGGTTGGTCCACGAGGGGGTGTTGCCGAAGACGATGATGTCGTCGTTGGTGCGCCACAGGGAGGCCATACCGGCGCCCCAGTTCCACGGGTTCTGCTTGCCCCAGTCGCACATCGAGAAGGTCATCGGGCGGCCGGTGGTGGCCGATGCCTTGGTGACCGCGTCACTGATGGCCTGGTAGGTGGTCTTCGGGTCGAGGCCTTCCTTGTCGCCGCCGCACCAGTCGACCTTGACGTAGTCGAAGCCCCACTGCGAGAACTGCAGCATGTCCTGGTCGTAGTGGCCCTCGCTGCCGGTGCCGGCCGCGGCCGGGCGGCCGGTGGGGTAGTAGTAGCCGCAGCCGTCCTTGCCGGCGTCGGTGTAGATGCCGGCCTTCAGGCCCTTGCTGTGGATGTAGTCGGCGATGGCCTTCATGCCGCCGGGCCACTCGGACGTATCGACGGTGATGTTGCCCGCGCTGTCGCGGGTGCCCTGCCACCACCCTTCGTCGATGTTGACGTACTGGTACCCGGCCGCCGGCATACCGGCCGCCACGAGCGCGTCGGTCTGCCCCTTGATGACGTTGTAGTCGATCTTCGCGGCGAAGCTGTTCCACGACGCCCAGCCCATAGGCGCCTGGGGTACGGCTATCTGGTTGGACGTCACCGCGGCCGATTCCACGCGGCCGGGATCGGCGGGGCTCTCGTGGGCCGCCTGAATGCCAACAAGGCCGCCCGCCGCTGCCGTCGCGAGCACCAGCGCCCGGACGGCGGCATCTCGGAACCGGCGTCTGAAGCCGGTCGGGTGTGAGGGCTGTGACACGTTGTCCTCCCAGGAACGTGGGGTCGGCTCTGACCAGCGCGAGCAGATATTGTTCGAGAAACCGAACGGCGATCGACTCTACGAACTGGCGCGCTGAAGCTAAAGCCCCGCGAAGACGGAAGTCAACGGCTCGTCAAGTTTCTCCATGCACGGATCTGCGCATCCAGGGACATCGGCCGTGGCACTTCACGAAGAGGCCCAACATCGTGGCACCCGTGCCGGATTCGCCCTCGCCGTTCTAATCAGGGCGCGTGCTATGCCACCGCGACACCCGCCAGCGAACCCCACGCCAATTCCTGCACACCATCGAGCGCCTCCCCGCCCGCGACCTCACATCCGGCGAACAGACTCCATGGCATTCACGGCCCTCGACGTCGTGCGAGTCTGTTGACTACTCGCCACAGGACAACCGCAATCTGGCCGTCACATCGCTTGCTCAAGCACCCCCCGGCACCGGGGCGCGGCCGGGGCCCGATGGAACTCGTTTCGGGAATGGCTTGTGGGCCCGCCTCCCGAACCCAAGGCTCGACGGCGCCACCGCCCATGTCCGCGGCCAGGCCGCGCACGGGCAGGGCCCCCGGCCCCTCCTCCGCGTGCCGGACGCATCATTTTAATTGCAGGCGACCCTGAAGGCGCTCGCCGCAGCCGCGCCGGAGTGGATGCGCACGATCATGGATCCGGCGTGGCAGGAACGCTGCGCGGCGCGGGTGGATCCTACCGACTGCCGGTCGAATCCTCCTCGGGGTGCTCGCAGCGCACCGGCGCGGGTATCAGACGGCTTCCTCGACCGGTGCTCCGATGGCGGCCCGCAGGTCGGCGAGGGCGACGCCCGGGGCAAGCCTGCGCAGTACCAGTCCGTCTGAGGTGACGTCGAGGAGGGCTAGTGCCCCGGCAGGCAACGTTGCCCGTCAAGGAGCGGCGTCCGGTGCGTGCTCTCGGCGTGCCGGCCGGAAGCCCTCGTACTGGATGTACTTGGGCTTTCGGCCGGTGGGGCGAGAGTGCGTGCCGGGCGTCGCAACGGGGCGAACGTTGCCTGTTGGGGCACTAGGTCGGTGATGATGCGGTGCACCACGCCCACGCCAGTCAGGGGCAGCGCGCATTTCTCGACGATCTTCGGCGAGCCGTCCTTGGCCTGGTGCTCGGTGAGCACGACGACCCGGCGGGTGTCGGCCACGAGGTCCATGGCGCCGCCCATGCCCCGTCAGACTTGCCGAAGCCCTGGGCTGCGCCGCACTGCGCTGCGAGTCCGCCGACGACCTCGACGACGGGCGACGGCTGCACCTGCCGCCGTACCTGGGTGGACCCGGAGTTCGGGCTGCCGGTCGTGAGCGCGCACTTCCGCACCATCGGCGGCAGCAGCGACCGGTGGACGTACACCACGTACGCGCGCGCTCGGGCTGCTGGGCGGGCTCGGTCTCCGTGCTGCCGTCGGCCCGGGTGACGGTGACCTTGGACGCCGGTGGCATGTCGTAGGAGCGCAGGGCGAGGCGTGGCCGTTGCGCTCTGGTGATAGTCAGTTCCGCCGTGTAGCGTCGCTGCCAGATGTCGTGGTTCGCAGTACCTGCCCGCGCTCCGGCGTGGGCGCTTTGCTGTGCAGGACCAGGACCTGTGGGTCCGCGCGGTGCGGATCCGATATCGACTGAGAGGCACCAGCATGGCCAGCGGAATCGTCAAGTGGTTCAACTCCGAAAAGGGCTTCGGCTTCATCTCCCAGGACGGTGGCGGACCGGACGTCTTCGCGCACTACTCCAACATCAATTCCTCCGGCTTCCGCGAGCTCCAGGAAGGCCAGGCGGTGACCTTCGACGTGACGCAGGGCCAAAAGGGCCCGCAGGCGGAGAACATCACTCCCGCCTGATCTCGCGGCCATACATCACCGGGCCCCCGGAGCGCTTGCTCCGGGGGCCCGGCGCGTCCCGCGCCGAAGGCCTCGGTCATTCGTCTCGGTGCTGCTGCGGTATCGGCTCTCGATGCCCCAGGGGCTGGGCTGGCGTGGGGCGCCAGGGGCGAGGAACCTGGCCCCCATGTTGTCCATCGGGTTGAGGTAGAAGAGCGCGGTGAACCACGGGGCCGACTTGCGCGGGTGCTTGAGCTGCAGCAGTGAGGCCGTCCGGGTCAGACCTGGGCACGCAGTTGCGCTGGTGACCTGCCATATGGCATGGCTCACGGCCGCCGCACGATCTTCAAGAGCCCATACAATCCTTGATCATCTCTCGACCGCACCGGCCGCCTGCGAACCCGCATACGCTGGGGCGTACACCCTCGCACCCCGGCCCGCCTACAGCAACGCACCCTGAACCTGCACCGGAGCACTGACAACACCCGGAGCCGCCCGTGTCCCACCCTCCCCCGTCCGTCGAGCTCCTGCCCGGCGCGGACGACTCCCCCGTGATCGTGCACGTGCCGCACTCCTCGCGGGAGATTCCGTCCGCTGTGCGTGAGGGAATCCTGCTGGACGACGAGGCGCTGGAGCGGGAACTCGATCACATCACCGATGCGCACACCGCCGAACTGGCCGCCGACGCAGCCCGGTTGTGCCGCGTCACGCCCTGGCGGTTCGTCAACCGGCTGTCGAGGCTGGTCGTCGACCCGGAGAGGTTCCCGGACGAGCGGGAGGAGATGCTCGCCGTCGGGATGGGCGCGGTGTACACCCGGACCACGCACCGGGCACCCCTGCGGCCCGAGGACAACGACCCGGAGCCGCTGATCGAGGGCTACTTCCGGCCGTACGCACAGGCGATGAGGGACGCGGTGGCCGACCGGCTGGCCGTCACCGGGCGGGCCGTCGTCATCGACCTGCACTCGTACCCCACCGCCCCGCTGCCCTACGAGCTGCACGACGACGGGCTCCGGCCGCCCATCTGCCTGGGCACCGATGCCTTCCACACTCCGCCCGAACTGCAGGCCACCGCCCGCAAGGCGTTCGCCGAGTGCGGGGAGACGGGGCTCGACAGCCCGTTCAGCGGCACGTACGTGCCCCTGGAGTTCTACGGGAGCGAGCCGCGGGTCAGCGCCCTGATGGTAGAGATCCGCCGGGACACCTACATGACCGAGCCCGGCGGCCCTGCCGGCTGCGGGCTCCCGCGTCTCGCGGCAGCGCTGGCCACCCTCGTCGACGCCGTCTCGCACTGACGTCCGGCTGGATGCACTCCCGCGCGACAAGCACTGGCCAGTGGAGGACCGCGCCACGAAGTGGGGCGAGCACCTTGAAGCTCGCTGTCGGGCGGCCGCTAGATCCGGGCTGGGCCCGACCCCGTGACGGCACCGTGGTGCGAGATCCGCCATCGGGCCCTCAGCGAGGTTGGCAACCTCACCTCACGCGGCAGCCGAGAGCTTCAAGGAGCTCGGCCGATTCGCCGGACGACACCGCCAGGGCGTGACTCAGCTCACCGCCGCGCCGCAGGCAACCCGGACGGGGCTGGAGGTTCGCGTGCAAGACGGCATTCGTGAGCTGTCCGCCGGCGAGCTGGAGATGCGAAATGACGATCTCGCCATCGAGACGTATCTGAGCACCGCCTTTGCCTGGTCCGCGGGAGACACTGAGCGCCGTTCTGCTAGTTGGACGACGTGGTGCACCTGCTGGACGACGTGATGCACCTACGCCGGCGGATCACGGCTACCGGCGCATCCCCGACCACGTGATCGTAGGGATCGCGGGCGCCGGCCGCTGGAAGGCCACGGTCGGTGAAGTCGCTCTCTCGGGATCGGGGGGTCTCAACCCCTGGGGGCGGGCAATCGGGCGCAGGCTGCGGGAGGCGGTCGCCGACGGCAGGCTCGCCCTCCTCGCGCCGGTCATCTTCTATTGCCGGCCGGGGTTGTTGCGTGGGGTGCGGCTCTTTGGGGAGGAGCATCTGGCCTGGCCCAGGCGTTCAGCGGTCTGGGTCCTCGGGTCTGGCGTCGCCTCGGTGCCGGCGCCGCTGGTGTCGTCGATGCGTGGGAGCCCGCCGGTGCCGGGTGGGGCCGGCTTGCGGTGCGGGGTCTCGACGGGGCCGAGTTCGGCCACCAGCTCGGCCAGCTGCCCGCAGACCTGTCTGATCTCCTGCTGGGTCCGGTTCCGCTCGGCGATGATCACGGAGAGCAGCAGGGCGGTGAGTGCCGTGGCGAGGTTGAACGCCTGGTAGGTGATCACGTTGAGAACGGCCCCCCGGTGGGCGAACGCGCCGGTTCTGTGGGCCAGCGCGAACATCACCAGTGTCGAGACGACCAGCTGGCACGGCGCGGCACCGGCCAACTGGAAGCGGAAGGCGGCCCAGATCAGGCAGGGGAAGACCAGGAAGAGGAAAGCGGAGACATTCACCGAGAGCGAAGCGGCGATCGTGGCCACGGCGAGCGCCCATGCCTCGACCCAGCGCAACGCCGACACGCCGCGGGGCAGCCGGACACGGCGCAGAACGAGAAGCAGCGGCGTGACGACGAGTACGCCCCGCGCGTCGTCGGCCCACCACACCCACCACCTCGGCCAGAAGCCGCTCGCCGGCAGCCTGCCGGACAGCACCAGCACACCGGTGCCGACCACGGCCCCGACCACCATCCCGGCCAGCGCTCCGACGAAGATCAACGCGAGCACGTCCCGCAACCGCTGTATCTCGATGTGGAATCCCGCGCGGCGCAGGAGGAGGTAAGCGCAGATCGGGGCGAGGGTGGCCCCCGCCGTGATCGCCAGCGCGACGGAGAGGGACGGGTCGGCCGTGATGTTGGCGCAGAACGCGCCGATGGCGATGCCCGGGCACATACGCAGGCCGAAGAGCAGCAGGGCGGCCAGGGCGAAACCGGCCGGGGGCAGCAGCGGGCTGCTGATCGGGCTGTGGGGCAGTTGCTGAGACAGGCCGAGCTTGGCGGTGCCGAAGTAGACCGCGGCAAGGACGAGTATCTGAAGGCTGGTGGTGACGTGGCGCGGCAGCCTGCCGTGACGCAGGTTGCGCAGGGTGATCGCCGTGACAGTCAACGGGGGTCCGCCCCGTCCGCAAGCGAGCCGTTCGGGGGGCCGTCGTAGCAGGCGACGAGGACGGCGGCGTCGTCGCTGTGGCCGGTGAGGTCGGCCACCGCGACCACCTGGGCGGCCAGGTCGTCGACGCTGCTGTCGATACCGTCGGTGACCAGCTGCATCACGGTGTCGAGGCCGCTTTCGAGGGGACAGGACGGGCCTTCGACCACACCGTCGGTGAGGAGGACGAAGACGCAGGGTTCGGTCAGCCGTCGCCGGTTCACCGGGTACTTCTCGGCGGACTGGATGCCCAGGGGCAGCCCGCCGTCGTTCATGGCGAGACCGCATCGGCCGCCGGCGGTGGCCCAGACCATGGGGACGTGCCCGGCGCGGGCGGCGGCCAGCTCGCCGGTGCGCGGGTCGAAGCGGACGAAGGTACAGGTCGCAAAAAGCCCGCAGCCCATGGAAAGCAGCAGCTCGTTGGTGCCTTCCAGCACTTCGCCGGGGTCGGTGGTGGTGTGCGCGATGGCCCGCAGCCCGGTGCGGACCTGGCCCATGAACGCCACAGCCTCCACGTCATGCCCCTGTACATCGCCGATGGCCATCGCCACCGAGCCGTCCGGAAGTGGAAAAGCGTCATACCAGTCGCCGCCCACGTCCAAGCCGCCCCGCGCGGGCGCGTACCGGGCGGCGATCCGCAGTCCAGGCGGCTGATCAGGCAGCTGAGGTGGCAGCAGATAGCGCTGCAGTGCCGCAGCCAGCTCTACCCTCGCCCGCTGCAGCTTGACCCGCTCCAGAGCCTCACCCGCAAGATGCCCCAGCGTCAGCAGCTCCTCTACCGGACTGTCGGGGCTGTCGGGGCTGTTGGGGCTGCCGGGAAGGAAGGTGCGGCGTCGGCCCATAGCGACTCCGAAATAATGGATTTTCCTTCATATCACCTTATCGCCGGTGAGATCCGAGGCGTGCGTCGTCGTACCGTTCAGCGCTGGACCGAGCTGACCAGACGCTTCCTCCGATAGAGCCACACGCTCTTGCGTCGCGGCAGGGCGATTTTTGACTCAGGTCGCGGGCCTCCTGGCGCGAGCGTCACAGCGCGGGCGCCCGTGGGGGGCCCGGCCCCTCATCGCCCCTCTTCGAGTCCCACCGCGCGTTCCGAAAGGGACACAGCCGCGCCGAGGGTCCGCCGGACGGCGGTGCGCGGGCTTCCTACCCCTGGCCGGGTCAGGGCTGTGGTGCAGGTGGCTGGTGCGGGTGGCTCTGGCGGCGCGCAGTCGTGCGGCGACGATGGCATCGACGGAGGTCCGGATCGGCTGCTTACTTGGCGCCGCGTCAGGCTCCACGGGAGCGGCAGGGGTGCGCTGATCGCGGCGTCTGTTCCGTCCCTCTTCGGTACAGCTGATCTTCGAGGTCTTCGATGAGGATTTGCCCCGCACCGGCGCTGCAGTGCGCCAATGTCGCCTGCTCAGGCAGTGCGGCCTGGCTTGACCGCTGGCAACGCCCAGCCCGCGCCGATGCCCTTCGCCGCGTGGAGCTCATGGCACCCGGTATCCACCGGCCCTGCCGTGTCCACATGGTCTGGCTGGCTCTGTTCACGAGGACGACGGGCAGCTGATGTTCACGAGTTCGGGAGTCACATGAGGGGATCGCAGTAACCGAAGTGCTCACCAGTCGAGAAGTACTGACAGCTACGACGGGGCCGGGGGCCCGGCGGGCGGCCGAGCCCCGGCTGTAAGCGGCGTGGAGATCTCGCCGTTGCCGTTGGCGCTTTTGGCGCCGTAGGTCAGTCTCGCTGGCCCCAGTCCAGGCGGTCGGCCAGACCGGCGGCGGTGAAGGCGGCTACCAGCTCGTCGCGGCCTTCGGTGAAGTGGGCCCAGCTGTCGTAGTGGACGGGGACCACGCGGCGGGCACCGAGGAGCTGGGCGGCCTCGGCGGCCTGGGCGCTGTTCAGGACGATCAGCTGGTTGTCGAAAAGTGCGGGGAAGCGGGGGGCGCCGGCGAAGAGGAGGGCGGTGTCGATGGGGGCGAAGCGCTCGGCGATCTCCTTGACCGCGTCGAGGGAGGCGTTGTCGCCGCTGACGTAGACGGTCGGCAGACCCTCTCCGGTCAGGATGAAGCCGACGACCTGGCCGGTGATCGGCTCGACCTCCTCACGCGGGCCGGGGCCGTGGACGGCGGGGACGCCGGTCACGGTGATCGTGCCGCCGTCGGGGCGGTTCAGTTCGATGGACTCCCAGTCGGCCAGGCCCTTGGCCTTCGCCTTAAGGCGCTGTCCGCCGCCGGGGGTGGTGAGGGTGAGCGGGACGTCGGCGAGCAGGTCCCGGCCGGAGGTGTCGAGGTTGTCGGGGTGCTCGTCGTGCGAGAGCAGAACCACGTCGATGGGGCCGAGGTCGGCGGGGGCTCCGCTGGAGGGGGCGGTCTTGGTCAGGAACCGGCCGTCGGGACGGGCGTAGTCGCCCGGGGCGTCGAAGGTCGGGTCGGTCAGGAAGCGCAGGCCGCCGCACTCGAAGAGGGCGGTCGGGCCGCCGAAGACGCGGACAGGGAACGGGTTGGTCGTTGCGGGGAGAGAAGACACAAAGCACCTCACGGATGGATGTCATCGATTCCTAATGCTGTCTGTCAAGCCGCGAGAGCCGCAGGAGGCACGACCTCGTAGGTCCGTCCGTCGCGCAGGAGGGCCCAGAGGACGTTGACGCGGCGGCGGGCCAGGGCGAGCACTGCCTGAGTGTGCCGCTTACCTTCGGCGCGCTTGCGGTCGTAAAACCGGCGCGACTCATCGCAGTGTCGGATGCTGAACAACGCCGCGGTGTAGAAGACGCGTTGGAGCCTGCGGTTGTATCTCTGGGGGCGGCGGAGGTTGCCGCTGATCTTGCCGGAGTCGCGGGGAACAGGTGCGACGCCACCGAAGCCGGCGAGGCGGTCGGGGGTGCCGAAGACCGTCATGTCGCCGCCGGTGGCGGCCAGGAACTCGGCGCCGAGGATGATGCCCATGCCGGGCATGCTGGTGATCACGTCGAAGTCGTGATGCTCGCGAAACCGGGCCTCGATGCGTTTGTCGAGTTCCGCGACCTGCTGGTTGAGGCCCATCACCTCCTTCGCCAACGTGTGCACCAGCTGGGCGGTCAGCTTCTCGCCGGGGAGGCTGGTGTGCTGGCGTTCGGCGGCCTGGAGGGCCGTCTCGGCGAGCCTGTCGGCGCGGAGGACACGGCGGTTGCGCAGCCAGGTTTCCAGCCGCTTGGCTCCGATCCGTCGGAGAGCCGCTGGGGTCTGGTAGCCGGTCAGCAGGGTGAGCGGGCCGGTGTTGGTGAGGTCCAGGGCCCGTTCCAGGCCGGGGAAGATGCCGGTGAGTTGAGCGCGGAGCCTGTTGACGGTGCGGGTGCGGTCCGCGACCAGGTCCATGCGGCGGCCGGTGAGGATCTTGAGGTCGGTGACGGTCTCGTCTCTGGTGCGTAAGGGGTGAAGGTCCCGGCGGACGCGGACCTGGTCGGCGATGACGGCGGCATCCTTGGCGTCGGTTTTGCCCTCACCGCGGTAGCTCTCGGAGGCGCGGTGGATGGCCCGGCCGGAGATGTAGTGCACCGGCTGGTCGTGGTTGAGCAGGATGGCGATGGCCAGGGCGGCTCCGCCGTCAGCCAGGTCAATGCCCCAGGTCGCCTCGTCGCCCAGGTCCAGTACGTCGGCGAGGAGTTGGAGGAGCTCGGGTTCGTCGTTGGCGACGCGTCGGGACAGCAGCCGACGGCCGCTCTCGTCGATCGCGACACAGTGGTGGTGGGTTTTGCCTGCGTCGATGCCGGCCCAGATCGCGGTCATGTGGT